>JABDJL010000073.1 GCA_013002505.1 Lysobacterales bacterium | reverse complement strand
ACACAGCTGCCAATACCGGGAGATCCATACGGGGAGCATGCCGTGGGCTGTATCCAGGACCGTAGCAAACAGGGATGTTTGCTTCGAGCCTACAGGGACGTATCTACGGCGTGTCCTGGAGACAGGCGGCGGCGTGCTTCCCGTCTAAGCAAGCGGAGATGCAAAGACTGAACTTCTTTTTACATTTCAATTTGGGAATAAGGCACCTGATCGGCGATAATGGTTGTCTTACGAGGGTTGCCGGGTTCACTGCCCGCACCCGATATGCACTTTACGGAGATCAAAATGGGTGATTCTTTTTCCTGCCGCCGTCAACTGGATGCCAACGGTAAATCATATGGCTACTTCAGCCTGCCCGAACTGGGCAAACAGTTCGACATGGACCGGCTGCCCTTCTCGCTGAAAATTTTGTTGGAAAACCTGTTACGCAATGAAAATGGCGTGGACGTCACGCGCAGCGATATCGAGGCATTGTGCACATGGGATGCAACTGCCGAACCGTCAACTGAAATCGCCTTCACGCCGTCACGCGTGGTGCTGCAGGATTTCACCGGCGTACCCGCCGTGGTCGACCTTGCTGCGATGCGCGATGCGATGCGCGACCTGGGCGGCGACCCCGAACTGATCAACCCGTTGTCCCCGGCTGAACTGGTCATTGACCACTCGGTGCAGGTGGACCGCTACGGCAGCGTTGATGCGCTGGACCTGAATAATGTCATCGAATTCAAGCGTAACCGCGAGCGCTACAGCTTCCTGCGCTGGGGCCAGAGCGCATTCAGTAACTTCGCAGTGGTGCCGCCCAACACCGGCATCGTCCACCAGGTCAACCTCGAGCACCTGGCGCGCGTGATTTTCGGCGTCGAACGTGACGGTGAACTGATGGCCTACCCTGACACCGTGGTTGGCACCGATTCACACACGACGATGATCAACGGAATCGGCGTACTCGGCTGGGGCGTCGGCGGCATCGAGGCCGAGGCCGCAATGCTGGGCCAGGCGATCACGATGCTGATTCCGCAAGTGGTCGGTTTCCGCCTGACCGGCAAGCTGCCCGAAGGCGCCACCGCCACTGACCTGGTGTTAACGGTCACGCAGATGCTGCGCGAGCACGGCGTGGTGGGTAAGTTCGTCGAGTTTTTCGGCACCGGGCTTTCCGAGATGCCCCTGGCGGACCGCGCGACGATTTCCAACATGTCGCCCGAGTATGGCGCGACTTGCGGCATTTTCCCGATCGACGACGAAACGCTGCGTTACATGCGCCTGTCCGGCCGCTCGGATGAGCAGGTCGCCCTGGTCGAGGCCTATGCCAGGGCACAGGATATGTTCCGCACCGACGGCGCCGCCGAGGCAGAATACAGCGCCGTACTGGAACTGGATATGGGCGAGGTCGTACCCAGCCTGGCCGGGCCGAAGCGCCCACAGGACCGGGTCAAGCTGACCGAGGCTGCGGACAATTATCGCTTACACATGCACGACCTCAGCGCGGACCGTCGCACGAAGCAGGAAGAACGCTTTGCCAACGAGGGTGGCGACACCGCCATTAGCACGCCAGTTGCTGCACCCACGCCCGACGTTGAGCACAACGGCAGTAATTTCAAGCTCCATGACGGCGCGGTCGTCATCGCGGCCATCACGTCCTGCACCAACACGTCCAACCCGCAAGTCATGATCGGGGCCGGCTTGCTGGCCCGCAATGCCGCCGAACGCGGCCTGAAGGTCAAGCCGTGGGTCAAAACCTCACTGGCCCCGGGTTCTCGGGTGGTTACCGATTACCTGAAAAAGGCAGGCTTGCTGGATGACCTGGAAGCGCTGGGCTTTAACGTGGTCGGCTACGGTTGCACCACCTGCATCGGCAACTCCGGCCCGCTGCCGGAGTCCATCGGCAACGCGGTGCGTGAGCACGACCTGGTGGTCTGCTCGGTGCTGTCCGGCAACCGAAATTTTGAGGGCCGTATCCACGCCAACGTCAAGATGAATTACCTGGCATCACCGCCGCTGGTGGTGGCCTACGCGCTGGCCGGAAGCATGAATGTCGACCTGACCAGCGAACCCCTGGGCGAGGACTCTGATGGAAACCCGGTGTACATGAAGGACATCTGGCCAACCAGCCACGAGATCCAGGAACTGATCGCCAGCAGTGTTTCTGCCGACATGTTCCGCTCGAGCTACGCCAGCGTGTTTGAAGGCGATGAGCGCTGGAAGGGCATTGATTCTCCCGAAGGCGAGATGTTCGATTGGCAGGCCGACTCGACATACATCCAGAATCCGCCCTACTTCGAAGGCATGACGCTGGACGTACCCGAGTTGAAAGACATCACGGGCGCACGTTGCCTAGCGTTGCTGGGAGATTCGATCACCACCGACCATATCTCGCCCGCAGGCGCCATCCAGGAGGATTCGCCAGCCGGAAAATTCCTGAAGGAACAAGGGGTGAGCAAGGCCGAATTCAACTCCTACGGGTCGCGTCGCGGAAACCACGAAGTGATGATGCGCGGAACATTCGCCAATGTGCGCTTGCGTAACCTGCTGGCGCCCGGCACCGAGGGCGGCTGGACGCGATTCCAGCCTGACGACGAAGAGATGACCATTTACGACGCCGCCATGCGTTACAAGGAGAACGAAGTACCGTTGGTGGTACTGGCCGGTTCCGAGTACGGCACCGGCTCATCGCGCGACTGGGCTGCCAAGGGCGCCCAATTGCTGGGAGTGCAAGCGGTTATTTGCACCAGTTTTGAACGCATCCACCGCTCCAACCTGATCGGCATGGGCGTTCTGCCGCTGAACTTCCAGCAGGGCGAAAGCCACGAAAGCCTCGGCCTGGACGGCACCGAGACCTACGCCATCACGGGGCTGGGTGACGGCACCGCCAAGCAGGTGGACGTCGTTGCTACGAAGGAAGACGGTTCCGAGGTGACTTTCAAGGCCGACGTGCGTCTCGACACCCCCAAGGAGGTCGAATACTACCGCCACGGCGGCATACTGCACTACGTGTTGCGCCAACTGGCTTCCGGCGGCGAACCTGCAGAAGCCGCAGCCGCAGCCTGATTTTCCCCACGGCCCGGGCGCCTTGATTCAAACGGCACACCTGACACAGGAGATCCACTTCATGGCCACGAAGAAACCGATAGTCTTCAAGTTCATCGCTTACGCACTTGGGCTCCTTAGTGTCGCGGCCGGCATTCCGAAAATCATGCAAATGCCCCAGGAACTCGGGTTTCTGAATTCTATAGGGCTAACTGGAATCGCTGTATCTGCACTGGGAATCATCCAGTTGGCCGGCGGCGTCTTGTTGTTCTGGCCCCGATTCCGATTGACCGGAGCATCGCTTGCAGCCCTCGCGCTGGTCGTGTCGAGCGCTGCGATATTCGCCAGCGGCGACACGACATTCGGTTTGATCTCCTTGTGCCCTTTGGTATTGGCGATCATCGTCATTTACAGCGAACTTGGAAAGTCCGGGCTCGACAGCGCCTGACGTGTGGTGGAGTTAATCAAGGCAGATGAGGGTAATCACCAACCGATCGGCGACCTGATGATGAAACCACGAATATTGACCCGCGCGCCGGAATAGGCGCTGCTTAACCCGCTTATGGTGATCGGATACTACATTATCGGCTGTTGTTTGCTGCTGTGGGCGGGCATCTCGATCTGGGCCATTCGCTACTCGATCAGGCAATGGCCCGCCTTGTTTTACACCCCGATCGAGGCGCGAATTTTGAACACGGAGTTATTCGAGGAGGCTGCGATCAGCAGCTCAGACGGCCCCGACAGCCGGGTCAATAAGGTCCTTAGGTTTGATTATTGTTTTACGGTCAATGGTGACGAGTATCGAGGCCATGACGTCGGAGGCCAGTTTCAGCGAAAGGGCGGGGAGCTGCTATACCGCGGCAAGAAAATGGCAGGTGATACCGTCACGGTTTATTACAATCCAGACAATCCCTCGCAAAACACCCACAAGCGTTTCGCCTTTTTCGGTGGGATAATCTTACTGGGGTTGGGACAACTGTTTTTGTGGTTGGCCATCGATTTGATGAACCCATGATCAATTTGAACCATGCTGGTGGCCTGGCCATTCATGGGGTGTATTGGCAACCCGACCGGCCAGGTCTTGAACACTCTTACCTTAGTGCCAATTGCGGTTTTCATTAGTTGATTGTCGGAATCGGAAGCGCCATTTTGAACGCTCAGCACATGATGCTTTCGTACACACAACGCTGCGGCGTTTTACTGGCGCTGGCCTTGCTTTCACTGTTGGCGCTGCTTTGGGTTGGTCCCATCGCACAGGACCCGGCCTATCACCTGTTTGCCGATACACGGCGCCTGGCCGGTATCAATAATTTCTGGAATGTCATGTCGAATGTGCCCTTCTTGCTGGTCGGCGCTGTCGGCTTGCAACGACTGGCCCGCCTCAGTCACCCTGAGTCCACCGCCGCTTATCGCGTTATATGTTTCGGCGTCGTGCTGGTCGCCTTTGGCTCCGCCTGGTATCACTGGGCGCCGCACAATGCATCGCTGCTGTGGGACAGGCTGCCGATGACGGTGGCGTTCATGGCCCTGTTTGCCATGCTGCTCAGTGAACGCGTATTGCGCACCCGGCAGCCTTCGTTGCTGTGGGTCCTGGTAACCCTGGGCGTCGCCGCAGCGGTCTACTGGGCATGGACCGAATCACTTGGCCGGGGAGACCTCAGGCCTTACGCGTTGATCCAGTTCCTGCCGATTGTTTTGATGCCGGTCATACTTGCCCTGTTTCCGCAACGTTACCTGGACAACCGGCTGCTGATCGCGGCATTCGCCCTGTACTTGCTGGCCAAGGTACTGGAACACTTTGACGTCCAGGTGTTCGCCGCCACTGGTTTGATGAGTGGCCATGCACTGAAGCACCTGGCCGCGGCCGCGGCCGTGTTGTGTATTATTTACGCGATACCCACACGGCCGGCAGGCCAGGCGTTTTTGCCGCCAGGCAAGAAATAAACAGGCTACAGCACCATGACCGGAATACAGGATCAGGACACGCGCTATTTTGTTGAAATTGACCGCCATTCATTCAAGGTATTGAGGGCGGCTTTTGATCAGAAACAGAACCTGGACAAGGGTCGACAGAATGATCCGCAAATCCACCGCCTGTTCCTGACCAAGGGGCAATACGGCAAGTTCGTTGAGCGTTGCGCGCCACCAATGAAACGGATACCAGGCTAGCGCCGATTTGCCGTGGCGCTATTACCCCTGAAACCTGCGTTAACCTATTTCGGCCTGGTATTTGCTGCCGGATTTTTGCTCGGCACCGTGCGGGTGATTGCCGTGGCGCCCGTGGTCGGTGAGCAGGCCGCTGAAATCCTGGAGATTCCACTGATGGTTATTGTCTCGTGGTTGTCCGCGCGCCTTGTCATACGGCGCTTCGCCATTACGCAGAAGGCCCCTGCCCTGGCCACCGGCGTATTCGCCCTGGGCCTGCTTTTGCTGCTGGAATTCACCCTGGTGTTGCAATTGCGCGGGCTGACCATCGAGCAGTATTTCACGCAGCGCGAGCCGCTGGCGTTGGCTGCCTATTTCACCGGCCTGCTGCTGTTCGGGCTGATGCCGCGCATTTTGGTGACGATCTATCGCCATTAATGATTTTGCTACTCGTTACAGAAATACCTGGCTGTTTGTCATAAACAGAGTGCTTTCCGGTTCTGATTAGGAGAACCGCACATAAGGATGACCACAATGAAAAACGGTTTCGATCGTGACTGGCTGCTCAGGATTGCCCTGGCTTCGGTATTTCTTTTTCACGGCATCGGCAAGTTCACCGGCGCTGGAGGGATCGGTGGCTTCGCGCAAATGACCGGCTTGCCCGTCTTCGTCGCCTTCCTGGTCGGCTTTGCCGAAGTGGCAGGCGGCCTCGGAATGATCATCGGCGGGTTCGGGAAACCACTGATTACCCGCCTCGCGGGCGCAGCCATCATCCCGGTCATGCTGGGCGCCATTTTCATGGTCCACTGGGGGCGCTGGAGCTTTACCCCGAGCGAAACTCACCCGATGGGGGGCATGGAGTTCCAGGTCGTACTGGCCCTGATCGCGGCCTGGTTCCTGCTCGCGCCACGCAAACAGGTCTGACATCGTCCATTATCTACCTGGCACGGCGCCCGCGCCACGGCCGCACAATGGTCAGGCGTTCACGGGCCTGCTCTTCCAGTTCACGCGGCATGCCCGGCAGTGCTTCGTACTGGTCGCCCAGCATCCGCGCGACCGGCAAACCCTTGTGCAACAACACCCGGTTGTTGAGCCCGGCCGGGGTGCGCGGCCCGGGCGTCAGCCAGCCGCCCAGGTTGAGCGGGTCCGAGGCACTGATGACCACGCCCATTGAGTCGTGATCCTCCCCCTTGGCAGCACGCAACAAGCCCACCGCTTCCGGAAGTGCAAACTGTTCTCCCGAGAACCCGTCGACAAATCTTCCCCCACGCACCTCGCCACGGTCTTCCAGGCGCCTGAAGGCACGTAACAACTCACGCCATGGCGGCAGCAGGGTTTCACGCTGAATCACTGCCCTGAACACCACGCCGTAACGCCGCAGCAATGCGAAACAAATTTGCGTCAACTCCTGCTGACGCTGCGCGATCGGCCGGTCTGTATCAGCCCCGATTTGCGGCATCAGGCTCCAGCGCCCGACAGGCAACGAAGCGGCCGCGCCACGGCGCTTTTCGATGCGGGCTTTTTGCCGTTCCGGTCGCAGCACCCAGCGCAGTGGCGAAAACGCATCGGCCGTGACCCGGCCCGCGTAAACCAGTGACCTGAGGCCTTCTTCAAGATGAGGCCGCAACAGCCCGCTGGCCTGTTCGATATCGCGCGTAAACATGGCGCCTTTCTGTTCCAGAAGTGACATTATTTTTATCGCATAACTATTTGTAATTTCTGTTTTATATTCTTCCTTGCACCACAAGCCCAAGTGATCACGGGGAACGATCGCTATGGGACTGGCCGACACCACCTGGCGTTCTGCCGGGTCACTCGACGGGGGCCGCAACCAGCACAGCTCGCCGGAAAGAAAGCGTTGATCGAAGTCGGTCACGGAAAAGTCAGCGCAGCGCACGCCCAGTACAGCCCGTTCCCACAACAA
>JABDJL010000043.1 GCA_013002505.1 Lysobacterales bacterium | reverse complement strand
CGCCATAGGCGGGCACCAGGGCAACCACGATGGCGCTGGATACCGGGATGATGGCATTGGTGATCATGGCCGGGATGGCGATGACCAGCATGTGCTTCCACGAGTCGAGGACGACGCTGAACCGGGCCAGGGGACTGGCATAGACCTTGAGCCGGAAATGCAGGTGATACAGCGTGAATAATAACATTGCAGAGGTTGCAATCACCGTCGCCAGAGCGGCGCCCCGAACCCCCAGTTCCGGGAATCCGAACAGGCCGAATATCAACAGCGGGTCGAGGACCAGGTTCAGTAGTGCCGCCGAGGTGATGATCTTGCTTTCAAGCAGGGTATTTCCCCGTGCCCTGATGGAGGCCAGCGAAGACCACAGGGCCACGTCCACCGGCGCCACCCAGTACCAGGTAGTCATGTACTCGGAGATCAACGGTAACAGCTCTTCAGTCGCACCCAGCACCGTGAACAACGGCTTTATGGTCGCCAGCCCGACCAGGCACAGCCCCAGGGCGACCGCGCTGGCCAGGACCACCGTGTCTGTCGTCAGTCGCCGGGCCAGTCGTTCGTCATCCCGGCCCACTGCTCGTGATACGCACGAAGCGGCGGCGGCTTCGAAGCCAATGCCAATCGCATAAATCAGCCAGATCACCGGAAAGGTGAAGCTGACCGCGGCCAGCGGCGCGTCGCCGAGCCGCGAGATAAAAAACAGGTCAATGGCTTCGAAAGAGAAAATCGCGATCAACGAAACGCCGAATGGCGTGGCCTGGCGCCGCAGCACCGTTCCCACGGGGCCCTGGGTCAAGCGGTTCGACGGCTGCTGATCATTCATGTGAAATTCAAAGGTGGCGCGACTACCGGAATATAGCGGTATTCCCGACGGCACGGAACCGGCCGGGGCCGTACTTGTTGCGCGCAGCCCCATGCGGCACACTTTCGCAACACCGCATTGGTTTCAAACTGATATGCCAACTTTGCCCCGGGCACAGCGCGCTAATCCCATCCAACAGGCCTACGAGCAGGTCGTGGTGACGATGAGATCGGGTGATCTGCCAGAGGCCGAACAGATGTGCCGGCGGGCATTGATCAGTTATCCCCGTGACCCGAACCTGATGTGCCTGACAGGGGAGTTATGCCTGCGCCTGCGCCGGCCGCAGGAGGCCATCACCTGGTTCGGCCGGGTGCTCGAAATGCTGCCCGGATATCCGCGTGCGCTGGAAGGCAAGGGGAAGTCGTTGCTAGCCGAGAAAAGGCCCAACAAGGCGGTCAATGTACTGCGCGCAGCCGCGGAAAAATTGCCGGACCGCGTCAACACCCACCTGGCTTTGGGCCGGGCGCTGATGATGGCGGGCAAGCGTGACGAGGCCGCCACCGTCATGGAGCATGCCCTGGCGCTCGATCCGGGCAGGGCTGCTGTGACCCGTGCGTCGGATGCGTTGCAGGAAGGCCGTACACAGGAAGCGGAAAAAACGCTCCGCGAATACCTGCAACAAAACCCGGATGACCCGATCGCACTGAGGCTGCTCAGCCAGATCGCAATGGACAAGCAGCGCCGCCGCGCTGCCGTGCGTTTACTGAAGCGAGCGGTGGAAGTGGCCCCTGATTTCGTACTGGCATGGAATAACCTGGCTGAAGTCCAGATGAAGGAAGAGCAGTATGAGGGGGCGCTGGAGTCGGTCGGCCGCGCCATCGCGCTCGATCCCAGGCAACCGCAGGCGTGGTCCGTCAAGGGCAATATCCTGTCACGTGCACAACGGCATGAAGAAGCCCTTCAGGCCTTCGATACGGCACTGAAATTCGCCGAGGCGCACAGCGGCGCGTTGTCATCCAAGGGGCATGTACTGAAAACCATCGGGCGCACCGACGAGGCGATCGGGTGTTTCAGGCAATGCATTCGTGACCACCCCCAATTCGGGGAGCCGTACTGGAGCCTGGCGAACCTGAAAACATTCTCCTTCGATCCGGACGAAGTTAAAGTCATGGAGGACCTGGTGCAGCGCGAGGAACTGCAGGACGAGTCGAGGGTGAATATCCTCTATGCGCTGGGCAAGCATTACGAAAACCAGCACGAGTACGACCGCGCATTCGGGCACTACCAGAGTGGAGCCGGGCTTCGCCGGCAGCAAGAGGTTTATGACCCGGTTCAGAACCAGGTCGTGCATGACCGCAACATAGAGGTGTTCTCCGGGCCGTTCCTGGCTGAAAGGGAGGGCCAGGGAAATCTCGACGATGCGCCCATCCTGGTCGTCGGCCTGCCGCGCTCTGGCTCGACGCTGATCGAACAGATCCTGGCCAGCCACAGCATGATCGAAGGGACAATGGAACTGCCCGACCTTGGCCGCTGTATCCGTGCGGTCAGCCGGGCGCGCAAGGACAAGGTGGAATATCCCGAGGCGGCCAGGGACCTGGCTGGTGAAGATTTGCGGGCGTTGGGGCAGCGTTATCTTGACACTACGCAGCGGTACCGCAGCGGCAAACCGTATTTCATCGACAAGATGCCGAATAATTTCTCCAACCTGGGTTTTTTGCACCAGATCCTGCCCAACGCCAAGGTCATCAATGCGCGTCGGCACCCGCTGGACAGCTGCCTGGGCAGTTACAAGCAGTTGTTCTACAACGGCCAGTCCTATACCTATGATTTTTTTGAACTGGGCCAGTATTACCTGCAGTACCAGCGCATCATGGACCACTGGCACGAGGTGATGCCGGGCAAAATCCTGGATGTCCACTACGAAGACGTGGTGCGCGACCAGGAAGGCCAGACCCGGCGCATGCTGGAATACATCGGCGCGCCATTCGAGGATCAATGCCTGCGCTTCTGGGAAACCGAGCGGGCGATCAATACCGCCAGTTCAGAACAGGTCCGCAAGCCGATCTACACCAAGGGCCTCAATTTCTGGAAACACTACGAGCACCATCTCGGTGAATTGATCGAAATCCTTGAACCGCTTCTGAAAGACCTGCCACCGGAAGACCGCCCAGGATCGTTGCAATAAAAATTTCCCACAAATTACACGAATTACACGAATTAAAAGATTATAAAGATTGGGCCGTGCAATCCTTGCATGTGATGCTACTTAACTAAGCATTTAGTTTATATAAGGCCCCAAGGCTCATTCTGCAGGCTTCATTCGCCTGGAAAGAAGGGTTGCATCCAATCTCGCGGCTTACCAGTCTTTTAAAAATTTGTGTAATTCGTGTAATTTGTGGGAAATCTTACTTGCACAAGTCTCGGGTTAGATTGTGGGCATATGCGAGCGCGGCAGGTAGTCGAAGATGAAGGTAATACGGTCTTCGCTGCCGGCATTCATGACGCTGTGGTGCTTCTGGTTGTTGATTTCGTAGGCGTGGCCCAGTTCGAAGCGATGCGGCTTACCGTCAATCATGAAGCGCACACCGGGGTTGGTCGTGACCGGCAAGTGGATGCGGTGGCTGTTGACAAACGAAGCATGGCTGTCGCGGTGCGGCGTGATGACGCCGCCTGGTTTCAGCTTGGCGGCCATGGCGCGGATGATCGTGCCGCCAGGCGGGTAGTGTTCTTCCAGGATGCCATGCATCAGCGGCACGGCGGTGTCCTTGAGCAAATCCCAGGCCGGTTCGCGCGTGACCTGTATATCCGGCCAGCCATTGCAGAACACCATGACCAGTGATTCGGTGTGTTCGTGCACCGAGTAGGCTTTTTGCCGGTATTGCTGGGCCTTCCAGTCGGATTCCTTGCTTGCCAGTACGGCGCCAACAAGGGCTTGTGAATCAACCGCGCCCAGGTCCTTCAATGTACCTTCAAATTCCACTCGTTAAACCAAGCAACCCGGTCCATATG
>JABDJL010000129.1 GCA_013002505.1 Lysobacterales bacterium | reverse complement strand
TCGCCGGCGGCATGGAATCGATGAGCAACGCGCCGTATCTGCTGCCAAAGGCACGCGGCGGCTACCGGATGGGCCACCAGCAGGCGCTCGATCACATGTTCTTCGACGGGCTGCAGAACCCGGCCGACGGCAACATGATGGGTCATTTCGCCGAGCTGACCGCGGACAAGTACGGCTTTACCCGCGAGCAGCAGGATGCCTTCGCCGCCGCATCGGTGCGCCGCGCCCGCAGCGCGTCGGAGTCGGGCGCGTTTGCCGACGAGATCGTCCCGGTCACGGTGCGCACACGGCGCGGCGAAACGGTGATCGACACTGACGAAGAGCCGTTCAATCTCGACATCGACAAGATCCCGACCCTGAGACCCGCGTTTCGACGCGACGGCGGCACCGTTACCGCGGCCAGCTCGTCGTCGATTTCCGACGGCGCGGCGGCGCTGGTGCTGATGAGCGAAGCGCAGGCCGCGCAGCGCGGCATTACGCCGCTGGCGACGATCGCCGGCCACACCGGCTACGCCCACGAGCCGGAGTGGTTCACGACCGCACCGGTGCACGCGATCGCCGCGCTGCACGACCAGCTCGACTGGTCGCCCGGCAGCATCGACCTGTTCGAGATCAACGAAGCCTTCGCCGTCGTGACGATGGCGGCAATGCACGACCTCGGTCTCGATCACGACCGGGTCAACGTCGCCGGCGGCGCGTGCGCGCTCGGTCACCCGATCGGCGCCACCGGCGCCCGGCTGCTGGTCACGCTGGTTCACAGCCTGCGTCAACGCGCTGCGGAACGCGGTATCGCCTCGCTGTGTATCGGTGGCGGCGAAGCCACCGCCGTCGGCCTGACCCGGAGCTGACCGCGTGCCGGTCATCACGAGCAGCGTCGATACGCGATCGGACGAATTCAAGGCCAATGCAGAACAGCTGCGCGCGCTGTCGGCCGAGCTGGCGGACAACGTCGCCGCAGCGGCTGCCGGCGGCGGCGAGCGCGCCCGCGCGAAGCACCTGGCGCGCGGCAAATTGCTGCCGCGGGAACGGATCGAAGCGCTGCTCGACCGGGGCAGTCCGTTTCTGGAGCTGTCGTCACTGGCGGCAAACGGCCTCTACGACGACCAGGCACCCAGCGCCGGCCTGATCACCGGTATCGGCCGTGTTCACGGCCGCGAAGTGCTGATCGTTGCCAACGATGCGACCGTCAAGGGCGGCACCTACTTCCCGGTCACGGTAAAAAAGCACCTGCGCGCACAGGACATCGCCGCCGAAAACAACCTGCCGTGCCTTTACCTGGTCGATTCCGGCGGTGCGTTTTTGCCGCTGCAGGACGAGGTGTTTCCCGATCGCGATCACTTCGGGCGTATCTTCTACAACCAGGCCCGGCTCTCGGCGCGCGGCATACCGCAGATCGCCGTCGTGCTCGGTTCCTGCACCGCCGGCGGCGCCTACGTGCCGGCGATGTGCGACGAGGCGATTATCGTGCGCAATCAGGGCACGATTTTTCTCGGCGGCCCGCCGCTGGTCAAAGCCGCAACCGGCGAAGAGGTTGACGCCGAATCGCTCGGCGGCGGCGACGTGCACACCCGCACCTCGGGCGTCACCGACTATCTGGCCGAGAATGACGCGCATGCGCTGGCCATTGCCCGCGACATCTGCGCGTCGCTGGCACGGCCGCCGGCACCCGGTGCGCCCCGCGCGCCACGACCGCCGGCACTGGACCCGAACGAGATTTACGGTTTGGTGCCGCGTGACACGCGTCACCCGTTCGACATCCGCGAGATCATCGGCCGCATCGTCGATGCGTCGGAGTTTCAGGAGTTCAAGCCGCTGTACGGCAAAACGCTGGTTTGCGGCTTTGCCCATCTGTACGGCTTTCCGGTCGGCATCGTCGCCAACAACGGCATCCTGTTCTCGGAGTCGGCGCTGAAGGGCACGCATTTCATCCAGATCTGCAACAAGCGCAATATTCCACTGGTATTTCTGCAGAACATCACCGGCTTCATGGTCGGCAAGGCCTATGAGAACGCCGGCATCGCCAAGGACGGGGCCAAGATGGTGACGGCCGTCGCCACCAGCCACGTGCCCTGCTTCACGGTCATCGTTGGCGGTTCCTTCGGAGCCGGTAACTACGCCATGTGCGGCCGCGCCTACCAGCCGCGCCTGCTGTGGATGTGGCCCAACGCGCGCATCTCGGTGATGGGCGGGGCGCAGGCCGCATCGGTGTTGGCAACGGTCAAGCGCGATGGCATCGAGGCGCGCGGCAAGGAATGGTCGGCCGAAGAAGAGGCGGAGTTCAAGCAACCGATACAGCAGGCCTATGACAAGCAGGGCCACCCCTACTACGCCTCGGCGCGTCTTTGGGATGATGGCATTATTGACCCGATGGACACACGCAAGGTGCTGGCGAGGGCACTGAAAGTTTCATCCAATGCGCCCATTGAACGGGGCCGTCACGGCATTTTCCGGATGTAGGGGGATTTTCAGTGCCTGATTTGCAAACAACACTGGATTCAAGGGGCGTGCTGACGCTGACGCTGGATCGCCCTGGCGTGCACAACGCCTTCAATGCGGGCCTGATCGCTGAATTGCAGCAAGCGCTGCACGAGGCCGAGCACGACAAGCAGGTACGCATGCTCGTTCTGACCGGCGCGGGGCGCAGCTTTTCAGCCGGCGCCGATCTGCAGTGGATGCGCAGCCAGGTTGAAGCCAGTGAAGATGACAACCGTGCCGACGCACAGCGGCTGGCCAACATGTTGTGCAGCCTGAATTACCTGCCCAAGCCGACCATTGCCCGGGTCAATGGCCATGCCTTCGGCGGGGGTGTGGGACTGGTTGCATGTTGCGACATGGCGATTGCAGCCGAAGACGCACGGTTCGGCCTGACCGAGGTCCGGCTCGGCCTCGCGCCCGCCGTCATTTCGCCCTACGTGTTGCGTTGTATCGGCGAACGCCAGGCCAGGCGCTGGTTCCTGACCGGCGGGCGCTTCGATGCGGCCCAGGCCCGAAACATGGGCCTCGTGCATGAGACTTGCACGGTAGATTCCCTGGACCATGCTGTCGAAGACCTTGTCAGCGGCATACTCGAGTCTGGGCCGCATGCCGTCACTGCCACCAAGCGGCTGATTTTCGACAGCGCGGGCACAAATCGGCAGGCGCAGGAAGCCCTGGATAGCGACAATGCGAGGCTGATTGCCGCGTTGCGTGTATCGGCTGAAGGCCAGGAAGGGCTGACTGCATTCCTGGATAAAAGGAGTCCCGCGTGGCTGAGTCGCAAGTGACGGCGGAGCTGGTCAGGCTGGTCGAAGTCGGGCCGCGGGACGGCCTGCAGGCTGAGCCCAACATCGTACCGACCGCCACCAAGCTCGAACTCATCATGCGGCTCTCTGAGAGTGGCTTACCGGTAATCGAGGCCACCAGCTTTGTGCACCCTGACCGCGTCCCGCAACTTGCCGATGCCGCAGAGCTGATGGAAAGGCTGGAGCCGCAGGGCGGTACGCGGTACCCGGTGCTGGTGCCCAATCTGCGCGGCCTGGAAAGAGCCGTGGCGGCAGGTGCCGAGGAACTGGCGGTATTCACCGCCGCAACCGAATCCTTCAGTCAGCGCAACACCAACTGCAGTATTGACGAGTCACTGGACCGAATCAAAGACGTGGTTACCGAGGCGCGCTCGCGGGGCTTGCCGGTGCGGGCCTATATTTCCTGCGTACTCGGTTGTCCCTACGAAGGCGAGGTGCCGGTTTCAGCAGTAGCCGACGTTGCGAAAAGGCTGTTCGATATCGGCTGTGGTGAAATTTCTCTGGGCGACACGATCGGCGTCGGAACGCCCGGTGCGGCACGCATGATGTTCGAAGCGGTCGCTTCGGAAGTGGCGATGGGGCAACTGGCGGTGCATTTTCACGACACCTACGGGCAGGCGCTGGCCAACATCCTGGCCTGCATGGAATGCGGCGTGCGCTGCATTGACGCTTCTGTGGCCGGGCTGGGCGGCTGTCCTTTCGCCCCGGGCGCCAGCGGCAACGTGGCCACCGAGGACGTGGTCTACATGCTGCACGGGCTCGGCTTTGCGACCGGTGTAAACCTCAGAAAACTGGCATTGACCGGGCGCTGGATCTCCGGGCACCTGTCACGACCCAACATGAGCAGGGCCGGCGCGGCGCTGTTGAATACGAAAACGCAATGAGGAATTCACTATGAAACTGAATGCAGTCAAAGCGGTGATTACCGGCGGTGTGTCGGGCCTCGGCCTGGCCGTGGCGCGTCACCTGGTCAGTGCCGGTGGCCAGGCGGTCCTGCTGGACATCAATGACGAGGCCGGCGCAGCCGTGGAACAGGAACTGGGCGATGCCGTGCGTTACATCAACACCGATGTCACCAGCGAGGCCGGCGTGCAATCAGCGATGGCCGGCGCCGTCGAGACCATGGGCGCCGTCAACGTGGCCATCAACTGTGCGGGCATCATCGGCGCCGGGCGGGTATTGGGGCGCGAAGCGCCAATGCCGCTGGACTATTTCTCCAAGGTCATCCAGGTCAACCTGGTGGGTAGCTTCAACGTCTGCAAGGCCGCCGGCGCGGCGATGGAATCCAATAAACCGGGCGAGGACGGCGAGCGCGGTGTCATCGTCTCGACGGCTTCGGTCGCGGCATACGAAGGCCAGATCGGCCAGGCTGCGTACTCGGCCTCCAAGGCCGGCATCGTCGGCATGACCTTGCCGATCGCGCGCGAATACACGCGTATCGGCGTACGCGTGATGGCCATTGCGCCGGGCATTTTCTGGACGCCGATGGTCGACGGGATGCCGGAACACATCCAGGAATCGCTTTCCGCCTCCATTCCGTTTCCGAGCCGCCTGGGCAAGCCGGAAGAGTTTGCCGGGCTGGTCGCACACATTATCGAAAACGGATATTTTAATGGCGAGACCATACGCCTCGACGGTGCAGTGCGCCTACAACCAAAATAAGGAAACCAAGTGAATACATTTACCGAAATCCGTGACCACATCATGGAGCGCCACACGCTGATGATCGACGAGCCGTTCCTGCTGGGTTTTGAAAGCCCGGCCGATGCCGGCAATCGCAAGCAAAGCATGTTCCTGGCCGAGATCAAGGATTCTGACGGGCGCCGCTACCTGCGCATCGAGACACCGGTCGTACCACTGGAAGATTTCGATGCTGAAAAATGCCTGCGAATCAACCTGATGCAGCGCGTGGCCTACCTCGCTGTCGGCGACCTTGATGGCACGCCCTACATCAAGCTGTGCGAAAACATGGCCTATTCCACGCTCAATGAGCAGGAACTGGAGTACGTCATCAACACCATGGCGCCGTTCGCGGACCGCATTGAAAAAGCACTCGAACCCGACGGCGACATCGCCTGAGTAACATCTTTAACGGAGTCAATTAGTGGACAACATCAAGCAGTTCCTTTCTGAGGTTGAATGGCAACAGTTCGTCATCGACTGGGGTCTTAAGCTCATCGTCGCCATTGCGATTTTTGTCATTGGACGCTGGATCGCACGCGCCATCACCAACACGCTGAAGAAATTTCTCAATGGCCGCGACTTTGACGAGACCCTGGTTTCCTTCCTCGGCAACCTGGTATACGCGGTACTGCTTACCGCAGTCATCATCGCCGCACTTGATTCGCTGGGCGTACCGGTCACGTCGCTGGTCGCGGTGCTGGGTGCTGCCGGCCTGGCCATTGGCCTGGCGCTGAAGGATTCACTGGGGAATTTCGCCTCCGGCGTCATGCTGGTGATGTTCCGGCCATTCAGCAAGGGCGATTTTGTCGAAGCCGGCGGGGTTTCGGGCAAAGTCGAGGAAGTGCGGATTTTCAACACGATCCTGATTACGCCGGATAACAAGAAAATCGTCATACCCAACGGCATGATCGGCAACGACACCATCACCAACTTCACGGCCATGGACAAGCGCCGCGTGGACATGGTGTTCGGCGTGGGTTACGACGATGACTTGAAAACGACGCGCAAGGTGCTGGAGAAAATCTGCGCTGACCACCCGCTGGTGCTCGACGACCCAGAAACCAAGATTTTCGTCAAGAATCTCGGCGACAGCAGCGTGGATTTCGCTGTTCGCCCGTGGTGCAAGACCGACGATTACTGGACCGTGTGGGGCGATCTGCTGGAAACAGGCAAAGTCGAACTGGAAGCGGCCGGCCTCAGCATTCCGTATCCGCAAACAGACGTTCACCTGCACCAGGCAGGGCAGGAACAGGCAGGGTAAGCGATGCGACGGGTACTAGCAGGGGCGCAAGCATGATGGCGGGACTACGCCGGGCGTGGCTGCTTTCGGCTGCCATGTTGGCCGCGAGCAGCGCCACCGCCGCCACGCTCAAGGGCCATTCGACTCTGCCGGCCAGCCTGTTGGTTCCGGGACCAGACTCGGGGCATTTCATTGATGCGCCAGAGGGCATGGAGACACCGTTTGGAGGCCAGGTGGCCCAGGGCTTCTCGGCCATCGTGCGCGATGGGCGCGGCGGTTTTATCGCACTGAGCGACAATGGCTTTGGTACACGAGACAATTCGCGCGATTTCCTGTTGCGCCTTTATTTTCTGAACGCCAATTTCCGCATGACCGACACCGGCCTCGGAAATATCGATATCGAAGGTTTCGTCAGCCTGTCCGACCCCGACCGCCACATGCCCTACACCATCACGGCTGACCGAAGTTGCTACCGCTCAGGCGAAGCGTGCGTCGAGGTCGAACGCAAGATTCGCTCCAACCGGCTGCTGACCGGCGCTGACCTCGATCCCGAATCTTTACAACCCGGCAGGGATGGCACCTTCTGGATCGGCGATGAGCTGGGTCCGTACCTGCTTCATTTCAGCGGAGATGGCGTACTGCTGGAACCACCGTTCGAATTGCAAGGACTGGTCGCCGAGAATCGCCCCGGCTCTGATCCTGCCTCGGCCACTGTCAGGCGTTCCAGGGGCTTCGAGGGTTTGGGCAAGGGGCCATTCGGAGAGGTTCTGGTACCGATGCTCGAAGGGCCATTGCTGGGCGAAGAGGGCATCGTCAACCTGTACGAGTTCGATATTCCCGCTGGACGCTTTCGCAACGCGGGCGCAAAAACCCCCGGTTACCGGTATCCCCTTGACCCCGAGGCGGTGGGGATCGGTGCGTTCAAGCTGTACTCGCAAAGCGCGGGGCTGGTCATCGAACGGGACTCCAAGGCCGGCAGCGAGGCACGCTTTAAAAAGATATTCCGGATAGACCTGGAACAGACCGATGAGCAGCGCTTGCTGGTCAAGGAGGAAGTCCTGGACCTGCTCAATATTGATGATCCGGACGACCTCGACCGGGACGGCAACACGACATTTTCCCTGCCGATGGCAACCATCGAAGCACTGGCCGTGATCAGCCGCAACCAGGTTGCCATCCTGACCGATAATAACTTCCCATTCGGCAGCGCCCGCGGAAAGACCCCCGAAGATACCGAGTTTATCCTCGTTGAAGTGAGCAACCTCTGGTAAGCCCACCATTAAGCCCCCATGGGTGGGCCTCGTCAATTTGCCTTCTATAATAGAAACAGCGCAGCAGTTTCGGCCCTGCGCTCAACTCAAATCGGGAGGCTCAAGATGGACAAGAAATTCATTCTTTCCGTAATTGTCGTATTCGTCGTTTCAATGGTGCTCGGGTTCGTCACGCACGGCTGGGTGCTGAAGGACGAGTACATGGCCACCGGCATTTACCGCCCGGAAGCCGAGCAGGAAGCGAAGATGGTCTGGATGTTGCTGGCGCACCTGCTGATGTCGGTTGCATTCGTCGTGTTGTACCGCAAAGGGCGCGAGGACAAACCGTGGCTCGGACAGGGCCTGCGCTTTGGGTTCTGGATCGCCGTGTTCGCCGCGATAGGCCTATACATGATTTATTACGTGGTGTTGCCGACGCCCGAGATACTGGTTTTCCGGCAAAGCGTTTACGACACCATCAACCTGATGATCATGGGCCTTGTCGTGGCCTTCATGTATCGCTGAAAATAGACGCGTTACCGT
>JABDJL010000083.1 GCA_013002505.1 Lysobacterales bacterium | reverse complement strand
CCTCCTAGCCTCCTAGCCACCTAGCCACCTAGCCACCTAGCCTCCTAGCCTCTTAACCACTAGCCCTGCTCCAGCGGCTCAATGCCCAAGGCTTTGCGTGTCTCGTTGATGCGCCGCAGACCGTCTTGTGTTACTGCCTCGAAGCGGGGGTGGCCGTCCAGTTCTTTGAACACTTCCCATTCCGAACTCAGGCTGGGTGTGAGCTTGTAGCCCATCGAATTGGCCCGTTCCAGGTGGGCCAGCGCAGCGTCCCAATTCTGTGCCAGGGCGAAGTAGTATGCGTCGGCAAGTTCCATCAACGCATTGTCGGCCCCATTGGCCCGCTGATGGTCAATGTTGGCCCGGAAGCGCCGCATTGCATCTGCGAACATGGTGTCATCGCCGGTCCGGCGGTAGGCCAATGCAATGTGGCCCATGGTTTGCCGGCCGAAACCGTCGAAGCTCGGGTAGTCCTTTTCGAACGCATCGAGATCCGGCCAGCGCTTGTGCAGGTACTGGAGCAGCGTTTCCGCGCGGCCATTGTTTATCAACAGGTCGAAATAATGATTCGTGCCTTCCTCGGGGCTGATTTCAATCCACGCCTGGCAGACGGATGCGGCCTCTTCAACCCGCTTCAGGCGGGTCAGGCTGACGCATTGCGGCCAGCCGATTCCGTGCTCGGCCACGGCTTTGTTCTCATGCAGCTGCATGCGGGCGACACTATGCGCAATCCTCGCGTTGGGGTCAGTTGGGAACTCTTCCAGGACGTCCCTGGTTACACGGTATCCCTGCAGGGTTTGTTGGCTGAGCATGTAGTGCAGGCCCTTGACCCTGCGAACACCGAGGTCATTTCCAAGGTGCCCTTCACTTCGCTCGATCAGTGCCTCTGACTTGTCCAACTGGTTGGTCAGCACGTATTTGACGGCCAGGTTGAACATCGCGGGCCGGTACAAGGGGTCACGAGCCAGGATCTGCTCCACCAATTCGGTGGCTTCCGCCACTTTGCCCCGCGCTTGAAGCCCATTTTGCAGCCAGTTACTGGCATCGACCTGGTTCGGGTTCAGTGCCAGCGACTTGCGCAGGTACTCGATGGCCTGGTCCGCTGAACCCGGCAGGTCAAGGTAATACAGGCCGAGGCCCGCCCAGCCCTCGGCCAGGTCGGGATTGATATCGACCGATTTCTGCAACAGCGGAAGCGCCGCTGCGCGGGCTTCGTCGGCGGGCGTGGTGCCGTAATTGAGTTCCGACTCCAGCAGGATGGTGATGCCGAGTTGCGCGTGGGCCGGTGCATAGCCGGGATCAGTGTTAATCGCTTGGCGCAGCAACTGTACTGCCAGTTGAATCGAATCCAGGTCGCGCTTGTGGACCAGCTGGCGGGCGCGCAGGTATAGCTCGTAGGTTTGAACATCGGTCGTCGCGCTGGCGATCAGGTCCGGCTGTTCGCCCATCAGCGTCAGTTTCAGTTGTTCAAGAATGGTCTCGGCGATCTCGTCCTGGATGGCAAAAATGTCGGTCAGTTCGCGATCGTAGGTTTCTGACCACAGGTGAAAACCGTCACTGGCCTGGATCAGCTGGGCGGTAATGCGCACCTTGTTGCCGGATTTGCGCACCGAGCCTTCCAGGATATTCGCCACGCCCAGGGTCTCACCGATGGTGCGCAGGTCCTCGCCCTTGCCCTTGAACGCGAACGACGAGGTCCGCCCGGCCACTTTCAACTCACCGACCTGGGCCAGGGCATTGAGGATTTCTTCGGAAATGCCATCGGAAAAATACTCGTTGGCCGCGTCCTCGCTCATATTCACGAAGGGCAGTACCGCGATGGAGTTATCGCTGGTGTCCGCTTCGGCCGCTGTCTCCTGGGCGGTCTGCACGGCGGCTTCGATTTTCGCCGCGTCCCGGCCGGGATCGAGCACGAACTTGTCGAAGGCAAAGTAACCCACCGCCACCACCAGCAGGCCGATAATGACGTGGTTCAGTTTCTCTGAAGTGATGTGTGTGATCGACTCGCCACGGTCAACGTCCTTTTCTTTCTTGATGCCTTCAGGCGTCATCTCAAACGCCCACGCGAAGAACAGCGCCAGCGGGAAGCCGAGGATCAGGAAGAACGCCAGCGCCGAGTTGATCCAATCGGGCAGGTGCAAGGCCGGGGCGAGCGTATCCCCCACCTGCATGATCAGCCAGCCGACGATGATGTAGGCGGCGGCGACCTTGAAGACGTTGCGGCGCTTGAGTTCGTTGAAAAAGCTCATATGCGTAGCTCAGCGCCCGAAAGAAGAACGCAACACGCAAATGACGCAAATTTCGCAAAAAATTCTCAAATTGTTTTCCGCAAATTTCACGAATTCCACAAACTCCGTTGATTCAAAAGCTTCTGCCTTCCGGCCAGGCATCTATGCCAAGATCGCGATCTTCGGCCTGCGGCCTCAGATTGCTCCTACAAGTCTTTTCCTCACCACCTCACCACCTCACCACTTCACAACCTCACCACCTTGATCATTCGCACTCAAAATCGCCGTCTTCCAATGCCCGGCACTGCGCCGGGAAGCCATGCGCCTGCCAGTACGCCATCAGGTGGCGATTGACGTAGTCCTTGAAGGACTGCGTCTTGCGGTACCAGGCGCTGTCTGGCTGCCATATCAGGCGCGCGTTCTCGACC
>JABDJL010000079.1 GCA_013002505.1 Lysobacterales bacterium | reverse complement strand
GTACCTTATAGGCTGCCCACGCACGGTGCCCTGTTCCGGGTCACCACCGGCCGCAGGATGCACCGCGCGGGCAGTACGGTTCATATCCAGGCAGAGAAGGAGCTCACACCATGAGTATCAATGCATCGCAAAACGAGATATCTGCTGCCAGGGCCTACGAGGATCTGCACGTTCCAGCGCTGTTCCGGCAGTTTGCCCCGCTGTTGGTCGAAGCCGCACATGTGCAACCGGGTCAACGCGTGCTGGATGTCGCCTGCGGCACCGGCGTACTGGCGCGGGAGGCGGCAGCAATGGTGGGCGAAAATGGTTTCGTCGCCGGGCTGGATGCCAGCCCCGGCATGCTGGCCGTCGCCGCTGACCTGGCACCCTCGGTCGAGTGGAAACAGGGTTTGGCAGAATCACTTCCCTACGAAGCAGGGTCGTTCGACGCCGTGCTCAGCCAGTTTGGGCTGATGTTCTTCCCGGACCGCGCTGCCGCGATCCGGGAAATGTTGCGCGTTTTGGCGCCGCGCGGGCGGTTCGCGGTTGCGGTCTGGGAGTCGCTGGAACGCTCGCAAGCCTACCCGGAAGAAGTGGCACTGCTCGAACGGCTGATCAGCCCGGAGGCGGCCAACGCGTTGCGCGCACCGTTTGTGCTGGGCGACCGGGACGCACTGGTGCAACTGGTCGCAGACGCCGGCGCCGCATCGGTAGAAGTCACGACACACCACGGAACCGCGCGCTTCCCCAGCATCCGGGCCATGGTCGAGGCCGACCTCCGGGGCTGGCTGCCGGTCATGGGCGTGCACCCCGACGAGGCGCAGATCGAGGCAGTGCTCCAGGCCGCCGAGGACGTGCTGGGCCGCTACCGCACCGCGGACGGCACGGTCGTGTTCGACGCCCCGGCGCATATCGTCACCGGGCAGAAGCCTTAGCGGCCGGGGCTTACCGTGTCGCCCAAAGCCCCGCAAAGTCGCTGACGCTCATCGCTTCCAGCTTCTCCTGGTCACCGCAGGCCTCGTGGATCGCGGTGGCCTGGGCCTCGTCATAATGCCCGGCCAGCGCGGACTCGAACTTCCTTACCAGCACCGGGATGCCCTCGTCGCGGCGGCGGCGGTGGCCGATCGGGTAGGAAATCTCGACCCGCCCGGTGGAACTGCCGTCTGAGAAAAACACCTCGATGGCGTTGCCGATGCCGCGCTTCTCCGGGTCGAAGTAATCCTTGGTAAAGGCCTCGTTCTCGGTGATCTCCATCTTCTCTCGCATGGCGTCGATGCGCGGGTCGGCGGCGGTCTCGTCCTTGTAGCTGTCGGCCGTCAGCTCCCCGAAAATCAGCGGCACGGCGACCATGTACTGGAGGCAGTGGTCGCGGTCGGCGTAATTGTCCAGCGGGCCGGTCTTGTCGATGATGCGCACGCCGGCTTCCTGGGTCTCGATGACGATGCGGTCGATGTCATCGATGCGATCCTTGACCTGCTCATGCAGCTGCAGCGCGCACTCGACCGCGGTCTGGGCGTGGAACTCGGCCGGGAAGGAAATCTTGAACAACACGTTTTCCATCACGTAGGAACCGTAGGGCCGCTGGAACTGGAACTCCCGGCCCTTGAACAGCACGTCGTAAAAGCCCCAGGTCTTCGCGCTCAGCGCCGAGGGATAGCCCATCTCGCCGCCCCTGGCCATCAACGACAGGGTCACCGCGCGCCGGCAGGCATCACCCGCCGCCCAGGACTTGCGCGAGCCGGTGTTGGGCGCGTGGCGGTAGGTGCGCAATGCGCCGCCATCGATCCAGGCGTTGGACACCGCGTTGATCACTTGCTCGCGGGTACCGCCCAGCAACCGCGTCACCACCGCGGTAGAAGCAACGCGCACCAGCAGGACGTGATCGAGGCCCACCCGGTTGAAGCTGTTCTCGAGCGCGAGCACGCCCTGGATCTCGTGCGCCTTGACCATGGCTCGCAACACCTCGCCAATGGTCAGGGCAGGCTAGCCCTCGGCTTCACGGCTGCGGGACAGGTAATCGGCCACCGCCAGGATGGCGCCGATGTTGTCCGAGGGGTGCCCCCACTCCGCCGCCAGCCAGGTGTCATTGAAGTCGAGATAACGGATCAGCACGCCCAGGTTGAATGCCGCCTGTACCGGGTCGAGCTCGTGCGCTGTTCCGGGCACGCGCGCCCCGCCCTGCATTTCGGCACCCGGCACCACGGGACCCAGCAGGCGCACGCAGTCCGGAAACTTCAGCGCCAGCAGACCGCAGGCCAGGCTGTCCATCAGGCAGTAGCGCGCGGTGCTCATTGCCTCGTCGCTGTCAATTTCGTAATCGCAGACGTAGTTGGCGATATCGGCCAGGACGGAATCGGGTTCGGGGCGTTTGGCGGCGCGCGCGTCGAAGTGGGACATGGATGGACACCTGTGGGCTACGTGAAAGGCCGGTATTTTACGTGAGGCGATGCGTGCGGGGCGAGTCCCGCACCCGAATCGCCGCCTGCCCCGGCGAAAAGTACCCGCTCCGGGTTCAGGTCGTCGCATGACAATGCGCTTGCGCTTGTTTCGCGAAGCCCCTGATTTGGCGCAGGATCGAGCTTAATGAACGCCTGTAATCCGGCTGTCATCCGGCGCGGCGACAATGGCACAACTTGCGCTGCCAGCACGGTGTGACAAAATGGTCCGTTCATGGGGGAGAAATCCTACGCACCTTTCAGACATTTCCCACGGACGCCGACCTGGCGCCCGTGCTGCCCCCCGTGGCGCGGCCAACGTGCCGCCTGCCAGCCGCAATAAGACCAATATCAACGAGGGACCGATATGCCACACGAACCCAGTAGCCATTCACGCATCCGAACCATTCCATTCATTCTGAAATCCCCACTCGCATTGCTGGCCATGCTGGCCGCCACCGCCTCGCCGCCCTTACTGGCGCAGGACGTGGTGATCACCGGCCTGATCGACGGCCCACTGTTCGGCGGTACGCCCAAGGCGATCGAGGTCTGCGTGCTGAACGACGTGCCGAACATGAGCATTTATGGCCTCGGCTCGGCCAATAACGGTGGCGGCTCGGATGGCGAGGAGTTCACCTTCCCCGCGGTGGCCGCCTCGGCTGGCACCTTCCTGTACGTGGCCACGGAATCAGCCGAGTTCACGAATTGGTTCGGTTTTGCTCCCAGCTACACCAGCGGCTCCGCCGCTTCGATCAACGGCGACGACGCCGTGGAACTGTTCACCAACGGCAGCGTCACCGACGTGTTCGGCGACATCAATACCGACGGCACCGGCCAGCCCTGGGAGTACCAGGACGGCTGGGCTTACCGCAATGACGGCACCGGGCCGGACGGCAGCACCTTTGCGCTCGGCAACTGGTCATTCAGCGGACCCAACGCGCTGGATGGGGAGACCAGCAACGCGGGCGCCGCCACGCCCTTCCCGCTCGGCGCCTACGACGGCTGTGAACTGGTATTGCCTGAGCCGGCCGGCGACCTGTTGCTGAGCGAAATCCTGGTCACACCGACCGCGGGCGAGTTCATCGAGATCCACAACCCGACCGGCGCGGCGATCGATCTTTCCGACGTATACCTGACCGACGCCACCTTTGCCGGCGGCGGCACCTACTATTACAACATCGTCACCGGCGCAGACGCCGGCGGCGGCGGCTTCGGCGATTTCCACGCGCGCTTCCCGGACGGCGCTTCGATCGGCGCAGGCGAGTTCCAGACCATAGCGCTGGCCGGCTCGGACGATTTCTTCCTCGAGTACGGCATTGATCCGACCTACGAGCTCTACGAGGACGGCCTTGGCCCGGATGCAATCCCCGACATGCGCGAGGCGTTCGCCGGCTCAATCAACGGCCAGGGCGGCCTGACCAACGGCGGCGAGGTCGTGGTTCTTTATTACTGGGACGGTGCTTCGGACCTGGTGCAGGACATCGACTACGCGGTCTGGGGCGACAAGGACGAGGCGGTGGACAAGACCGGCGTCATGATCGACGGCCCGGATGGCGATGCCACCACCAGCAGTTACCTGGCAGATACCGCCATTGTCAGCCAGGACGTGATTGATGTCGGCGGGCACGCGTTTGGCGAGTCCTTCCAGCGCATTGATTACAACGAGGGCGCGGAAAGCCAGGCCGGCGGCAATGGTGTCAAGGGCAGCGACGAGACCTCGGAAGACCTGTCCAACACCTGGGACAGCGGCTCGCCCACGCCGGGCGCGGCGGCCCCACCCCCAGGCGGCCTGGTGATCAACGAAATTCATGCTGATCCGGATGGTTCGATTGCCGGTGACGCCAACGGGGACGGCGTGCGCAATTCCACCGAGGACGAGTTCGTCGAGATCGTCAACAGTGGCGACGCCGACCTCGATGTCTCAGGCTGGACGCTGGCCGATGGCTTCGGCGTGCGCCATACCTTCCCGGCCGGCAGCGTCATCGAACAGGGCTGCTCCATCGTCGTGTTCGGCGGCGGCGCGCCCACCGGCGCGTTCGGCAACAGCCTGGTGCAAACCGCCTCCGGCGGCTCGCTGGGCCTGAACAACAGCGGCGATTCGGTCACGTTGAACAACGGCGTTGCTGATGTCGTGTCCGCCAGTTATGGCGGCGAAGGCGGCGACAACCAGTCGCTGACCCTGGACCCGGATATCACCGGCGGTGCGTTCGTCAAGCACAGCACGGCCACGGGTTCCGGTGGCGCCCTGTACTCGCCCGGCACGAAAATCGACGGCAGCAACTTTGACGGCTGCCCGAGCGCCTGGGTGATCAACGAAATTCACGCCGATCCGGCCAGCGGCACCGACGGTGACGCCAACGGCGACGGCGTGCGAAATGCCACACAGGACGAGTTTGTCGAGATCGTCAACGGCAGCGACAGCGACATGGACATTTCCGGCTGGACCCTGGCCGACGGCTTCGGAATACGCCACGTGTTCCCGGCCGGTAGCGTCGTACTCGGCGGCTGCTCGGTGGTGGTGTTCGGCGGCGACACGCCGACCGGCGCCTTCGGCAACAGCCTGGTGCAGACCGCCTCCAGCGGTTCGCTGGGCCTGAACAACGGCGGCGATACCGTCACCCTGAATGATGGCGGCAGTGATGTCGTATCCACCACGTACGGCGGCGAAGGCGGCGACAACCAGTCGCTGACGCTGGACCCGGACGTGACCGGCGCTTCGTATGTGAAGCACACGGTGGCCACCGGCTCCGGCGGTACCCGGTTCTCCCCGGGCACCCGGATCGACGGCTCGCAGTTCAGTGGCTGCCCGATCGCCGCGGAGATCTACGAGATCCAGGGCGACGGCCTGGCCAGCCCGCTGGCCGGCAGCCTGGTGCTGACCGAGGACAATATCGTCACCGCGGTAGGCCCGGAAGGCTTCTTCATGCAGACGCCGGACGGCCGTGCCGATGTGGATGTGAA
The DNA here is from genome assembly GCA_013002505.1 of Lysobacterales bacterium. Classification (GTDB taxonomy): domain Bacteria; phylum Pseudomonadota; class Gammaproteobacteria; order Xanthomonadales; family SZUA-36; genus JABDJL01. The sequence continues at coordinate 628 of JABDJL010000079.1, read as the reverse complement.
CACCTCCAACGGCATCTACGTCTTCACCGGCGGCGCGCCAACGGTTGCCGTGGGTGACCAGGTTGACGTGCTTGGCGATGTCACCGAGTTCTTCGACTTCACCGAGTTCGAGGCCGGCTCCATGGTCAACGTCGATTCCTCCGGCAACCCCTTGCCGGCAGCGGTGACTTTCGATGCAACCACGCCTTCACCCGACCCGACCGCGCCGAGTTGCGCGATCGAGTACGAGTGCTACGAGGGCATGCTGGTCAATATCCCGGCCGGCGTGGTGACCGCGCCCAACCAGGGCTTCGGTTCCGACCCGATCGCCGAGGTTTACGTCACCGCAGGCGCCGCGCGCACCTACCGCGAGCCGGGCATCGAGTTCCCAGGCCTGGTTGGCCTGCCCGTGTGGGACGGCAACCCCGAGGTGTTCGAGCTGGATCCGGACAAGCTGGGCCTGCCGAACGAGATCATCACGGCCGGCTCCACCTTCTCCGCGACCGGTGCGCTCGGCTACGAGTTCGGCGGCTACGAGTTGTGGGCCACCTCGCTGGTGGTCAATCCGGCGCCATTGCCGGTCCCGGTTCGTGCTCGCGAAGTGGCCGAGATGACGGTCGGCGCGCTGAACCTGTTCCGGCTGTTCGAC
>JABDJL010000049.1 GCA_013002505.1 Lysobacterales bacterium | reverse complement strand
CCGGGCCTGCTGGCCGGCTGCAGGTGAGCAAGCAAACCAAGCAGCGCGCCTGCCAAGACGCGCCCGGGCCTTGTGGCATAATCCTGCATCAATAATAATTTTGGGTCCGGCCATGACCTTTATCGGGGAACTCAAGCGGCGTAACGTGTTTCGCGTGGCAATCGCCTACGCCGCGTTTGCATGGCTGCTGATCCAGGTCGTTGAGACCGTGTTGCCATTTTTTGGCCTGTCTGACTCCAATATTCGCATCATTTTCATTATCCTGTTGATTGGGTTCCTGCCGACCCTTGTCTTCGCCTGGGTCTTTGAACTCACACCGGACGGCCTGAAACGCGAGAAAGAAATCGACCGGTCTGTATCGATCACCCCCAAGACCGGAAAGAAGCTGGACCGTGTCATCACCCTGATCCTGGGCGTGTCATTAACCTATTTCGTGGTGGACAAGTTTGTGCTGGAACCGGCACGTGACGCCGTAAAACTCGACGCGGTTCGTGCTGAGGGCGTTGAACAGGGCCGCAGCGAGGCCCTGCAAACATCGGTTCCGGATAACTCCATCGCCGTGCTGCCTTTTCTCAACATGAGCCACGACCCGGAAAATGAGTATTTCTCCGATGGTGTTTCCGAAGAGTTGCTCAACCTTCTGGCCCAGGCAGGCGGCCTTGTCGTGGCTTCTAGAACCTCATCTTTTTATTTTAAAAACAAGGATGTAGATATTCCACAAGTGGCTGAGCGCCTGAATGTGAGGCACGTGCTCGAAGGCAGCGTGCGCCGTGCCGGCAACCAGGTGCGCGTCACCGCGCAGCTGATTGACAGCCGCAGTGACTCTCACCTGTGGTCACAAACGTTTGACCGGGAACTGGACGATATCTTCGCCGTGCAGGACGAGATTGCACAACACATCGTCGACGAATTGCGCAATCATATTGACGGCATCGCCATAGGCGAGCCAAAAAGCTTCAGCCAGACGCAAAATGTCGAGGCTTACCAACTCTATCTGCGCGGCCTGAGTCTGCTGCGCCTGCGAGGCATTGACAACATTCGTAATAGTGCCGAACTGTTCGCCCGGGCCATAGACCTGGACCCAACGTATGCCCGCGCCCATGCGCAACTGGCCGTTGCCTATTCCCTGGTTCCGTTTTATTCAGATGAACCCCGTGAATACTGGCTGCGCAAAGGCGAAGAAACTGCGCTTCGTGCCATTGACCTCGACCCGCAACTGGCCATTCCCCACGCCACGCTGGCAGCCGTCCACCAAAATATGCCCGGCATACCCCGGGAAGTGCCCGACGCGGAGTTCAGGAAAGCCATAGAACTGGACCCGAATTACGTCACAGCACGCCAGTGGTACGCCGAATTCCTGATGACCACCGGCAAGGTGCGCGAGCTGCTGAGCCAGTTGCAGCAAGCGCATCAGAAAGACCCGTTGGCGCCGGTCGTGAATTCTGCCCTGGCCTGGGGATACCTGTACAACGGGGACTTCGAAAGGGCCGAGCGATTCGCGCTGACGGCGCTTGAACTGGGCATGGGTGGCACCTGGGCCGAAGACACGCTGGGACTGGTCTATATCCAAACCCGCCAGTACCGGAAGGCGTTGCATATTTTCAGCAAGGACCACCCTGATTTCGCGTTAAACCGAATGGTGGTGCGCGCCATTATCGATCCGACCCTGGTTCCGGAAGCGCTGGAAGCCATCGAAAATGTTGATTACTTCCGAATCTCGTACTGGCCGGTCGAATTGATCATGATGATGGGAGAAACAGACTTGGCGCTGGATGCGGCGGTGGAACAGGCCAGGCAAGGGCAAGGCGATTTACGTGTCATCTGGCGGCCCATGTGGATTGCGCACGCCGAGGACGCCCGCTTCAGACAAATTATCAAACTGAAGGGCTTACCCGAATATTGGGACGCCACCGGTTGGGCGGATTTTTGCCGCCGCGAGGGAGACGATTTCTCGTGCAGCGCGGCCTATTACTCTGAGCCCTGAAGCGCTGCCTTCAGAGCCCCCTGCCCAGCACTTCATCTTCGGATACCAGCCGCCAGTCCCACTGGTTTGCCAATACCCACTCTCCGTCTTCGCCTTGCTCGTAAACATTGGCCTGGTGGGTACCATTCTCATGGAACGTATTTTCATGGCGCGTCATTTTGGATGAGCCGTCCGGCGCAGCCATCATCGTATCGAGCCGTTCAACCTCGCCAAATGCCAGCGCTTGCCTGCGCACCGGGTGCTCGCCATGAATGTAGGCGCCACTGATGCCGATTTGCTGGAACAACACCGTGGCGCTCGCCGGATTGTAGCTGGCGTACATGTTCCAGAAGAGCATCGTGGACGCGTCTTCCCGCACCCCGAACAGCTTGCCCAGCAGTTGCTGGCGGAACGGACCCCAGTCCCAACGCACGCGGTACTCGGTAAAACTGCCCGGGTTCCCGGTATCATGGTCCGGGTTCGGCGTGGTCCACTCTCTTGAACCTTCCAGCCATTGATTCATGTGTATCGCCAGGGGGTGCCTGGCATTGCCCTCGGCGGCAATCGCTGGCGATACCACCAACCATTGGGCAAGCAACAGGCAAACCAGGTGTAGCCGCATGTGATTGATGCGCATTGTTTATTCCCTGCAGAGTAGCCAGCATTAGTGTTGCCGCTTTGCAGGGACACATCCAGTGCCGGGCGTTCAAAACACCCGGAATCCGGTCGAACTGAATTTGTGACCCGAAAAATGCCCAACGACAGGCCATTTCGCGCGCGCTCAATCAGATCAAATTCCACTTATGCTGCATCAATTGACAAAATATTGCCCCAAGAGGGCAAAAGTACGGTAACGTATGGATCAGATGGCGCGCCACGCGCGCTATCAGGGATGCCGTAAGATCAGGCACCTTCATGGAGGAGAGGGGGTATCTTTGAACATCCAGGATGTTGTTGACATTCATGCCATTTGTCAGCACGGCAGTTTCCGCAAAGCTGCGACTGCGCTGGGCATTAGCCAACCGACGCTTTCCACCCGCGTGCACAGGCTCGAAGAAAAGCTGGGCGTTCAACTTTTTTATGCGCAACGTGGAAAATCAACACCCACGCGCCTTGCGCATTTTATTGCGGAACGATCAAGCCAACTGCTTCAAGACGCGGACGACCTCGCCCAAAGGGCAACCAGGCTCGCACGGGGACAAGAAGGCCATCTGAAAATCGGATTCGGGCCTGCCGCCATGCACATCCTTTTCCCTGAGATCATTCGCGAACTTCAGCTTGCGGACCTCGACATTGCGCTTGATTGCGATTTTGGCGCGACCCAGGACATGGTAATCGCCCTGACCGAGGGTGACCTGGACCTGGTCATCGGCCCATTTGATTCCGCCATGGAAGACCCAAGGATCGACGTCGAGCCACTGTTCGAAGATGAATATGTCGGTGTCCTGCATGTCAATCATCCGCTGGCTGGCGGCCCGGTCACCGACCCGGAGGTTCCGTACCAGTACCCGCTGGCATTAACGGACCTGGAACCGCGCATTGAACGGATCGGTCGCGAGGAATATGTCCCCATAGAAGAAATTAAGAACCTGGTCACTTGTTCCGACTACTCAGTACTGATCGACCTCGTTCAGGATGCCACGCACATTACCGCCGGACCACGCTATGTGTTCCTGGACCATGTCCGTGCTGGCAACCTTGTCACCTACACGCCACCGCTGGGTAAGATCTCCCACACCGAGTGCTGCATTCGAAATTCAGAGGCCCTGCCCATTCCGGCCATTGACCAGGTCATCGAAATTTCCCGTGGAATTTCGAAAGTCATCAAAGGCGAATTACTCAGAAACCCGGACCTGGGAATGCTCGATGCGCGCGGCTGAGCATCGGTCAATTCGATACCACTGAATATGGATATCCGGGACATCATTTATATTCATTCGATATGCCACGAGGGAAGTTTTAAACGTGCATCGAAACTTCTTGGCATTTCACAGGCAACACTCGCTTCGCGGGTTGAACTGCTGGAAGTTCGTCTTGGCGTAACGCTGTTCAATCGCCAGCGCGGCAGGTCGAAACCGACCAGCGTTGCGCAGTTCATCTCCGAACAGTCCAAGGAATTGCATGACAATGCGTTCAGTCTTTTACAGGAAACCCGGCAGGTTGCAGAAGGCGTTCGAGGGCACCTGAGGATCGGTTTTGGGCCGGCCTCGACCCACCTCCTGTTGAGACGAATTATTACCCGGCTGCGTGAAAATAACTCAAAAGTAACCCTGCAATGCAAGATCGGATCGCCATCCAGTTTGGTCAACCAGGTATCGAGTGGAGAAATTGATGTCGTGCTGGGTCCATATGATCCCAACCTTTCAGATGACCGCGTCACGGCCAGGCGTCTGTGGAACGATGAAATTGTGATTGTCATGCGCCCCGAACACCCGCTTGCCGCGAAACCTCCACGTCACCCGGAAATACTGTTCAGGCACCCCATCGCGTTGACGCGGATTGAACCGCGCTACCAGGTCCTGCTCCGCGAGCGCTATGGTCAGAATGCCGAGACCTGGTCACGGCGCGTCAACTGCTCGAGTTTTCCCAAACTCATTCAATTAATCATAAAAGACGGTTTTATTTCGGCCGGGCCGCGAAGCGTGTTTCAGAGTGAAGTCGATGCGGGCCGCCTGGTGTGCTACTCCGTGCCCGATGCGCCCGTGCCGCACAACGAATACCTGATCTCCAACAACTACAGCTATCCCGTTCCGGCACTGGCAGAGTTTGTAGATGCGGCCCAGGCCGAGGCACGCGTGGTTGCGGAATCAGTAGAGAAAAACCTCAGTTGGTCCCAGGCGGCCAGCTGAACCCTGCCCAATCATGGAAAACACCATTAACACTCCGGATAACTGCTAATCAGCCCCCGGCGGTCGATGTCCGTGCAAAGGGATACTTTGCCAGCCAGCCCGATGCGAAACTGGAGTTCAAAATTACGGGTCTGACCACTGCCTGTGTCAGAGTGCAGGTAAAACAGCCAGTCGCCATCAAGGATTTCGGTACGGTCGCCGGTGGGTATATCGGTCATCAGGCCCCGTGTCGGTTCAAAAGCGAAGCTGCTGGTGGTCGGACGCATGTGCATCAATTCACTTCCGTCCGGTGCAACTTCATCCTGTAGCAGGCGCTGCTCGATCCCATTTACCGCGCAAAATTCGGCCTTCGTGCTGTCGGTTTCCCGGCAATCACAGGGCATGTTCTGGGGCGCACTGGAGAGCCCGACACACCATGTATCGCCATGCCCGCCCGGCGAAAACCAGTTTACTGAGATCCTCTCGTTTCGCTTGACCGATTCACTTTGCGCGTACTGAAACATGCTCGCGACGCCCTGTGCCGCGGTTACCACAACGCGCTTTTCCTGCATGGCCTGCCAGCTGGGCACTGCCATGCCCAACGCGATGCTGCTGATCGCGAGCGTGATCATGAGTTCCATCATAGTCAAACCATGCTGGAAACGGAAAAAATCGTGACATTTCATGTTCATAAAGCTATCCACAACTGTCTTGTTTGAGGACGATATCTGCCGTTACAGCTTCGGAGCCGCCGGTGGGAAGGTAAAAAACGGTGTACGGACTGGAGCCGGTATTGGCCGCTTCCACGTCCAGTTCACCGCTGCAGGCCACGATGGTCCGGTTTCTGCGCTCGTAGTTGGAAACCTTGAGCGTCGGCGAGTTGGCCAGCAGGTTTACGAGACATACGTAACCGGTAGTGTTGCGGTCGCACTGCGCTTCAGTCGACTCGGTTTCAACATCAGAGGCACGAACCCCGGGTACGGATGAATTGATCTCTCCAGCGACGACCACCGCGCCCGGCGTCGGCGCCGGCATGCCAGAGAGCGCGTTGACGTAGAGCGGGCTGATCGCCAATCGCGTGCCAAACTCCGGATCGATGGGGTCCGTGCCGGTTAAGCCCAAATTTCCCTTGTGAACGGACTGGCGCACCTGCGACAGCCCGGTGCCCGATGCCAGTTGTGCCAAGCCGCGACTGTGTGTGTTGTTAGACGCGACAGCCTGGTTAGTGACATTGACCGGGTAGTTGACGGGTATCTCGTTCCAGCGGCTCAACCAGGTCAACTGCACGTCAAAGAACGGAATGGCTTCCAGGGCGTTGGCGATTCCGGGCGCACCACAACCTGATCCTTCCAGGGACAGGCACTGGATCAGGGCACGAGCCTCATCCGTCAGGTAGTTAACATAAACCCCGCGTGACCTGAGCTGCTGTGAATCGGCGCCCAGTGCAGTTGGAAGTGCCGATGCATCTGCCGAGCTGCTTGCTGGGAAAGCCAACGGAGGAACCATTTGCGCAGGTTCCGGTAAGGTGGGAGGCGTCACCTCGTAGTTGTTACCTGCCAAACCAACGAATTGTTTTACAGCCTCGGTGACATAGCCGGAATATTCTGCTTCTTCTGCCACCTGGTCAAGATAGTCGGCAGGAAAACTGTGCAAACCTTCCTGGCGAAGATCCTGGGCAACCTGGAAGAAGCCGTCTTTACGAACCAGCCGGCAGGCCTCGACGTACGCGTCTCCGACGCTATCAGCCAGTAGCAGCTCACCATCACGATCCCTGCTGTAATGCTTATGATCACCACTGAAAAGACCCGAATCAATGTACTCGGTACTGCTGCGAAACGGGTCGTAACGGCCGCGGCCGGGGTCTGTCGCATCAAATGCCGCGCCACTTCCGCCATCGTGATGATCACGGCAGCAAATGTCGCACAGTGGAGACTGGTTTCCGCTAGCGGCCACGCCGACGGGTTTGGCCACTGCCTCGCCGACGACATATTCAGCTCCATTCCAGGTCATCGGACGGTGACCGCGGTTGGCGACATCGGCCGGTGGCGCCTGCAGTGAGCAATTGCACGACACCACGCGAATGTCTTCACGCCGACGATAAATCGCGCCGTTGGGGTCGCTGTTGTAAGTAACGAGGTCAAAACCTGTCTCGACCAGTTCATCTGCCCGAATCACGTCCGGGAGCGGAGTAGAAGTTTCACGAAAGACGTTGTTCCCCAGGTCCAGGGCCACCACGTCGGGTAATTCACCGGGTTCGTACGGTACCTCGGGATCGAAGCCCTGGCCGTTAAGATCGTCGATCAGTGCAAGGTGATTGGTCGCCGTCACGACCGATGAAACAATGGCATTCAGAGTAATCTTGCCGCCACCCAGCTGACCGGATGTAGAAACCTCGTCTTGTACCCTGAATTCCACCGGGTCCGCCCAAGCGACCTCGAGGGTGACACGCTTGAAATCGGAATGTAGCCGGCCGGCCGGCTGAACGGTCGAAAATGAACGGCTCGATGAATCCCAGTAATAATCCGTAACGTCCTGGACAATATCAAAAGCGAGGCCGTCGCGCGTGACTGAAAATTGCCGGTCGTTAATGTCCTGGTAAGCATGCTCCTGCCCGAGGGGGTCAGTATCGAGGCGGCGAAAGCGACGCTGAACTTCTACCAGTTCTTCGCCGAGGTTGCCGGCCGCGGTACGCAGCTTGGCGTCACCCGCAGACCGGGTCAGGTTGCCCTGGAATTGCGCATAAGCCAACAGGCCTATGGCAAATATTGCAATGGCAACAACCACTTCCATAAGCGCGAAGCCTCTGTCGAGTCGCTTGGACAAGTGTGTATTTTCTTGTCGGTTCATATTATTGCCACTCCTTGTGATAGTCGATCCATCCTCCGTGAATACCGCTCAGCGCACCGGCCGCGGAAGCATCAGCGACTATGCCGTCGTTGTAGACAATCTGGAAAGTACCGGTGAAATGCCCCAGGTCGGCATCAGCTATGACCGATCCGAAAACCGTTGCCCCGCCAGAAACGCGTAGTTCCGAGGTCGCATCTTCGACATCGGTAACAAACAGCGTGCCGTAAACAGATGAGCCTCCCGCAAGTCGCGTGACACCCGCTGCGCTGATCAGGAACACGGGGTTTTCCGGCGAACCCACCACCGTGTTCGCCGCGATTTGGCAGGTCGGGCCAGATATCCAATAAACCCCATGGGAACCTGGCCCGAGCGAATCACAGTTGCCCAGTACCGTCACGCTGTTGCGAATCGTCTGGTAGGCATTGCGAGACACGCCAAAGTAATATTGGAACAGGTCACAGGGAAAACCGGTATCCAACAGGAAGTCGTCGCCGATAATATCGCTCAGCCCCATGGATGTGCTGATGGCTTCGTCCGTCGTGCACGAGCAACTGGGTTGACTACAGGTAATACCCGCGGGCACCTCGTGCGTTCCATACCACTCCCAGGCCTCGCAGGTTGCCCACGAACCGCTGCTTGGATCGACCGCCGGGTGCGCCGGGCATGAATTGTTGCTGTTGGCCCATACCGACAGTGGTACACCTGGACCACCCGCATTGGGGTTGGCGACAATCTCGGAAGTTCCCGACGGTGGGAACGAAGACTTAGTCACCAGTGGAATTCCCGGCGCCCTGGCAAACGCCACGATACTGAAGTTGGAAACCTGTTTGGCGACCAGCGCTTCCGCATTACATTGCCCGTTGAGGCAATCCGATTCACCTCGCGCGAGTAAAGTGACGAGAAATTTTGAGCTGTCCACTAAGGCCGGATCGGTGTGGCAACCGAGTACCGGTGATGCAATTTCGGGGTCGATTGCAAGGTCAATGTCTACCAGGCACAACAGTGCCTCCACGGAAACCCTTGTGTCGGATGTTGCCGCCATTGTGCCTGCATTTATGGGTAATTTTGTCGAGCCCTGCCATTGATAAAAAAAACTGTCATCCCGCCGGCTGTCGAGAGACTCACCCCAACAGGGATGTGATTTGTCCGCCGAGTAATCAACCTCGGCGCATTGTGTCCAGCGTTGCGAACCGGCGACCATCCAGCCGTCGATATTGGTGCCGAGCATATCCTCTACGTCAGCATTGATCAGGACGTTATTGGCAAGCATCCACTCCGTGGCCAGTTCCAGGCCGGACTCGGCCGTGTGAAACGCCCTTTTCTGGCGAAGTTCGTTGGCCGACATTTGCTGCTCGCTGATGGCATTGCGTGCCGAGTAGCTCAGCATTGAAGCCATCAACAGCATCAACATCAGCATGATGAACACCGTGACCATGCCACGCTGAGTATGCGAGGGGGGAAAAAGAGGGACTGATCCTGTGTTGTGTGGGTTTTTCATGCCTGTAACCCCCGCTCACAGCACGATGTCGTTGCGCACATCAATCGTGTCTTCGATGTGCAGGCGAACGGCGTCATCATTGATCAACTCTCCTGTAATGCTGACATGCACCCGCCGCACGCGTTGCGTTGTGCTGTTACCGAGCAGGTCGGTGGCCACCACTTCGTCGAACGAATCATTCGTGTCGAGACTAAACGCCACGATATCGACCAGTTCGCGCTCGGTCACTGGTGTCCAGCTGGCATGTCCTGCATCACAGTCAGGAGCAGAATCACCAGTCCATGTCTCGAGGATGCCAACATTGCCGCTCACGCTCCGACGATAGGCGCCATATTCATCCGCGGACACGGTTCCATCGTGGTTGCGATCCAGTTGAAAAATGATGCAATCGTCATTGTCATCGATCACGATTGCGCCCGGCATGTCAAAGGAACCGCCCAAGGGCAAATCCACCGTCAGATCCGGAACGCAGACCGTATTGGCCATGCACCACATGGCGTTGGCGGTATAACCAGCACGGCGCACATCCCGCGTAATCACATGCATCGATGCGCGCAGCGCATGAGACAACTGGGTGGACTGAATCACCTTTGACGAATGACCCATGGTGTTACCGAGCAGTTGGACAGCGCTCATGGAAACGACCACGCTGAGGCCCATCGAAATCATCACTTCCATCAAGGAAGAGCCTCGCTGCCGGTTTGCAGACACGCGGGAAAGAACTCTGCGCTCTGCTTTTTTGACCGGGCGTGAATTTCCAAACCAGGAATCCAGTGACCTTGTCAGGAAATTTCCGCTGGTGTCGATTGGGGAATCAGTGGCGGCCGTGGCATCGGCCTTGCGGTCTGCTGACGAGGTCAGAATAAGACCCAGCAGGTCTGGCAGGTCCTGATTGTCGGTGGCTGATGATGGTGAAGATGCCTTCCTGGCATTCGCGTCCTTGCTGTTGCTTTTGAAATCCATTTCTACCCCCCTTCGATTGGGATTGTGCATAATCCACGGTATCGCCGTGTTCGGCCGTGGCAACTGAACCCCGGAATCCGTTCCGAGGTCGCCACGCCATTTTGGTTCTCCTATTCCTCTCCAGTTGCGTGCTGCTGCACGTTAAAGGTCATTAGTCGTCCGTGATTTAATAAACCTTCATAAAAAGTTTAGCTCATGCAATTTTGCTTACTACAGCAGTGTTCGCGAGGTACTTTTGAACTTTTTTATCACCCAAAAGCGGCTCAATTCGCAAAAAATGCGATCTACGCCTCCGTAGAGTCAATGCCCTGATGCGAGCTGATATTGCTGTTTGGGCAACAGGTGGCGAGCGTGTAAAACTGTCGCAGAATAAGCTGTTAAATATCTGTTTTTTATTGTTTTATTAGCGGTATATGAGCGCCCTGGATTTTCGAATTCCAAGACGCTTCGGTCAGCAGGCCTACATTGCTTGCCGCACCGCGGCTAGACACCCCGGTCCTTCCAGATCGCGGCGACCACCAGGCCTAAACCAAGCGCGCCTGCCAGCAGGAAGAACACCATGGCAAAGGCCGGATAACCCCAAAGCTTGGCTTCCGTTTCGATATTCATCAGCATGGCAGCCCCGACAATCAACGCGGCCACGATTAATCCGACCGTGACGCGATTGGCAATTTTTTGCATGTTGGCGGCGAAACGATTCTCGTCAATGGCGTCGACCTCGATGCGTAAGCGGTTTTCTGCCAGCATCGAGACAATCTGTCCGACCTGGCGAGGGAATTCGCGCATTGAATCATTGGCTTCCAGCAAATCAGTCATTACCGAAGAAGGCTTCATGGCCTGAAAAACGCGGTGCTGAACTATTGAAACCAGGTGCTGGTGCATCACGTCACGCAGATCGGCCCCCGGGCTGAGTTCGCGGGCCAGGGTTTCCAGGTTGAACAGGGTTTTACCCAGCAGGACGACTTCCGGCGGCGGTCTCAGGCCGCCATCCGCAGCCACGCGCGTCATTTGAAACAGCAACATGCCTTCGCTGGCCTCGTTGCGTGATGAGTATTCAGACACCAGCTGTGAAATGGCTCGTATGACCGTGGCACGATCGAAATCCGGCAACATCTCGCCCATGCTGATGACGCGATCTGCCGCCTCGTCTCCCCTGCCCTCGACGATGGCCATGACCAGGCCCAGCATCTTCCTTCTCATTCGCGGGCTGATATGGGTGATCATGCCCAGGTCGAGAACTGCCAGGCGTGCATCTTCAGTAATGAGTATGTTGCCCGGGTGCGGATCCACGTGAACGAACCCATGGATAAACAACTGGTCGAGGTAGGATCGAACCAGCGCCGTCCCTAACTGGTCGCCATCTTCCTCCAGTTGGCGCATGCCAGAGCGGTCTGTGACCCGAACACCGGCGATGTAGTCCATGACCAGTACACGCGAGCTGGTGTAATCCCAAACCGGCGCTGGAACCACCAGCTCGGGATATTTTTCCAGCAATTCAGCCATATTTTCCAGGTTTTCAGCTTCAAGCTGGTAGTCCAGTTCACGCGTCAGCGAACGTCGAAACTGCGCCAGCCACTGGCCAAAACCGAAGTGTTTGCCCGTCTCGCTGTACTCGTCGGCTGTCGAGGCAATCTGGGCCATGGTCGACATGTCCAGTTCCACTTGTTGCCTGACATCGGGCCGTTGAACCTTGACCACTACCTCGCGGCCACTGCGCAGCGTCGCCCGGTGCACCTGCCCGATCGAAGCACTGGCCAATGGATGTTCATCGAAGGTTTCAAAAGCGCTCGAAAAACGAACACCCAGTTCCTGCTCGACAATCTCGCGAATTTGCTCAAAATCCACCGTCACGCAGTCATCCTGTAATTGGCGCAAGGCTTCCAGGTATTCGGGCGCCACCAGGTCGGGCCGGGTGGATAGCGACTGCCCCATCTTGATAAAAGCCGGGCCCATGATCTGCAAATCGGCAACAAATTCTTCGGGACGTCCTTCCATGGCATCGGGATCCACACCGGCGTCTCGCATCACCGGCGATATCGAATCGCCCATCGCGAAAATCCCGGTGTTACGGTATTTCCAGACAAACCGTGCAATTTCAACAAAGCGGCCGACCTGGCCCGAAGTATTACCCATACTGGTTGATTCCTGCTTCAGTGATCACATTGAAACTGAGTTTATCTCAGTAGCTGCGCGGCAGGCCATTGGCGCCCCGCCCAGCCCCGGCAGGACCCGTCATTCCGGTACGGCATGCACCAGGCGGGCAATTCGCCCGACCAGGCCGATCAAATCGACGCGCCCATCCCGGTTGGTCTGTACGGCGATGGTCAGGCCCGAGTGCGGCAGGTGGGCAACGTGGGTTCGGTAACCGGACCACAATCCACCGTGACCCCAACTCGAACGGTCACGGGCCACGAACAATCCGTATCCGTAATAGAAGTCAGGATCTTCGGTATCCCGCCAGCCCGCATCCAGCATGGCCGCGAACGATTCCGGCTTCAGCAGTGCGCCGTCCGCCAGTGCGCGGTGGAAGCGGGCAAGACCGGCCGGTGTCATCACCAGGCCGCCGCCGGTCCATTCCGAACGCGGATCAAACTTCATGCGACCGTCTTTTTTCAACACCGAGCCACCACCGGAGTATCCGGTCGCAATGTCTGGCAGCACGGACTGGTCCTGGGGCCGAATGTCTTCCAGGCCCAGCGGTTCAAGCACTTTGTTGGCCAGCAGTTCATAGTAAGTTCGGTCCGTGGCGGCCTCGATCACCTGGCCCAGCACCAGGTAGCCAATATCCGAGTAGCGGTATCCTTGCCCGGCAGCGTGTCGCGCCCGCTTGCCGAAAGAGAAACCAATGAGCTCTTCGGGTGTGAAATAGGCACTGCCCTGGCGAATGGCGCGCCACACCATGCGTGACATGAAACCGGCAGTACCCGGGTAATCGGGAAGCCCGCTGGAGTGTTCCAGCAGGTGCCGGACGCGAATATCGTCGGCATTGGGCAACTCGTGGTACCAGCCTGTATCACCCAGCCACTTTGAAACCGGCTCATCAAGATCCAGCACCCCGTCTTCCACCAGCAACATCGTCACGGCGGCGACAAAGGTCTTGCCCGTGCTGCCGCCCGGCATGCCGATGTCGTTGTCCAGCGGAATTGCTTTCTTCTTGTCTGCTACACCCACTGCCTCGAGGACCATGCTGCCATCGGGAAAAATCACGGCAGCCCGCAGGCCCGGCATCTTTTGCTCGTGCCGTTCACGCTCAAGCAATTCGCGCAGCTCGCCGGACTCGGCGATGGCCGCAGTGGGAACCAGCCAAAGGCCCAACAACAAGACCGGGAACTTCATTGCTATTCCATTCATGAACAGGGCAAAGGTTTCACGGCCCAGTGTATACCGATACCCGTGCGATCAGTCGGTTACTTATAAATTAAGAGCCCGCAAAAAGAAGTAGCCCGGTACGCCATGTGCCATGGCGTACCGGGCCCTTGTTTTAGTTACTGTTCTGTCCTGTACGAATCAGGCAGTGCTTTGATGCCGCCGTTTAAAGCCAAAGGCCGCGATCAGACCGGTCAGCCCGGCCAGCAGAATTAACCCAATGGCAGACAAGCCGGGCACTGGCTGTGGAACAAATCGAGCACCGCCGCAGAAGCCCTCAATAGAATTCAACAGGAATTGCCGGTTGTCGTCTCCAGAGAATTGGCCATCGGCCCAGTCAATTCCGTTGGCAAGCACCAGTCCGCTGCTGAATGCGCCACCAAGGACTGCGGCTTCGTCACCATCACCCGGTCGGGTTGCCATGATGCTTACGCCGGCTCCGATCCCGGTAAAGTCACGGAAAAATTCGGAAGCAACCCCGGCCGAATACGGATTCGGAATTGAGTCGGCAAGACCGGCAGCAATTCCATCGGCGGTAATGGTCACTGGCGTGTCGGTACCAACAAGCCCACCGCCACTGACACTGGCATCAATCAGATTCGCAGAATTCAACGCCCAGTCCGCTCCAGTCCACTCAGTGATCAGGCACCCGCCACCCCGGACCCAGTTGGAAACGTCGGCATTGCCGCTGCCTCGCAGCAAGATGGCAATATCATTGGCCGCCAACTGACCAGCCGAGGGGGTCGTCGAGCCATTGTCGGTGACATTGTGACCGGAACCTTGCAGAAAATTCACCACGGCGCCCTGGTCTGCGGCATCCTGGTTGCCCCAGATTATGATGTCGGCCGCCCACACCGACTGATTGAAGCCGGCACAAATGCAGAAAACGGATACAAGCATTTTTTTCATTTTACTAACACCTCAGCCTCGCAAAATCCGGCAAATGATAAATCCGAATTATCGTCAAAGCAAACCTGCAAGCAACTGCCCGGGGTGGTCTTAAATAGAATTGCGCTGGTTTTCCAGGACCGGTCGACAGCAATGCCTGGTTCCGGTCGGTTAACCACTCACAGTCAGTGCTTTGTAGCGGCGACTCCGCGCCGCCTTTTCCTGGCCTTTCGCGCTGCCATGTTCAGCCCCTCGATGAGGCCGGCAAATGCCATCGCCGAGTAGATATAACCGCGCGGCAGGTGCACACCAAAGCCATCGGCAACCAGCACCGTGCCGATCAGCAGCAGGAACCCAAGCGCAAGCATCACGATCGTGGGATTGTCCTGGATGAAGTTGGCCAGCGGGTCCGCAGCCAACAGCATCGTTCCAACGGCAATGACCACGGCTGTGACCATGATCGGCAAATGTACCGTCATGCCCACGGCAGTTACGATACTGTCCACTGAAAATACCAGGTCGAGCAATAAAATTTGCCCGACTACCGCCATCATGCCGCTCGCGGGCACCTTGGGATTCAGCCGGTCCGGCCCGGGGTCAGGATCGACAATATGGTGTATCTCCAGCGTCGCTTTCCAGACCAGGAACAATCCGCCGCTGATCAAGATGATGTCTTTCCAGGAAAATTCCATGTTGAACACAGACACGACGGGGTCAGTCAACTGGATAATGAACGCCAGTGTCGCGAGCAAACCCAGGCGCAGGACGAGTGCTGCCGAGATGCCGATGCGGCGCGCGCGACTGCGTTCGTTTTTTGGCAGCTTGTTGGAAAGAACCGAGATAAATACCAGGTTGTCGATGCCCAGCACGACTTCCATCGCCGTCAGTGTCAAAAAGGCAGCCCAGGCCGCCGGATCGGTCAACAGTGAGAGCAGGTATTCCATGGGCAAACGGTGCCAAAATGACTGAAATCAGCCGGGACCAGAACTGTAACACGGGGCTTCGGTTGGCGTGGATGACGCGAAATTGTAGCCGGTTGTATCGCAGAGTCTATCCGCCAGGCATCAGGAAACTATGCCCGTTGTCGGCACGCGCTAACGAATGTGCCGAGGCAGCCATTAAACGCGGCAACGGGTCAAAACGAAGCAAAGTACTCGCTATAACTCCCGCAGGGCCGTCGCGACCGGTTGCCTGGCCGCGCGAATCGCCGGTAGCAATCCACCCAGCAGGCCGATGAACATGGCGAAAAAAATACCCAGCATCAACAGCTGTGGCGTCACGGCGAATGAGAATGCGATCTGGCTGAAACTTTCCCAATTCAGGGTTGCGGCTCGGTAGCCGTCAAAAAACAGCCACGCCAGCCCCGCCCCGATGGCGCCGCCAACAAAGGCCAGCAACAGGGACTCGGCCAGCACTGAAATGACCACCGGTGAAGAGCGGAAACCCAGCGCGCGCAGCGTCGCAATTTCCCGGCTGCGAGAGGCGACCGCCGTATACATGGTATTCAGTGCTCCGAATATGGCGCCGAGGCCCATGATCACAGCAATCAGCGTGCCCAGGCCGTTGATCAGGCCGGTCACGGTGGAAGATTGCGAAGAGTAATACTCGCTTTCGCGCATCGGCTTTACATTGAGCCGCGGGTCGGCAGTCAGCGCATCCTTGAATTGCTGGAAGGCATCGCTGGATGTCAGCCTGGCATAGACTGCCTGGAATGAATTGCCGCGCCGGTAGGCCTGCTGCAATACCGCAGCGTCCACCCAGATTTCCGTTTCGGCCAGGCTGCCACCACTCTCAAACACGCCGACCACCGGCCAGTATTCGCGCGCGACTTCGATGGTCGAGCCCACTTCCAGGCCCTCGAATTCACGCAATGCGCCACTGCCGACGATTACCTCGTTGAGGCCCGGCTCGAACATGCGGCCCTGCACGATCTGGAAATCGTCCCTGATCTTGAACGCCTGTGGCTGCACCCCCCGCATCGGGACATTGGCATCGGTGCCGGTGCCTCGCATCGGCAGGTTGATGACGACGAACAGTTCCGGCGAGGCCAGCACGCCATCCTCGTCACGCACCAGGCCCGGCGCCTCGGCGACCAGGTCGGTGTCCTCACCGCTCAAGCCGCTCATCATCTCGGTGTTGGCGCCACTGCGCAGCACGATAACGCGGTCCTCGTCGACCGAGTTATCCATGGTCTTCATGATGCCCTGTGCAATCGACAAGACCGCCACCATGACCGCCACCACACCGGCAATACCGAATACGGCCGCGGTCGAAGAGCCCAGGCGCTGCGGCAGCGACAACAGGTTGAAGCGGGTAACCGAGATAATCTGCGCAATCCAGTTCAGCATGGCCTATCTCCTCAGCGCATCCGCGATCTGCAGGCGCTGAGCCTGAAGTGCCGGCAGGATACCCGCCACAAAGGCCATGCCGAATATCAGCAACACGGCCAGGAATACCGAATCGGCCGGCATGTAAAACGTCGGGAAAGAGCCGCCGGTCGGGTCGCCCATCGAAATCAGCAACCACGCCAGCACCATGCCCAGCACGCCGCCGATGCCCGCCAGCACCAGTGATTCGCCCAGTACCAGCCCCAATACGCCGCGATCGGTAAAGCCAATGGCCTTGAGCACTGCCAGTTCATTGGTGCGCTCGCGTACCGCGTAGGCCATGGTATTGCCGGCCACCAGCAGAATGGTGAAAAACACGGCCGAGATGATCGCCGTCATGATCAGGCCAATGTTGCCAATCTGGTTAGCAAAGCCCTGCACGAATGCGCCCTCTGGCTCGGACTTGGTCTCGGCCGGCGAATTGGCAAACTCGTTATCGATCGCGGCGGCCACTTCTGCCGCATTGTCCGGGTCCTCGACCCTGACCACGTACCAGCCGACCAGCCCGCTGCCACCGGCACGGCTTTCCTCGAAATAGTCATAACGGAAAAAGAACTGGCTGGTGTCTGTGCCCTGCTCAGCCCCTTCATAGACAGCCACCAGGTCAAACTCCCAGGTCGGCGCACCGTCTTTCCTGCGCCAGGCAGTGGCATTGATGGGTATCCGGTCACCGACTTCCCAGCCGAAGCGCTTCAGCAAACCGCTGCCGACCAGGGCGCCGGTGCGCGTAGCCAGCCAGGCCTCTTTGTGTTCATCGCTGACAATGTACTCGGGATAAAAATCCAGGAACTCGTCCTGGTTGACGACGATCTGGGCAAAGAAATTCCTCGGCTCCTGGTAAATACCACCGAACCAGGTCTGGTGCGTGGCGTTGGCAACACCGGGCAGCCGTTCGATGCGGGGCTCGTAACTCTCGTTCAGCAACTGGATGATGGAAACCTTGTGGCGAACGATCAAGCGATCCACGCCGGCCACGTCCACGCCCTGGCTGAATGCCTGGCGAATGGCGCCCAGGTAACCGAACAGCAGGAACGCGACCATGATGGACAGCAAAGTCAAAATCGTGCGCATTTTGCGCCGCTTGAGATTGCTCCACACCAGGTAAAGGTATTTCATTCGATCGGCTCCGACGTGAGCTGGCCCTTGTTCAGGTAGAGCGTGCGTGTGGCCCGCGCGGCCGCGTGGATGTCGTGCGTCACCATGATGATGGTCTTGCCCTGCTCGCGGTTGAGGGCCTGCAGCAGGTCCAGGATTTCGTCACCCGCCTTACGGTCAAGGTCACCGGTAGGCTCATCGCACAACAACAGGGTGGGATCAGTTGCAATCGCACGGGCGATACCGACACGCTGCTGCTCGCCGCCGGACAACTGGCGCGGGTAATGCTTGTTTCGGTTTGCCAGGCCTACGATGTCCAGCGCGTTGACGGCGTGCGTTTTTCGTTCAGATCGGGACAACGGAGTCAGCAGCAGCGGCAATTCGACATTCTTCTGCGCGGTCAGCACCGGCATCAGGTTGTAGAACTGGAACACCAGGCCCACATGGCGCGCGCGCCAGGACGCCAGCTTGCGGTTGGACAGCTTGTCTATCCGTTGCCCGCCCACCTCGACCTGCCCTTCGGTCGGACGGTCGAGTCCACCAATGAGGTTCAACAGGGTGGATTTGCCCGAACCGGACGGACCCATCAGGGCCAGGAATTCTCCGCGCGGGATTTCAAGGTCCAGCCCACCCAGTACGTGAACCTCCTCGGAGCCCCGCTTGAACACCTTGTCCACCGCTTTCACCCGGACCAGGATGTCAGGCGCATCGCTTTGCGCGCCGGCCACTTGCTCATCTGCCACTAATTTATCTCCTTGACGCGACTGCCGTCGGCCAGGTCAGCCGGGCCGTCAATAATCACTGATTCTCCGCCCACCAGGCCGGCGACCACCAGCACATCATCCCCGCGCCGGCTACCCGAAGTCACCGCCCGGCGCTCCACTTCGCCGCCATTAACCAGCAGCACATAACTGCGCCCCTCTTCGCCGCGCAGGGCCGCTGCGGGTACCAGTGTACCGCCAATGGCGGGCTGGGACGGGGCGCTTTCCTGGAAACCGACCTTGACGCCCATATCGGGCAGGATCCGCTCATCCAGTTGATCAAAACCTACGCGCACCTCGACCGTTGCCCGCTGGCGGTCAGCCGTGGGAATGATCGCGATCACGTGGCAGGGAATCTGCCAGTCGGGGTAGGCATCCAGAGTGGCGACCACGGCCTGCCCGGGGGTTACGCGGTTGATATAAGCCTCGTTGACGTCAATTTCGATTTCCAGTGAGCTCATGTCAACAATGGTGCCAATGCCGGTGCGGGTGAAACCTCCGCCGGCCGAATTGGGTGAAATCATTTCGCCAGGCTGGGCGTTTTTCGCCACCTCCACTCCAGCAAACGGGGCGCGGATGATGGTGTCCTCGACCTGCTGGCGAATCACATCCACCTGGCGTGCCGCCACATCGATGTC
>JABDJL010000022.1 GCA_013002505.1 Lysobacterales bacterium | reverse complement strand
GTGGATATCATTGACCAGACCCTGCTGCCACACCAGTTCAAAATCAGGACCCTGGAGAATGTGGAATCCGCTGCCGAGGCCATCGCGACGATGCGTGTGCGCGGTGCGCCGCTGATTGGCGCCACGGCGGCCTACGGGGTTGCGCTGGCGATGCACGAAGATCCTTCAGACGAATCACTGGCCAGTGCCTGCCGCAGTCTGATCAAGACACGCCCGACGGCAAGTAACCTGCGTTGGGCGGTGGAGAGAATGCGCGGTGTGCTCGCTGAATGGGGGCCGGAAAAACGCGAGTCACTGGCATATCGCGCGGCATCAGAGATTTGCGACGAGGACGTCGCGATTAACGATGCGATTGGCGACAACGGCCTGAACCTGATCCAGGATTTATGGACGAACCGGCCATCGAATCGCCGCACGTTTCACATCCTGACGCACTGCAACGCCGGTTGGCTGGCAACGGTGGACTGGGGCACGGCGCTGGCGCCGATCTTCAAGGCCCACGACGCTGGTATCCCGGTTCATGTCTGGGTGGACGAAACCCGGCCGCGCAACCAGGGCGCATCATTGACGTCCTGGGAGCTGAAGGCCCATGGCATTCCACACGACGTGATCGTCGACAATGCCGGCGGCCACCTGATGCAGCGGGGTAAGGTGGACATGTTGCTGACCGGCACTGACCGCACGACGCGATGCGGCGATGTGTGCAACAAGATTGGCACCTATCTCAAGGCGCTGGCTGCACGCGATAATCGCGTGCCGTTTTACGTGGCATTACCCGGACCCACCATTGACTGGTCGATTTCGGATGGCATCAGCGGCATTCCGATTGAAGAGCGCGATGGCTCAGAGGTCAGCACCATTTCCGGCCGCCTTGAAAACGGCGAGATTGCGGCGGTACAACTGCTGCCGGACCAGGTCAGCGTGCGCAATTTTGCGTTTGATGTGACCCCGGCAAAGCTGGTGACGGGCCTGATAACTGAACGCGGCGTGTGCGCCGCATCTGAAGATGGCCTACAGTTTTTATATCCCGAACAGGTGCGTGAATCGGCATGAGTGTTGACTACCACGGCCAACTGATCGATGCAGCGCTGGCGCTCAATGACAGCGGCATCAACCGCGGTACTGCGGGTAATCTCAGCGTGCGTTTCGAACAGGGCATGTTGATTACGCCGTCAGGCATGGACTACGCGGATATCAGCGCCGCGGACCTGGTTGCGATCGGATTCGACGGCCGCACGAGGGGACGTCGCAAGCCGTCGAGTGAATGGCGAATTCACCTGGACCTTTACCGTGCCCGGGAAGACGTCGCGGCAATCGTGCATGCGCACCCACCGGCCTGCGCTGCCCTGGCCTGCCATTCGATGCCGATTCCACCGTTCCACTACATGGTTGCGGTCGCCGGCGGCAAGGATATTCGCTGCAGTGGCTATGCCACGTTTGGCAGCCAGGCCTTGTCGGACGAAGTACTGAGGGCCATGGAGGACCGCAAGGCCTGCCTGATGGCGCACCACGGCATGATTGCCACCGGCGCGACCCCGGAACGCGCGCTGGCGCTGGCGGTGGAAGTGGAGACGCTGGCGGAAATGTACTCCCGCTGCTTGGCGATTGGAACGCCGCCATTGCTGAGCGACGAGGAGATGGCGCGGGTACTTGAACAATTCAGAGACTACGGGCCGGCCCATGGACACTGAAAACGGGTTCATCGCGGAATTGTTTTCTTGCCGGCCAATGGATAGTCTGGTAGCAGAGATTAAATGGGGTATCGCTTGAACCTGTCTGTTGTCATTCCCTGCTACAACGAACTGACCAGCCTCGAGGACGTGGTGATTTCCGTTCGGTCTGTGATTGGCGAGGAAGGTGAAATCATCATCGTTGACGATTGCTCCACCGACGGCACTCGCGAACTGCTTCGCGAAAAAGTTGCTGGCATGGTGGAGCAGGTGATTTATCAGGATCACAACCAGGGCAAGGGCGCCGCGCTGCGTGCCGGGTTTGCCGCGGCATCCCGGGATATCGTCATCGTGCAGGATGCCGACTTCGAATACGATCCGCGGGATTTTGCCACGGTCGTCGGGCCTATCCTCAACGACCAGGCCGATATTGTTTATGGATCGCGATTCATGGGTGACCGGCCGCACCGCGTGCTGTATTTCTGGCACCGGGTCGGTAATGGCCTGCTGACCCTGATGTCGAACATGTTCACCAACCTGAACCTGACCGACATGGAAACCGGCTACAAGGCATTTCGCCGCGAAATCATCCAGTCAATCACGATCGAAGAAGACCGCTTTGGCTTCGAGCCTGAAATCACGGCCAAGATTGCCAGCGCGAACTACCGGATTTACGAAGTCGGAATAGGCTATTTTGGCCGTACTTACGCCGAGGGCAAGAAAATCGGCTGGAAAGACGGCTTCCGCGCGATATGGTGCATTCTCAAATATAACCTCAGGCGATGATTCAACAGCCGGCAAAGCTTGGCCTATACCTGCTGTACCTCGCATTGATGGCGGGCCTGGTCGCCTGGCTGATCCTGCCCGCAGCGCCGGCAGGTTTTGACTGGGACGATACCTGGTACCTGTGGATGGCAGAGTGGTATTCGGGCCGCAGCGAGCACCGTGATGTTGCGTGGATGATGATGCATACGCGCCAGTATCCGCCCCTGTTTCCATTCCTGTTATCACTCTCCGGTGAGGTGTTGATCGGCCACGCTGCGGGGCTGGTTATGAACGCGCTGTTCCTGGCTGCCGCCGTGACCGTGGCACTGGCCTGGTTGCTCGATCGCGGTATGCCGATGCTGGGTGCGCTGGCAGGCAGCCTGGTGATCGCCGTCAACCCGGTGTCACTGGAATTCATTCCAACCCTGATGTCCGAGCCGCTTTTCCTGCTGCTGACAACCGGCGCGCTGGCGCTGGCATGCCGGGGCAGCACCGGCTGGCGCACGTGGCTGGCAATCGGGCTGCTGGCAGGGCTGAGCGTTGCCACGCGCAGTGCCGGCTGGGCGCTGGTTGCCGGCCTCATGATCAGCCTGTTGGCAGGTGATGGCCGTGCCCGCCTCAAGTTCTTTTTGCCCGGGCTGCTTCTTGGCCTGCTGGTCCATTTCGGCCTCAAATCAGGCCTCCCGGCGGCCCACAGTTATCTCGAAGGCTTTGCCGAAAACCGGGGCAATATCAACGCCGCTTACCTGCTCGACCAGTTGCGCGCGATATGGGCCGGCTGGAGCGCGGTGTGGGGGTCCGTTCCGTTCGCACTGGCCATGGGGTTACTGGTCTTGCCTGGTCTGGCGCTGGGCCTGAAGCGAGGCCGCGCCGAGGCCTGGTATGTGCTGGTGTCCATCCTGATGTTGCTCGCCTGGCCGTTCCCGGGGCAGATGGGCCGTTTCTTATGGGTTCTGCTGCCGGCGGCGCTGGCGCTGGTTCCGCTATCAGTGTCGTTGCTGCCGTACCCGGCGGTATCGAAATCGGCGCCCACAGTGGTGCTGGTGCTGGCACTGGTCCTGTCTATTCCGGGCGGTTTATGGCGCACCGTGGACCGCCTTGGCAATCCGCCTGGCGATGGACTCGATGACCTTTCCCGGCTTGCTGACTGGACGCGCCCTGAAGACAGGCAAACGGCACTGATGAATCTCAGGGTCAGGCGGGCCTTGCTGGATGATGCTGATAAAATCAGCGGTCTGACCGGCAATATGCAGTGTATTTACAGCGAGCTGCCGGCCCTGGTGTCAATTCGCAGCAAACGCATTTCCTTTGCCTCGCCGTGGAACAGTCTCGAGGATTTTGCCCCGGACAGCAGGGCCTGCCGGTACTACTACCTGGTACCTGGTGCTTTGCCGGGCGCAGACGCGCAGGCTGTGCAGCAATTCTCTGACCACTACCAGGAACTGTTCCGGTCCAGCGCGCCGTGGGATGAAACTGGCGAGTTGGCGCTGGGCGTGTTTTACCGCCTGGATGTAAAGCCGGAAATAGCGGATTAGCGAATCCGGTTTCCGTAGGTATCCCATACTTCCACTTCGCCAAAACCCGCTTCCCTTATCGGCGCCTCGATCTGTGACAGGTCGCCGATGACGACCCAGGTCAGGTCGTTGGGACGCATGATTTCCCGTGCCCGGCGATTGATATCGCTGACTGCCAGGGCCCGCAGCCGCTCGGCACGCCCTTCCGCGTGATCCAGTGGCAGGCCGTAAAGATCGGCCGATGCGATAGAGCCCAGGAATCCGGCACTGGTTTCGAACTGGGCCGGAATGGATCGCGAACCGTTCAGCACCTCTCGGTTCAGTTCTTCGTGGGTCGCGGGACGCTGGTCGATGAATTGCTCGAACTCTTTCCTGATTTCACGCATGCTTTCGACGGTCTTGTCGATCTGCACCGAACCGCTGACCTTCAGTGCCTGGTCGCCGCTGGTGTTTCGGTCGATGCCGGAATAAATCCCGTAGGCCCAACCCTTGTCCTCGCGCAGGTTCATATTGATCCGCGCCTCGAAACCACCGCCGAATATGCCGTTCATGACGGTCAATTCAGTTGATTCAGACGCATCGAAGGGCGGAATGGCATGGCCGGCAGTGATCTGTGCCTGCACCGCGCCCGGGTGGTCCAGCAGGATGACACGGGCTCGCGGGGCGAGGGCCTTGCCAATCGATTGGCGTGCGGAGGCGTGGTTGGCGTTCCAATCACCGAAAGCCTCTTCGATGCTTGCCCGCGCCTGCTCCAGCGTGACATCGCCAACCATGTAAACGGCGATGTTGTCCGGCGCGACTTCGCGTTGCATGAAGGCCTTCAGGTCTGTACCGCTCAAACCTGCGATCGCTGCGCGTGACCAGATGGCTGCAAGTGGGTGTTGGTGACCGTAAATGGCCTGGTTGAAATAGACCGGCGCGAATCGCACCGGGTTGCGTTCGATGTTGTCGAGTATCGCGTTGACGTTGGCCTTGAACTTGACCAGTTCATGTTCCGGAAACGTTGGGTAACGCAGCATTTCATGCACCAGCTCGAGGGACTCGTCGAGGTAGGTGGTCAGGATGGAATAGGAAATTGTGCTGGTCTCTTCGCCCGGCCCGGTGGCCGTGCTCATCGCGATCTTGTCCTTGGCCGCGGCAAGTTGGTTGGCATCGTACGAACGGGTGCCGCGATTGAGCATGAACCATGCCGCCTCGGACGTCACCGCGCCGGGTTGCGTATTGGCGGTTTGACCGGTACCGACCCGCACCTGCACATTGACTAACGGGATGGCATCGCGGCGCGCCACGGTCAGCTTGATGCCATTGTCCAGGACCGCGGTTTCTATGGGGGGAAATTGCACACCACCCACTTCGCCAACTTCGGGGACCTCGCTGCGGTCAACACCGGTCTCGGCCACCTGGTACTCGGGAAACGGCACAAATGTAAGCTGGTAGTGGTGGCGCCCCAGCCAGCGCTTCGCGGCCAGGCGCAGGTCTTCAGCGGTGGCCGTGTTGAGCCATTCCAGGTCCTGCTTGATCTGCAGCGGATTACCGGAGAACAGCTGGCCCTCGGCAAGCAGTGCGCCGATACGGGCCTTGGATTCCATCGAGCCAATCAACCACATGTTGACCGCCAGCTTGGCGTTCTCGAGCAGGGCTTCGTCCGGGCCCTTTTCGATATATTCGTCAATCACCTCGTCAATGATGCGGTAAACCTGGTCCGGGTCAGAGCCGGGGCGCAGGTCCACGGTCAACAGCTGAATCCCTGCCAGCACCTGGCCGAAAGCCGAGCTGCTGACCGAAGTTGCCAATTGCAAATCGTCCACCAGCTTTGAATAAAGCGGTGCATTCTTGTTGCGCACCAGGGTTTCGTTGACCAGGTACATCAGCGTGGTGTCGCGGTGGCTGACGTTTGGAATCGTCCAGGCCCGCACCAGTTTTTTCAGCCCGACGCGATCATAGGCGATGTCTTTTTGCGTGCTTTGCAGCTCGGGCACCCATTCCTGGCGCTTGACCAGCGGCTCGCCGGGGGGTACTTCCGAAAAATAGTGCGTCACTTTCTCGCGCGCGGTTTCGAGGTCAATATCCCCGGCCAGCACCAGCAGCGCATTGGACGCGCCGTAGTACTTTTCAAACCATTCGTGGACATCCTGCACGGTGGCATTATCGAGGTCTTCCATGGAGCCGATGGCATTGTGGCGGTAAGGGTGACCGACTGGAAACAGCCCTTCCAGCACGCGGTCCAGCAGCGAGGAATAGGGGCGGTTCTCGCCCTGGCGCTTTTCATTCTTGACCACGTCGCGCTGTTCATCGAGCGCTTCCTGGGTCACCGCACCCAGCAAGTGGGCCATGCGGTCGCTTTCCATCCACAGGGCCATGTCCAGCGCGCCGGTCGGAACGGTGGCGTAATAATTGGTGCGGTCCTGGTTGGTGGTGCCGTTCATGCCGGTGGCGCCGGCCTTGGTGAAGGGCTCGAAATATTCGCCTTCCCGGTTCTCGGTGCCCTGGAACATCAGGTGCTCAAACAGGTGCGCAAAGCCGGTCTTGCCGGGCGGCTCGTCCTTGGACCCGACACCGAAATACATGCCCACGTAAACCGTCGGAGTGGCGCGGTCGGTGTAGACAATCGTCGTCAGGCCGTTGTCGAGCGTGAATATCTGGTACTCGAGGTTGATCTCGCCTGCGATGTTCTGGCCATTGGCGCCTGTTCTGGCCTGCAAAGGCCCTGTGAGCACGGCCATGGCCAACACAAGGGAGGGGACTAGTTTCCTGATCAGCTTCATCTCTTTTCCAGTTAATTCATTTCGGTGCAGCCATAAAGTACGGCAACTACTGTATTAGCCGCAAGCTGAAAGCAAGCATACGTGCCCGGCCACGGAAATGACACGGGCCAAAAGGCCCATGCCTGGAAACTGCGGATGATCGGTACCGGGCCTACGGCGTGAGTCGGTAAATGTGGATATCCGGTCCCGGGCGCCCTTCCTCAAACCCCCTGATGGTGAAGACCAGTTCTGTTTCGCGCTGCAATGCTTGCCTGAACGATGAATAGGATTTCACCGAGATAGGAAACCAGCGCAGATTGTCATCCACTGCAGCATAGGCGCCTTCGAACCAGGAGTTGGCAACATAGTAATCAACGCCCCGTGCCCTGAATTCATCGAGCAACCCGGAGTGGAACAGCGGCGACAATTCCGAATTCGCACTCGCATTACCGGGCATGCGGTATTGCAACAGGTTAGCGCCGGACAAGTAGATCGTCGTGTCGGTGACACCATCCAGGCTGTTGATAAAAAAAGGCGACAGCACAAGCGTGGCGTTGGCAGGCACATTGGCGCTGAGCCACGACCGGGCATGGACATTGGTCGCGGTTCCGCTGGTGCTCGCCAGGTAGCCAGTGGTCCTGTACAGGGGGTAGGCAAGCAGGATAAGGCCAAACGCAATATGTGCTAAAAAGCGTCCCGGGGAGCGCTTTTGGTCCAGCAGCAGGCCGGCCAGCCAGCCGCAAAGGATAAACAGCGAGGGCAGAACCGGCGCCACGAATCGAATGGCCTTGAGGTGGCCCGGTTGGGACACGAGCGCCAGGTAGATGATGACAAACAAGGCGTGGACTGCCGGCGCGTAGCCAAAGCGGAAGCTCAGCGCCGCGACCGCAGCAATGCCCGCTGCGATCAGGATAGCAATTCCCTCATTGGCCAGGATCGAAGTGCCAAGCCAGGGCTGTTCCCAAGTGGGGGTGTGGGAAACCAGGTAGTCGAAGTAGCCCAGTTGCACCCGCCCGATCTGGCCGAAAGACTGGCCATGCAATTCCTGCGCAAAACGGCCCCAGTAGTCGGAGTACGACACGAGAATCCACGGCGTAGTCAATATGAATGTTGCGCAAGCACAGAGTCCCAACGCGGTAAGACCGCCTGCAAGCGGTATCTTGTCACCGGACTGATATGCCCTGAGCAAGATGACCATGACGCCAAAGGGCAGCAGGAACAAGCCCGAAAACTTTGCGCCTACGGCCAGGCCCGTGAACACGCCGGCCAGCGCAAAAGCCTTCAGTCCAAGGTTTTTCCGCAGCAGGGTAACGACACAGGCCAGCATAAAACAGGCCAGCATGATGTCGCTAACCGGCAAGCGTGAATAAGAAACCAGCACCAGGGAACAGGCGGCCAGGCTGGCGGCAGTCAGCGCGCCTGCCTTTCTGGTGAGTTGGCGTGCTCCGATATAAGTCAGCAAGACCAGCGCAATACCAAACAGGGCGGACCACAGGCGGGCGATCAGGTAACAGGCATAGTCCGACTCAGCGCCGGTGAGCTTATAGCTGGCGGCCAGCAGGTAGGTGAACAGGCCGGGATTCTGGAAACTGCGAGGATGCAGATCGCCGCTGGAAACCATTTCACGCGCATCGTTGACGAACTTGAACCCGTCAACGTAAACCAGCTCCGGCAAGCCCCCGTGCAGGGAAAACAAGCGCACAATGGCCGCCGCCATGATGACCAGCAATAAGGCGTAGTTGCGGTCCTGCTTTGGCATGGCCTTTTCTGTATTCAGCGATGAATAGTAATCATTGGGGCGTGTCCGGGCATGGCAAAGCCGCGCCCGGTCAGCCCGTTGCCTGGATGGCCGGGATCATCTTTTTCTTTGGCTTGGTGGCCCAGATCCAGAACTCGGCCGCGGCCAGGGTGACCGGAAAGCAGCCCGCCATGACAATATTCCATGAATCGTTAAAACTCAGGCCCATCGGCTGCAGCACGTCTTCTAGGAACACGCGGAACAGGGCCACGCCCATGCCGATGGCGAAACCGCGCATCATCCAGCGCCGGTGGAACAGGATTTCGCGCTTGCGGATGTGCAGAAAGGCCTTGACGAAGGCGAACACCATGAAAACGGCAGCGACAGTCGTAATCACCTGGTTCCAGCCCTTGCCCCATACCGGGAAACTCAGGCCCATGAGGAGGGCTGCGACACCGGAGGCGATGGCAAATGGCAGGAAGATGCGGCCGCTGATGCGGTGGATTTTTGGAAACTTGTCGCGAACCGGGGACATGAACTGCATCGGACCCAGCACGGCAAACACCAGCCCAGCCCCGGTATGAAGAAGTGTCTGCACAGGGTGCGCCGTGTAACGGTCGATGAAGGGGTTGATCTCGGCGGGAATCTGGCCGGCCAATGCGCCAATGGCAAAATACGAACGCTCCCACGAATCCACCAGCACTACCCAGGCAAGGTAGACCAGGATTGCCCAGCCCAGGGTGGCGATCACCTTCAGCACATTTTTTGGCAGATTCAGGTTGTCGCGAATGATCATGTAGGCCCCTGCATTGATTCAAACGCGTGAATGATACTTCAGATGCTAAAACCAGGTGGCAGGATATATGGGGATCAAGGTACTGCGTGTGGCCTGTAATGTGTGGCAGGAGCGACGGTTAGCGGCCATCTCGAAATAAGAGAACCGCAGCCTGCCTTCAGGAAACGCCGTAAATATATCCCTGTAGGCTCGGAGCAAACATCCCTGTTTGCTACGGTCCTGAATCCAGGCTCCGCTTCTTTTCTCGAAGCCCAAAGTGAGTCTTCTCACGGAGATGTAAGAGAGCGAGTTCAAGAACAGAACAAAGTCGCGCCTCCGGGTCGGCTAAAATGCCCGGAACTTCAAACCCGGGAACCCGTATGACACTTAACGGTATCTCACACTTTATGAAAGTCATGGTGCTTTGCACCGTGTTCGTATCGTCTTTGGCGCTGGCGCAGGACAATTCCATTACCCATGGCTATGCCGACAGTAACGGCGTAAAGATTCATTACGCCGAGGCCGGCAGCGGGCCGCTGGTGATTATGATTCACGGCTTTCCGGATTTCTGGTACTCGTGGCGCCACCAGATGGCAGGCCTGGAGGACGCATACCGGGTGGTGGCGATTGACCAGCGCGGCTACAACCTAAGTGGTCAGCCGAAAGGAAATGAGAACTACGATATGAGCCTGCTGGTGGGTGATGTTGCGGCCGTCATCCGGCACCTTGGCGAGGACAGCGCAACGATTGTCGGGCACGACTGGGGTGGCATGGTGGCCTGGCAGTTCGCGCTGAACCTGCCGCAGATGACCGACAAACTGATCGTGCTGAACCTGCCGCACCCCAATGGCTTAAGGCGCGCCTGGACGCCCGGTTCCGAGGCTGCAGCAGGTACCGACTATGCGCGCAAGTTCCGCGAAGGAAATCCTTCGGACCCGGACATTTTTTTTGGTAACCCGATGACACCGCAAACGCTGTCCGGCTGGGTCAGCGACGCCCAGGCCCGGCCGAAGTACATCGAGGCCTTCAGCCGCTCGGACTTCGACGCGATGCTGGCCTACTACAAGCGCAATTACCCGGATATCAGCAATCCGGACTACGCGTCTGCGCCACCGGCGCCGAGCCTGGCGATCTCCACATTGATGTTTCATGGGCTGGAAGACACCGCACTGCATTCCGATGCGCTGAACAACACCTGGGACTGGATTGACGCTGACCTGACCATCGTGACGATCCCCGGTGCAGGACATTTTGTGCAGCAGGACGCCGCAGCATTTGTCACGACCACCATGCGCTCGTGGCTGGATGATCGTCGCTGATTGCTGCCGGTGTCAGTTCCCCGGCGCCACAAATGCAAAGGCCCCCTGGACCCGGGGCCTTTCGCACAGGGACGTGCGAATGCGAACGAATGTGAGCGGAGGAGCGAAGCAGAGTCGCGCCTCTGCGCAGCGACATGCAATTCGGCCAGGGAAGGCCGATATTGCTCATTTATGAATGACAATGGGCCCCATTGAGGGGCCCATTTTCATTGGTGGTGATGGGTGGACTTGAACCCGAATTCGCGGTGCTTTTGTGATTCGAAGACAGGTCTTGACCGGATTCGCGTGCGATATTGCATAAACGGTCACTGTCGCTGCCGGTGTCAGTTCCCCGGCGCCACAAATGCAAAGGCCCCCTGAAATGGGGGCCTTTTCATTTGGTGGTGATGGGTGGACTTGAACCACCGACCTCAGCATTATGAATGCCGCGCTCTAACCAGCTGAGCTACATCACCAAGGGGCGGCAATTCTCTATTTACCGGCTGATTTTGTCAACCCATAAGCGCCCGTTTTTATTCACAACAATGCTTAAAAATTATATCCGTAAGCGCTGTTAAAACGCTCTTGTATATGCTCGAACGTCGGTGAATGGTTTTGCGGCCCCTGGTACTCGACCTTGATGGCGCCCATGACCGATCCGATACGGCAGCAGGTGACCAGGTCGAGGCCGTTGAGGATGCCGTGAATAAGTCCGCCGCGGTAGGCATCGCCGCAGCCGGTGGGGTCTTCGAC
>JABDJL010000012.1:0-35000 GCA_013002505.1 Lysobacterales bacterium | reverse complement strand
GCTTCAGCTGCGGGTGGCGGTTGACGAGGGCCAGCAGCTCTGCGCCGGTGTACCCTCGCCCGCCTACCAGTCCTACCGTGCGTTTCATCTTGGTGATTCCTGCCAGCCAGGATCCCGCACCAGCGCATCCTGAATGAGCTTTTCTCGTAATTCAGGGTCATCGATTCCAGCGGTGAACACGACCCATTGTCCTTTGCGATAGCTGGTATCGGCCTGGTGAAAATACCAGGATGTAATCGGGTTAATGTTCCGCGAGCGCCAATAAAGTTTCGGAAACCGTGCGTTCAGAACCTGCCACATCGCCGAAGCGAGCCCCTCGCCCTGAGCGTCCGGGGTTACGACGAACTTATCGAGGTAGGGAGTGCCTTCGAGCCCGTTGACGACTACCGCCGCGGCGCGCTGTGACTTGGCCATCAGCAACTGCGGCTTTTCAAGCCCCGCGGCCCAACCGCTTCGTAACTTTCTGTCAAAAGATACCTCGACCTGTTCGGCTACCATGGCGAGCTTTTCCGCCGTCGGTTGCACATCGAAGTCGATAGATTCACCCCGCCGCACCAGGGTTCCAGCCCCGCGATAGGTGAACAGCTCACGTGTCAACTGGTCGGCCGAGGTGATCGATACGGAGGTGCTGCGGTCGAGCTTGAGCAGCATTTCGTTAATTTGCTGCAGCTTTACGCGCATGCCGGAGTGAACCCAGGGTTCGTTCATCAGGGCTTGGTAGTCATTATCGAGGCTGATTGCGGAAATCACCCGGCCGTCGCGATCCAGTAAACCCGCACTGGGCGTCAGGAAGACGATCTTGTGGGGCTTAACCGCCCAGACCAGTTCCCGCGCAGCGAAATCGGCATTGATATTGAGCACCTGGCCGGAGTTGGATTCGCCAAGGAAGGTCAGTACTGGCAATGCACCACTGCGTACGGCGCTGCGCAAGGGCTCCAGGTTAACCGACCTGATTTCCCCGACCAGGCCCAGTTTTTCGCGATCCAGGTAGTCACATCGAAACACGCCATGTTGAATGCCGCGTGCCCGGATACCGCGCTGCTCCAGCGCCTCTACCAACTGCATGTTGAGGTCGTAAATCACCGGCCGGGCCACGGCCATCACCGCTTCGGTGGTAACCCTGAGCCCGTCGTGGCGCAGGCTTTCTATGCCGGACCCGGCCAAGGCCTCATCGACCTGAGGTCCGGCACCATGCAACACTACCGGGCGCAAGCCGAGGCGGTGCAGAAAGGAAAGTGCCGAAGCCAGCTCGTCCATGTGGTCACGAAGTATGCCTCCGCCGGCTTTAACGACAGCGAAGCGGGTCTCATCAACCGATGAAAACTCTTTCAGATATTGGCGTGCTTCCTTGCTTGATCCCAGTTGGGCGAGCAACTCGAGGACAATTTGCCGAACCTCAGCCATGATATCCGGCCATCTTGCGGTAGCCTCCGAGGGCTTTCTCCAGTTGTTGCAGGCTGACCCACTCGTCACGCGTGTGGGCCTGTTCGATATTGCCCGGACCAAACACCAGCGCCGGATAACCCGCTTCGGAGAAAAGCGACGCCTCGGTCCAGAAATCCAGCCCTTCACCAATCGACAAGCCCTGTATGCGGGCGAACGAATCAGCCTCCAGGGGTTCGTTATCCCCGGTCGGCAAAGGCGGCCCGGCGAATGGAATCTCCCACCTGGCAAATTCTGCAGCGTCCAGCTGCTTCATCCGCGCCATGAATTCGTCATTACTCTGACCGGGAAGCAGGCGCGCACTCCAGTGCAGGCTCGCATGGTCGGCAATAACATTAGACTTGACCCCACCCTCGACGGTGCCAATGTTGAAACAGGCGCGCAGCCCATCGTCGTCAGCGCGCCTGGCCTCTGCAAGCGCTGCCGCGATCCAGCGTGACATGCGGTGTATGGCATTTTCCGACAAAGAGCGACGCTCCGAGGAATGTCCTGATACGCCCTGGAATTCACCCTTGACCGACAGGTATCCGCGGTGCACAAGTTCAACCCTGCAGCGTGTCGGTTCAGAGACCACGACCATTTCGTATGGTGCACATTGACCGGTCGCGATAAAGCGATCGACACAGCAGCCTTCGCCCCCTTCCTCATCGGTCGTAAACAGCAGCGCCATAGGCCAATCGGTGGTTTGTGCGATGGTCAGCAGACTGGCCACGGCGCCCTTGATGTCGCAGGCGCCCCGCCCGTAAACCTTGTCGTCATCGATGTGCATTTCCAGGGGCGGATACAGTGCGTCACTCAACACCGGCACCGTGTCGATATGGACATTGAAGAGGCAGCGTGGCTTGCCGCGCACGGCGTGAAATGCAACCCGGCCTTTGCCGTGATCGGTGACCTCGGATTCAAATGATTCCCCAAGCGCGGTGCGCAAATATTCAAATATCAGCGAGTCGGCAGAAATTTTGCGCGGAGGATTTTGCGTGTCGAAAGCGATCAGGGCTTTTAAATGCCGTAACAGCCG
Source organism: Lysobacterales bacterium (assembly GCA_013002505.1). Classification (GTDB taxonomy): domain Bacteria; phylum Pseudomonadota; class Gammaproteobacteria; order Xanthomonadales; family SZUA-36; genus JABDJL01. Next base: position 32,539 of record JABDJL010000012.1, on the reverse strand, counting down.
TTGCATGTTTGCACCCTGGTTCATTCTTTTTGACTCCGGATTTGTGCTGCCATGGTGCTGCTTTTGCCCAGCAGCTTGATGAACCCCTCTGCTTCTTCGGGGGTCCAGTCACAGCTTTGTGCGTAAATCGAGGCCGCATCCTGCAGTATGTACTCAGACGAGACCTCACTGGCCACAATGCTGCCCCCTTCGGTGGTGACGGTGACCGTCCCGGTTACGGCCGATTGTGAACTGCCAAGGTAGGCTTCCAGGTCAGCCTTGTGGGGCTCGTAGAAAAATCCCGTGTAGACCAGTTCGGCCCAGCGCTGTGCAACGTGATGTCGAAACTGGTTCTGTAAGCGCGTGTTGACGGCGTCTTCGAGTGCCTGGTGCGCGGCCATCAGTACATCGATTCCGGGACATTCGAACACGATACGACCTTTCAGGCCAATACTGACATCGCCGGTATAGATGTGCCGGCCGACACCATATTTCCCAAACTGGCGATTAAGCTGCTGTAGCAATTCCGGCCCCGGTGCCGCCTGCCCGTCCAGCGACACGGCTTCACCCAGCTCGAATCTGATTTTCACAGAGAACGGTTCGCTTGGCCATTCCGGCCGCGGACGGCACAGGGCACGGGTCTCATCCCCGGGTGCTTCGAAGCGGTCAATCTCGCTGCCTGAAATCGTTACGCCGAGCAGGTTTTCGTTAATCGAGTAATGGCCTGATTTGCCCGGCGCGTCGAAACCCGCCTCCTCCAACTTTGCCATTTCAAATTCACGCACCTGGTCAGTTTGCTTTTGCAGATCCCGGATCGGCGCATGGATGTCGTAATCTCCGCAACTGCGCACAGTCTGGTCAAAGCGGAGCTGGTCATTGCCCATTCCGGTACAGCCGTGCGCGAAATGCGACGTCTCCAGCGTGTCGCATAAGGCCAGGCACCGCCGCACAATAAGGTAGCGGTCGGAACACAGCAGCGGATATTCGCCCAGCATGCGCGCATGGCTCCATATCAACGGCTTTACAAACTCATCCCACAGTTCACGGCTTGCATCCACCAGGTGGTGTTCAGTCGCCCCGAGCGCCAGGGCGCGCGCCCTGATGGCTTCGACTTCTTCCGTGGAAACACCACCTGAGGTGACGAATACCGTGTGAACCTCAAATCCTTGTTCGCGCAACGCCAGGACACAATATGACGTATCGAGGCCTCCTGAAAATGCCAGTACGACTTTATTTTGCTTGCTCATGAGTTTATTTCCAGTAAGCCGGACATCACGGCTTTTTGTACGTGGAGGCGGTTTTCGGCCTCGTCGATTGCGATGCAGTAATCAGAATCCATCACTGCATCGGTGGCCTTGATATTGCGGCGCAATGGCAGACAGTGGCTGAACAGCGCGCCATCGGTCAATTTCATTTTTGCCTCGTCGACGATGAAATGCCGGTAATGCTTCCGCATTTCCCATTCCTGATCGGGCGCGCCGTAACAGGACAGGGCACCCCAACTCTTCGCATATACGAATTCGGCACCTGCGTATGCATCTTCGATGGAATGAGACACGCTCAGCGAACCGCCGCTGGCTTTGGAGTTTGCGCTGGCCTGCTGCATGAACTGTTCATCCAGCACATAGGCCGGCTCCGGGCACAGCAAGGTCACGTCCATACCGAACTTGGTGCCGATCAGCAGGGCTGAATTGGCAACCGCGGTATTCAGCGGGCGCGGATGCCAGGTCCACGTCAGGACCATCTTGCGTCTTCCCACGTCGCCAAGCTTTTCTTTCAGCGTCATCATCATGGCCAGTTCCTGGCAGGGGTGCACGATGGTCTCCATGTTGATGACGGGCACGCTGGCGTAGCGCGCCAGGGCCTTGATGACTGAATCCTCGCGATCTGTTTGCCAGTCCAAAAATCCCGGAAAAGCACGTAGCGCGATCAAGTCGCAGTAGCGTGACAAAACCGCCGCAACTTCGGCAACGTGTTCTTCAGCTTCACCGTCCATCACCGCGCCAGGATTGAATTCCAGACCCCACGCATCCTTTCCCGGTTGCAGAACTATTGCGATGCCCCCCATCTGCTGCATACCCAGTTCAAAGGATGTCCGCGTGCGTAAAGAGGGGTTCAGAAACAACAATGCAATCGAGCGGCCCTGCATCATTTTATTGACGGGCTGCTTCTTGAGTTCGGCCGCTGTCCGCAACAGGGCATCAAGTTCCACCTTGCTCCAGTCAGTGCTGCTTAGAAAGTGTTTCATGCAATGCCCATTTCTGCGCTGTCTTCAGTTTTACCGGCCCTAAAACAAAAAAACCCAGCTAGTGGCTGGGTTTTAGACTTTCGACATGTCAAGCGTCACGGCAACCCAGCCGAACTGTTAACCATCGGTCGGCGAAGGCGTCGGGTATTGAACCGTTTTGAAATGCTCATGTTTTGAATGTACGGAATTAGTCCAGGCAATGCAAATGGTTTTACCTGGCCAGGTTCAGGGTGTTTCGGGCTTCTCATCACGAACCAGCATTACCCGCACCAGCGCCGGCAGCAGAATAATGGCGCCGACCATGTTCGCCAGGAAGATGAAGCACAGCAATATTCCCATGTCCGCCTGGAACTGAAGCGGTGAGAATATCCATGTGCCCACGCCTGCCGCGAGGGTAAACCCGGTAAAGATCACGGCCCGCCCCGTCAGCCTCAGGGTTTGGTTGTATGCCTCGCGCAAGGTGTAACCTTCCTTGAGCAACATGTCGAGACGGCTGTAAATGTAGACGCCGTAGTCAACGCCAATACCAATACCCAGTGCGACCACCGGCAGCGTGTTGACCTTCAGGCCGATGCCGTACAGGGCCATCAACGCTTCCGCGAGGGTGGAAACCAGCACCAGCGGTAAAACAATGCACAAGGTGCCAAGCAGCGATCGATAGGTCGCCAGGCACAACAGGATAATGGAAACAAACACCAGCGCCAGCATCGGCTTTTCTGCCGCGGCGACGTCTTCATTGGTCGCCGCCATCACGCCTACGTTACCGGTAGCAAGCCTGAATTTCAGGGCATCACCCTCGAAATCCTCTGACAGGCCGGCGATTTGCTGCAGGCTCTCGCCTTCGTATTCGTAGTCAAGGCCCGGCATGTTCAGCTCTTCGCGCAATTCCTTAACGCTGGCCACGACCTTGGAAATGGTCTCTGCCCGGTGATCGGTCGTAAAGACCATAATCGGCATGGCACTACAGTCACGATTCAGCAAGCCGGTGTCGGTTTCAATTCCGCTGATCGCCTGCCGCAGTACGTAGCGGTCTCGAGGCAGGATACGCCACTTGATATTGCCTTCGTTCCAACCACTGTTGACAACCTTGGCCACCATCGGCAGCGTGATGACCTTCTGCACGCCTTCCACGTTGCGCAGGTTCCATGCAAACCGGTCAATTCGCTGCATGACTTCGAACACTTCGGTACAGGCATTGGGTACCGTTTCGGCAACAACGGTAATCAGGTCAGAGCCCAGTGAAAATTTCTCGGAAATAAAGATGGCATCCTGGTTGTATCGCGATTCTGGCCTTAACTCCGGAACCCCGATTTCCGAATCACCGATCTTCATGTCCTGGGCGACCCAAAAGCCGACTACCAGCAATATGACTGCCACGACCACGGCCCCCTTGGCCCTTTCGGGTCGCGTGAAAGAGGCAATCGTGGCCCAGAACGCGGACTTCTTATGCGCCTTCTTCAATAGACGTTCACGATACCGGTCGGGATTACGTAACTGCACGAAACTGAGCAGCATCGGCAGCAGGATGAGGTTGGTGAAGATAATGACGACCACGCCAACGCTGGCGGTGATCGCCAGTTCCTGGATGATGCGAATCTGGATAAACAGGATGGTCAGGAAGCCGATCGTATCTGAAGCGAGCGCAATGACGCCTGGCGCCAGCAGCTTCTTGATGGTTTCGCGCGAACCGTGCATCGGCGAACGGCGGGGAATGACCGAAACATCCGTGATGCCCTCTTTGGCCCATTGATCGGGTGTTTTCCCACCAAACTCCTTCTCGACCACCCACGCCGATATCTTCTGCACGCTGTGACTGACCCCAATCGCGAAAATCAGGAATGGCGTGAGGATATTCATCGGGTCCAGGCTGTATCCCAGCAGGCTGAGCGTACCCATTTGCCAAATCACGGCGGCGATGGAACAGGCCAACGGCAATACCGTCAGCCACAGCGAGTGTGTATAGCGGTACAGCAGAATCGCCGTGACGATGAGGGCGATCATGAAGAACCAGATTACTGACTTGGCGCCGTCAGAAATATCTCCAACAATCTTGGCAAAACCGATGATGTGAACGGTGTAATTTTCACCTTCGTATTGCGTCCTGATGGCCTCGAGTTGCGCGGCCACCTCGCGATAGTCCAGTTGTTCGCCAGTTTGTGGGTTTTCTTCGAGCAAATTGCCCCAAACCATGGCGCCGGAGAAATCACCCGAAACCAGGCGGCCGACTTCGCCGGACTTGACGATGTTTTGCCGGACCCGTTCAAACATCGTGTCGGTAGGCATGAAATCGGACGGAATGACATTGCCACCGGCGAAGCCATCCTCGACAATTTCCACGAAGCGCACATTCGGGGTGAATATGGACCGGACACTGGCGCGATCAACGCCCGGAATGAAAAATACCTGGTTGCTGATGGCCTCGAAAGCGGTAAAGAATTCCGGCGTGAACATGTTCCCTTCACGCGACACCAGGGCCACGAGAATACGATTGGCGCCTCCGAACTCCTGCTCGTACTCCTGGAACGTCTGCATGTATTCATGTTTCAACGGCAACTGTTTCTTGAAACCAGTCTCGATCTGCAACTGGAACATTGCCCACAACATGAATGCCGTGATCAGCGTAAATGAGCCAATTACGAGGTAGCGAATGCTGATCAGGAATGTTGCTACGTGGTGCAATACGCCGTGAGAGCCGGGTTTCATGGTGACAACTCCATGTCAACTTCCGGCCAGTGATGAATGCCGTCCTCGCCTACCAATATGAACCTGCGCGCACCCATGTGCGCCACGGATGAAAAATCAACACCGCTTGAATGTGACGAAACCTGGAATTCTCCGTTTGAATCGCGCAGCAGAATCAGCCCGCTCTTGCCGACCATGATGCTCAGGCCGTCCTGGTGGATTCCGCCCATAATGCTGGATTCGGTGCCACTGTCCAGCTCATCCCAGTTTTCGCCAAGATCACAACTTTCCTGCACATTGCCACGCAGGCCGAACACGACAAAACATTGGTCCGAATCTGCAATGGCGCCAAACATTGATCCGGGATACGGCATTTCGATGGGCTCCCAGTTGTTACCGTTATCAGGGCTGCGGTAACTCATCCCCGCTTCGGCCGCGACCAGGAGTACCTCGTCAATCATCGTCAGGGCGTTGTTATGCCATTCTTCCTCGTTAACAACGCCATCCTCCCAGTTTCTGCCGCCATCATCCGTCAACAATGCGAGCCCATAAGCGCCAATTGCCATGCCTCGCTGCTCATCGAAAAAATGCAAGTCCATGATAGGTTGGCGGCGCTCGGGATCAAAATATTGACGCGTCCAGGTCATTCCGCCGTCACGGCTGGTGATGATGATACTGTCATGACCCGCTGCCCAGAGACGTCCTCCACTGCCCGTCACCGTTGTCAGCGTAGAACGCGTTGGAACAGACTCTGCCTGCTGCCACTCGATCCCATCCGGTGAAAGCACCACGTGACCTCGTTCGCCCACGGCGACAAAACCACCCTCTTCCATGGCAAAAATATCGAGTAACAACGACTGGGTAGCCAGCGGCAGGATTTCCGCATGCACTACCGAAGCGGGTTCATCCTGGGCAAAAACCGCGCATGAAGCGACGATCGACACGATCAGTGCCGAAATCGAGACACGCCTCACTGGAAACTGTTTACTGATCTCGAATCCCCATTGAAAAAAAGGCCAGCGTTTGCCGGCCTTCTTCTCATTTCTAGCGCCTTCCTCGGGTCCGCAATGCCTGCGGTGTGAACTGGGACTCGGCCATCTCCACATCGAAGGTGTTTACCGGGTCCTGGTTGTCAAAGCCCTGGGCCACGTAACGGCCGGACTGCAAATCATAATGTGCTTCGAACGTCGACCAGAAGGTCGGCAATTCGTAATAATTAATGCAATGGGCCTCCGAGAATCGCCAGAGCTGGTCGCGGTTATCGTAGTGGTCTACGGCCAGAGGCTGGTAACTGTCTTCGTCCATGTAGAACGTGCGGCGCGAGTTGATGTGCCGCATGCCGTCCTTGAGACGCGCGTCGACAATCCAGACCCGGTGCAGTTCGTATCGGAAGTACTCGGGATTCAGGTGTCCGGGCCTGACGAGATCGTCGGTCGTGACATCGCTGCTGTGCGCCTTGTAAGAGTTGTAAGGCACGTACATTTCGCGCTTGCCCACCACTTCCCAATCGAAGCGGTCCATGGCGCCATTGAACATGTCGGTCATGTCATTGGTACGCAGGCCATCAGAAGCCGTGCCCGGGTTGTCATAGGCAACGTTCGGGGCGCGCCTTACACGGCGCTGACCCGGGTTGTAGATCCACGCCTGGCGACCGAGCTTGACCTGGTTCAGGGTTTCGTGAACCAGCAGGATGTTACCTGCCAAACGGGCGGGTGATTCTACTTCCTGGAAAAAGTACAGCAGGATATTGTTGATATCCTCGATCTTGACGCCTTCCTTGTAGTACAAGCCAAGCAATTCCTCGCGCAGTTTGACGAAGGTGTAATCACCGCTTGTGGTGGGCGCGACCTGGTTGTTGTAACGCACACCGCCTGTGCCTTTCGGCTTCAGCTTGTGGTTCCACATCAGTTCATAGGCGTTTTCGGGGAACGGGAAAGGAAAACCTTCGGCCGCATTCTCGACGCCTTCACCATTTGCAACGAGTGTGGCCGTCTTGCCGTTCTCGATGGTCATGTCCAGCGCCCGTTGCTTGTAGGTCGCAGACCTGCGGGTCGGGTAGACATTCATGTAATAAGTCTCGGGATACCGTTCGAACATGGCTTTTTGGCCTACGCCGAGCTGGTCAGCGTATTGCTGGTAGTTGCTCGCATCGATCCGGAACAGCACCTCGTCATTGGCGAAGGGATCAGGATGGTGATCGCCCAACGTGTAGCCCGCGGGCGGTTCAGTGATGCCGCCTGTCCAGGCCGGAATCGTACCCGCTGCATTACCGGCGCGCTCTGCACCGACCGGGGTCAGGTCGTCCGTCAAACGGCCGATCTGGTCGGGCTTGGGGCCTGCATAGGCAATCTGGGCGGCCAGGCATACTCCGATTGCCAGGGCTGCCTTGGTGGAAATCTTGCTTTTAATGATCATCTGCTTGGAATCCTCCGGCAATCAGAATGAGTAACGCACGCTGGCAGCGAAGAAATCGCGATTACGCAGCAGGTTGTACCTGCCACCGCCCTTGTAGTCGGTGTAGGCAAAGTCGAATATCCACTTGTCGAGGTAGTTGAAACCGACACCGATGGTAATGGTCTTGCGTCCGTCGATAAACGAACCACCCGGTCCGGGGGTCGATCCGTCAACGTCATGTGCGAACGCGATCCGCGGGCTGACGGTTACAGCGCCGATCGCATTGTTGTAGTCAAAGCGCGCCAACATCCGGTATCCCCAGCTGAAATCGTCTGCAAACGCATCAGGATCTTCAGTTGACGGGTTATTAAAGTGACCGGTGAAAATATCCGGTCCGCCACCAGTATCGGTGCCCGAAACGTTGTAGCGCAGGTCGCTGAACTTATGCAGGTCGGTGATGTGATTGAACCCGAACTCGGTGACGAATGCGATCTGGTTGGCCCGGAAGATATTGCCGGGGCCAAACAGCTTGGTCAGCGTGGCCTGGGCCTGCCATTGCGTATGCTCATGCCAGCCCTTGATTTCCTCGCCCGGGCCGAATTCGCCCAACTGGCTCTGGTAACGCGCTACGGGCGCGGCCAGCAACGGATTCAGTGGCGTCAATGCCGCCAGCAACAACTCGACGTCATCGATCTGCAGCGCCACGTTGGGCCGGTAGGTGACTTCACCGCCCAGCGACCAGGTGCCGACCGTGGTGTTGAAGCTGATGCCGTACAGGTCACGATCCTCGGGGTACTCCGTAAAGTAAGAGGCCGTGCCAAAGGGTGGCGGACGTGCAGTAATCGCAGAACCGCTCAGTACTGGCAGACGACTATGATACTTCAGGTAGTAAAAACCGAACTCCGTGCCGCCCAGGTTTTCCGCAAACCAGCGCAAGGCAAGGCCGTACTGTCCGCTGTCATCCGCCAGGCGCGTTTCAGCACGGGGAAGGGACAAGGCACAACCGGTGGCGACCAGTTGCGCGGGCAATAAAGCATCTGAAGCTGCAAAATCTCCACCCAGGCACACTGGCGCGTACAAATCAGGGTTGATCACCGGCTGAGGATAGATACCGAAGCCCAACATGGCGTATGTCGCGCCGGGCGTTGCGATATCGCTGGAAGAGAAATAAGTGCCTGCCGGATCGGGAATGATTTCCTCGAAATCGAAAAGGTACAGGGCTTCGAGCGAAACCGCATCGGTCAGGTCAATGGTGCCGTACAGCATGTTGACGCCTTCGAAAGCCTCTTTCAGCTCCGAACCGGCCAGCCTCAGCTTGGATACATCGACCGGGTTAATGACGTTCAGACCTCCCTGGATAAAGGTGGATTCACCCCAGCTGACGACCTGCCGGCCCAGCCTCCAGTTGAGGAAGTGATCACCAACCGCGTGATCACCCCAGATATACGCATCCAGCAGACGTACGTCTTCACCTACGCGTTCCTGGGCAGTGTCAGACAGCTCCGCCTTATCGTGATTCTCGAAATCATGAAAACCCGATACGCGGAAAAAACCGCCGAAGTTCTTGTAACGGATATCCAGCTCCGCGGTGACCTTGAAGGTGTGCGTGATCAGGTCCTGCGAGTTGGCGTATAGCAGGTCACCGTCGTCATCATTAACCGACCAGCGGCCAAGCGAGGTTTGATTCCCCCTGTATGCTTCGAGCGGTGTCGGGAAAACAAAAGCCTGCGGATTGTTGGCGGCCTTACCGACATCATTTCGGTCAATGTCATCAGCCCGCCACGAGGCGCCATAGCTGACCGTGGTGTCAAAACTACCATACCATTCGCCGCTTTCGAACTCGGCGGCCATCGAAGGCATGGTCACGACTCCTGCAGTGAGCATTGCACTAACGAGGATCGAACGATTCATGGTCTTGTTCCTGGTGATGCTTCTCATTGTTCACGCCCTCCCCGAGCTACTTCGCGGATCGACGTCACGCGGGCTGGGCCCGTGACCGGGCCACCCGGTCGCTTGCTTTTCAGGCCACCCCCGGGGCTGTTGATTGTCCTGTCAGGCCCGGAAATGTTCAGGTTCATAACGGGAACCAGGACGTCCGGATTCAAGACCTGCACCAGCGTTCCGCCAGAAGCGATAAATGATGCCATCTGGCCCTGCATCTCCGCGGTCACCGCAGGAAAAGTGGGCCTGAAAATGGAGCTGTGTATGCCGCTGGAGAACGTGGCCAGGCCCTTCAGGCCGTCAGGATTGACCTGGGTCGAACTGTAGGGCACAAGACCCATTGCATTGTTGATGGCAATACTGCCCGCGAGTGGCGCCCCGGGCACAAAGTTTGGCACCGTGTCATCGTTGAGCACCATGTTGTGAATGACTGGCATCTTGGTGGCCGCCTCGGTGGCCCAGTTGACGCCGTCTCCTGAGTCCACGGTCGTTTGAGCAACCGTCAGGAACTGTTCGAATTCGGTGGTGCCGGGCAAAATACCTGCGCCGGCCAGCCCGGCTTCAATCCGGGCGCCAAAGCTGCCGGCATAACCGGTACGGATCAGGGCCCCGGTGGCGGCATTCAGGTAAGCGCGGGAAACGATCGGCTCAATGGCCATAAAGCCCATGCCGACCGTGGTGCCCAGTGAATGAATCACGGTACCCACGTTAAACGCGTTCAGGTCGGGCGTCGCATCGCCGTCCACGCTGATGTTCTGCAGGCTGACCGCCAGCACCGACAGGTCTGCCGTGGCCTGGCGCAGATTGTCACGTGCGGCACGCAGGTTGAGCAGGTTGAACGAACTGGTGCCGGATGAATCCGGAATCATATCCGGGCCCTGGGCACCCGTGGTGTTGTTGAAGTAATCGGCGTCAAAAGTACGCTCCGTAGCGCCCGGTATCGCGCCAAACGGCGTATTGCCAATATAAAAAGGTGTCAATTCTGGGGCCACGGCAGGCACGACGCCATGAAGTGGCTGGTCAATCGCGATACCCACGTATCCCACGCGCGCGAACGTGTCGGCCAGGGCCAGCATGTCCGTACGGTTGCGCGTGATGCCATGCTGGTAAATGATCACTGGCCATCCTTCCGGTGGCTTGGTGAACCCAGAGTTGGCATTCGGCACCGTGATCAGCACCGGCACGGTCTGCATGCCGGTCAACACCGGGAACGGGTTGTAGGCCGTCACGTTGGTGGAGGTTGAATCCAGTCCGAACTGGTTGAACGGCGGCACATATCCACCGGGCGGGGCAGTCCAGAAATCAGTCAGTGGTGCGATCGGGTTCTGGGCGCTGGGGATACCCAGGTAGTAGGGCAAGGTAATGACGCCGATCACGACGTCCGCCAACCCAAACCCACCAACTGCTGCGGTTGTCAATCCAGGAACCGGGGCCGCCTGTACCGGCGCCGGCTGGGCAATGCTGCGCAGCAGCTTCAGGCTCGGTGTTATGGACTGGGTGTTGACCGTCCAGGCCAGGATTATGTCTTCGTGCGCGATGCCCGCGGCCCCCGCAGCTGCTTCCATGGTGAGCGTGATTTGCCGAAGCTGTTCCGCGCCTTGCGCGGAAGCATTATCCAGCAGTGGGTAAGTACTGTTGCCCTGGGCATCGATCCACGGCGTGTGGGCCTTGCTCAGGTGGTAAAAGGTACTCGGTGTCGCATCGTTTCCGTCGGTGTCGCGAATGTCATTGGTCAACACCGCCATGAAGCTCGACAATTCGGGCAGCGGCTTGAGCGGAATGATCGCAACCACGTTTCCGGATGCTGCAGCGAAGAAGTCCACCCCGGCGACCAGCTCCCGGACGATGCCGGTCACGGCCACGAACTGTGCAGTGGTGACCTGGAATACCCGGACCGAAACACCCGGTATGACCGAAGCGGGATCGATGCTGCCCGGTGCCCCTGTTTCGTCAATAAACGTAGTAGTCCATTTTTCTGTGGTGCTGAAACCGTCCAGGGCGTTAAGGGCCTGGAACAGGGGTGCCGAAGGGTCGTCCGGAAAAAACGGAATATTGACCGTCAGGTCCGTGGTATCTGTAAAAAGCAGGTTGCTCGGAAATGGCAGGACAGAATTAAGCGGGTCGAATTCGGCAGTCAGGATACCGGTCACCACGCTGCCATCTTTGTTCAGCACCGGACCGGCGTTGGAGATTGATGGATCATGCGCTTGAACACTGGAAGCCAGGAACGTGATCAGGAGCAGGAAAGTTCGCATATTCATTATCTTCTTTCCCCTTCGGAGAATTTAGGTGTGGCCTGCCTATAATAGGTAGGCAGGAATTGCTATTGCAAGCAATGAGGGGCCTGTTGTCACACTAGTTCACCGGCAATTTTGGTTAAACTCGAGCTGGCCCCGACCGGTTGCTCCTATCATACACTTTGGATGGGGCATGACCAAAACTATCATGCATACCAGCCATGAAGACTAACAGGAAACTGAGCGCTAATAATAATGAAACGAATCGCCATGTATACCGGGCCATTGTTGGCTATCCTGATCCTCTTTTCGCTGACTGCCAGGGACTGGCCGACCGCCGCTGCGCTGACTGCGGCGATCACCGTGTGGTGTGCGACCTGGTGGATATTCGAACCGATTCCCATTCCCTTCACATCGCTGCTTCCGCTGGCGCTGTTTCCGCTGTTTGGCATCCTGACTCCGGCGCAGGTTGGCCAATCCTATGGCAGTCCATTGATCCTGCTGTTGCTGGGCGGCTTCATGATATCCAAGGCCATGGCCGATTCGGGTGCACACCGAAGAATCGCGCTGTACATGGTGAACCTGTTTGGCGGCGGCAATGCGCGGGCGCTGGTCATGGGCTTCATGGTCGCTTCCGCCTCATTGAGCATGTGGATTTCCAATACCGCAACCACGCTGATGTTGCTGCCTGTGGCGCTGGCGGTCCTGGAGAACACCCAGCGGAGGATGGCCGTGCCGCTGCTGCTGGGAATCGCCTACGCGGCCAGCATCGGTGGCATGGGCACACCGATCGGTACGCCGCCCAACCTGATTTTCATGCAAGTCTATGCGGACCGTTTTGGAGATACGCCCAGTTTTCCGCAGTGGATGGCCTGGGCGTTGCCGGTGGTGGTTGTCCTGATTCCGATCGCCGGCTTGTGGCTGACCCGTGGACTGAAACTCGATCGCCCCGTTGAATTACCCAAGACCGGGCGCTGGCAACCGGCAGAGGTGCGGGTGTTGTCGCTGTTTGCCATCACCGCCCTTTTCTGGATTACCCGAAAAGCACCATTCGGCGGCTGGAGCGAGTGGCTGGACCTGCCCGGCGCCAACGATGCATCGGTGGCCCTGATCGCTGTCGTGGTCATGGCCCTGACCCCCAATGGCAGTGGCCAGCGGTTGCTACGCTGGAAATCTGCGCGCACCATTCCCTGGGGTGTTCTGATCCTGTTCGGGGGCGGTATCGCGATTGCCAACGCGTTCATGGAAAGCGGATTGGCCGACCAGATCGCAGCCCAGTTGCAGGTGCTGTCGAATCTGCCGGTACTCCTGATGTTGCTGATGGTTGCACTGACGGTCACGTTCATGACTGAGGTGACCAGCAACACCGCCACGGCAAGCTTGCTGATGCCACTGCTTGCGGCGGCGGCCCTGGTGATGGAAATTGACCCCATCGTGCTAATGATCCCTGCGGCGCTGAGCGCCAGTTGCGCATTCATGCTGCCCGTGGCGACCGCTCCCAATGCCGTGATTTACGGCAGCGGCCGGGTCACCATCAAGGAAATGGCCCGCGCCGGTTTCGTGCTGAACCTGATCGGGGCCGTGGTCATCAGTGGCATGTCATGGTGGTTGCTGACATGAAGACTCAGACCAGCGGGGGGTTGATGCCCACCTGTCATCTGTTGCCAAATTGTTGCGCCTTGTCGCAGCACGCATTCTTCGTGCCGTTGATTCAAATGCCGTCACGCATGACTTGTCTATACTGCGGCATGGGACATTGAGGGAATTTTGGATGAACTGCGCACAGGCCATTTTGAGTTTGTTCTTGCTGTCACCGTGCGATAACGGCGGCCGGGGACACGAAGCCATCGAGGCTGCGGTCGCCCATCCGCGCCGGCCCGAGGCAGACACGGTCCGTGATAAAGCGCGCAAGCCGGCAGCAGTGCTCGAATTTCTGTCTCTGCGGCCGGGCATGACGGTGCTTGATGTGTACGCCGGTGGCGGCTATTACACCGAAATCCTGGACACTCTGGTGGGTGAAGACGGCAGGGTCCTGTCCCACAACAACCAGGCTTACCTGGGATTTATCGGCCCCCAGCTGGAACAACGCTTTGCCAATGGCCGGCTCGCGAATACCGAGCAGCTGATTGCTGAAGCCAACGACATTGAACTGGAAGACAACTCGCTGGATGCCGCCCTGATGATCTTGGCTTACCACGATTTCTTTTATGGCAGCGAACAGTTCAACTGGCCGGATGTCGATGAAGTGGCTTTCCTGGATACGCTTTGCAGCGCCATGAAGCAAGGCGCGATCCTCGGCGTGGCGGATCATGTTGCCCCCGCAGAGGGCGAAACCAGCGATGTGGCTTTCAGGTTACACCGCATCAGTCCCCGGAAAGTTGTCGATGACATGACCGGCGCCTGCTTCGACCTGGTGGCCGAAAGCAATCTTTTGCGCAACTCCAGCGACGACCACAGCGTACCGTCGATCGCCCCTGAAATGTCCGGCAAGACCGACCGCTTCCTCTACAAGTTTGTCCGCAGGTAGCCCTGGCCCCTTAATCGGACAACCGAAAACAATGGCATGCCCGGTAAGGTTTCTCGGGGACGCCGTGAACCCATCCATGGGGGCTTGAATGAAACATCCCTGTTTCATACACCCCTCGAAACTTCACCGGGCATCCCTTTTCGACTGTACCGGCGAGTCTGGGGATGTGCCGGGTGACTGTTTTGCAGACCTTGGGAGGCAGGGATGCCGGATAAGAGCGTACAGGGACGTATTTACAGCGTGTCTGCAAAACACGTTACCGGCACAGTCCCAGCGAAGTGCAGCGGTCGCACGCTACTCGAACTCCTGATTGACCAACTTAAAAAATTCGCGCAATTCGCCAAATTGTGAAATTCGCGGAATCTTTTTTAACTCCTATTTTTTGCGCTTGGGAAGGTACAGGTCGGTGATGGTGCCTTCGAAGGCTTCGGCGGCCATGCCGATGCTTTCCGAGAGGGTCGGGTGGGGATGGATGGTCAGGCCAATGTCGGCCGCTTCGCAGCCCATTTCGATGGCCAGGGCGCATTCGGCGATGAGGTCTCCGGCGTGCGTGCCGACAATTCCGGCGCCGATAATCCGGTCGGTGGCATTGTCGAATAACAGCTTGGTAAACCCCTCAGGCCTGCCATTGCCCAGGGCCCTGCCGCTGGCTGCCCAGGGAAATTTGCCTACCGAGTAGTCCACACCGGCGTCGCGTGCCTCGCCCTCGGTAACACCCACCCACGCCACTTCGGGGTCAGTGTATGCGACCGAAGGTATGACGCGCGCATCGAAAGCGCTCTTGTGACCGGCGCACACCTCGGCCGCGACCTTGCCTTCATGGGTAGCCTTGTGCGCCAGCATCGGTTGTCCGACGATATCGCCGATGGCGAAGATGTGCGGCACGTTGGTACGCATCTGCTTGTCCACCGCGATAAAGCCACGCTCGGTGACCTCGACGCCGGCCTTGTCCGCGCCGATATTGGCGCCATTCGGCACCCTGCCTACGGACACCAACACGCGATCGAATTCCGCCGACTGCGGCGCTTTTCCGCCCTCGAAGCTGGCCGTCAATGCGGTCTCTCCAGCCGTGACGCCGGTGACTTTTGTATCAAGCCATATGGCCTCATATCGCCCTTCGATCCGTTTTTGCAAGGGACGGACGAGGTCCTTGTCGGCGCCCGGCATCAGCTGAGAAGTTAACTCGACCACCGTCACCTTGCTGCCCAGCGCCTGGTATACACAGGCCATTTCCAGGCCAATGATGCCGCCGCCGATAACCAGCAGGCGCTCGGGAATGTCATCCAGTTCGAGCGCGCCGGTCGAGTCCATCAGGCGCTCATCGTCCCACGGCAGACCCGGCAGTTTCATGGACTGGGACCCGGCGGCGATGATGGCCTGTGCGAAACTGATTCGCTGTTGCTGGTCACCCGATTCAACCTGCATTTCGTGATCAGACACAAAGCCCCCAACGCCCTCGATTACCGTTACCTTGCGTTTACCGGCCATACCGGACAAGCCGCCCGTCAACTGTCCAACGACCTTGTCCTTCCAGCCGCGCAGTTTTTCGAGTTCAA
The DNA here is from genome assembly GCA_013002505.1 of Lysobacterales bacterium. GTDB lineage: Bacteria > Pseudomonadota > Gammaproteobacteria > Xanthomonadales > SZUA-36 > JABDJL01. Next base: position 16,975 of record JABDJL010000012.1, on the reverse strand, counting down.
TTCGTGGTTTACCGAACACCACGCCGTGGTCTGCCATTTGTTCGGCATCAGCAATCAGCGCCGCGGCATGCAACAGGGCTTTCGACGGAATGCAGCCGACGTTCAGGCATACACCGCCGAGCGCCGGATAGCGCTCCACCAGCGCCACGTTCAGGCCCAGGTCTGCGGCGCGAAAAGCCGCGGTGTATCCGCCCGGCCCGGACCCGAGCACTACGACGTCGTAGTCGAAATCTCCCTGTGGGATGGCAGGTGCAGCCGATGGAGCCGGTGCTTCGGGCGCCGCTTCATCCGGCGTTTTCTCTGCAACAGCGGCAGATTCTTCGCCATTTGCGGTGTCCGGCTGTTCGGTCTCGGACTTTTCCTCTTCAGGCCCGGGCTCGTCTGAATCCGCTGCTTCCATGGTTGCAATCAGATCGCCCTCGGAAACGGTGTCGTTCAGCGCGACATCAATGGTCTTGATAATGCCTGCTGCCGGGGCCGGCACTTCCATCGTTGCCTTGTCGCTTTCCAGCGTTACCAGTGACTGCTCTGCACTCACTTCTTCGCCGGGACTGACCAGAACCTCGATCACGGGAACGCCTTCGAAATCGCCGATGTCCGGTACTCGAACTTCGATCATCCGCTGGTTCCTCCGCTCTCGATAATCAGTTCATCGCCTTGCTGCAAGATCGTGAAATACTGCAGGAAACTCATGCCCAGCAGAACATCCTCCATCGGTGCCCGGGTAATCGTTGCACGAACATTGTCTAGGGAAACACTGCCCACCGAAACGCGGTCAAGGCGCGTACGCCAGGCCCGCACCGGACCAGCGGCCGTCATGACCGCCACCTGCGGGCCAAACTGCAGGCCCAGGGTCCGCGCAGTCTGTTCTGGAATGGCCACGTCCGTAGCCCCGGTGTCGACCAGGAAGTTGACCACTTGCCCGTTGATCTGGCCCTCAGCCACGTAGTGCCCACTGCGGTCACGCTGTAGCACGACCATGGCGCGACCCGAATCATTGCTGCTGCGTACCAAGCCACCGCTGCTGCGCTGAGCAGACTGAAACAACAGCGTCAGCCCGACCAGCATGCCAAGCGCTGCCAGCCAGAGAAATGCCCGGCCCAGGCCATCTGAAGTTTGTCGACTGCCCGGATTCATTCGAGGTCAAGGTGCTCCGGGTTCTCGAGATGCTCAGCCAGGAAACGGGTAAAGCGCGCCGCAGCGGCACCGTCAATGACACGGTGGTCGTAGGACAGCGACAGCGGCATCATCAGTTTCGGCTGGAATTCTTTGCCATCCCAGACCGGTTCCATCTTTGATCGGGAAACACCCAATATGGCCACTTCAGGCGCATTGATGATGGGCGAGAAAGACGCACCGCCAATACCGCCCAGGCTCGAGATCGAAAAACAACCGCCCTGGAGATCCTGTGGTTTGAGCTTTCCGTCGCGGGCCCGCTGGCTGGTCTCGACCAGTTCCAGGGCCAGCTCTGCCTTGGTCTTGGAATCACAGTCACGCAACACGGGCACCACGAGTCCGTCCGGCGTGTCCACCGCGATACCGATGTGAAAATACTTTTTAAGCACCAGGTGCTCGCCACTCTGGTCCAGCGAAGCGTTGAAGCGCGGAAATTCTTTCATCGCCGCCACGCAGGCTTTGATCAGGAACACCAGCGGCGTCAGCTTGAAACCCTGTTCCTGCGCCTTGGCCTTGTTCTCCTTCCGGAACGCTTCCAGCGCCGTGACATCTGAATGGTCGTTGTGGGTGACATGCGGGATCGTCACCCAGTTACGGTGCAGAAACTTCGCCGAAATCTTGTTTATTCTGGATAATTCCAGGCGCTCGATATCGCCGAACTTGCTGAAATCCACTTTCGGCGGGGGTGCGACTTCAAAGCCCGGCGTGGCCGCCTGGGCCTGGCCGGACATGACGCTCTTGACGAAGGCCGTGACATCCTCGCGAAGGATGCGCTGTTTTCTTCCGCTGCCCGAAACACGCGCCAGGTCTACACCCAGTTCGCGGGCAAACATGCGAATCGCCGGGCTGGCATACGGCACCCTGGAAGGCAAGGTGGTTGCAACGCCCGTGCTGACCGGGGGTGACTGGCGCTTGCCCGCGGATACCGGAGCGGCTTGCTCAGGCTGCTTCGACTTGTGAGGTTTTTGCGGCTCTTTTTCCGCCGCTTCGGATTCAGTTTCCTTGGCCTCGGGCGGAGGCGTATCTGCGGGCTCGCTCTGTTCGCTTTCCGCTGCCTGCGGCGCGTCGCTGGCTTCGAGCACCGCAACGACATCTCCCTCGGACACGGTATCTTCAAGCGCAACCCTCATTTCGACGATCACGCCAGCTGCCGGAGACGGAACCTCCATGGTCGCCTTGTCACTCTCGAGCGTGATCAGCGACTCGTCCGCCTCAACCGTGTCGCCGCTTGAAACCAGCACTTCAATCACCGGGATATCGGTGAACTCTCCGATGTCCGGGACTTTAATTTCAATTCTGTCAGCCATGCTCAGACACGCACCGGGTTGGGTTTGTCCGGATCGATCTCGAGCCGGTCGCGGGCTTTTAACAGGTCTTCGAGCGAAAAGCGGCCCTGGCGATGCAATGCGTGTAATGCCGCATACATTACGTGCCGGTAATCCACCTCGAAAAAGCGGCGCAGGTTTTCGCGGGTGTCCGAGCGCCCGAATCCATTGGTTCCCAAAACCGTGTAATCGAGCTGCGGGATGAAGGCGCGAATCTTATCCGCCTGGTCGGTAACGTAGTCTGTCGCGGCGATCACCGGCCCCGGCCTGCCGTGCAAGCACTGTTCAACCCAGGAGCGCTTTTCCTGTTCCGGATTCAGGCGGTTATGCCTGGCGCAGGCTTCGCCGTCACGGCGCAGTTCGGTGAAGCTGGTTGCGCTCCAGATGTCGCTTTCAACGCCATACTCCGCTTCCAGCAGTTCGGCCGCCCTGATCACTTCCCGCAGTATTGAACCGCTGCCCATCAATTGCACCCGGTTGTTCGAGGACTCGGCTTCGCGAAACAGGTACAGGCCCTTGCGGATACCTTCTTCTGCGCCTTCCGGCATTTCGGGGTGCGTGTAATTCTCGTTCATCACCGTGATGTAGTAATACACGTCTTCCTGCTCGCCATACATGCGCTTCAGTCCGTCCTGCACAATGACCGACAATTCGTAAGAAAACGTCGGGTCGTATGAAATGCAGTTCGGCACCATGCCTGACAGGATATGACTGTGGCCGTCTTCGTGCTGAAGACCCTCACCATTCAAGGTGGTGCGGCCGGAGGTGCCGCCAATCAAAAAACCGCGCGCGCGCATGTCGCCTGCGGCCCAGCACAGATCACCGACACGCTGAAATCCGAACATGGAATAAAAGATAAAAAACGGAATCATCGCCGTGCTACTGCTGCTGTAACTGGTGGCCGCGGCGATCCACGAGGACATGGCGCCTGCTTCGGTAATGCCTTCCTGCAGGATTTGACCCTTCTTATCTTCCTTGTAAAACATCAGCTGATCGGAGTCCATCGGCGTGTATAGCTGTCCGACCGATGAGTAAATACCCAGTTGACGGAACATGCCCTCCATGCCAAACGTGCGCGCCTCGTCGGCAACGATCGGAACGATGCTCTCCTTGATGTTCTTGTCACGCAGCATGATCGCAAGTGCCCTGACAAAGGCCATCGTCGTGCTGATTTCGCGTTCCCCTGTAGACTTCAGCAGGGAATCGAAAGCGGATAAATCGGGCACCACCATCGGCTTGGTGTCATGCTTGCGCCTGGGTAGCGGGCCACCCAGCGCCGCGCGGCGCTCTTTCAGGTACTGGATTTCCGGGCTGTCTTCTTCGGGCCGGTAATAAGGCACTTCTTCAAGTTTGTCGTCGCTGATCGGAACCTTGAAACGATCCCTGAACTCGCGGATCGAATCCGTATCCATCTTCTTCTGTTGATGGGTGATGTTCTGGGCTTCACCAGATGTCCCCATACCGTAACCCTTAACGGTTTTTGCCAGGATTACCGTCGGTTGGTTCTCATGACGGGTTGCCGCGTCATAGGCTGCGTAAATCTTGTGCGGATCATGCCCGCCACGATTCAGGCGCCAGATGTCCCGGTCGGACATCTTTGAGACCATTTCCTTGAGCTTCGGATAGGCGCCAAAGAAGTGCTCACGCGTGTAAGCGCCGCCCTTGGCCTTGTAATTCTGGTACTCACCATCGAGCGCCTCTTCCATGCGCCGGCGCAGCAGCCCATCCTCGTCCCTGGCCAGAAGGGGGTCCCAATAGGAGCCCCAGATAAGCTTGATGACATTCCAGCCGGCGCCCCGGAAAACCCCTTCAAGTTCCTGGATGATCTTGCCATTGCCCCGCACCGGTCCATCAAGCCTCTGCAGGTTACAGTTGATGACAAAAATCAGGTTGTCGAGGCGTTCGCGCCCGGCCAGCGAGATGGCGCCCAGGGATTCCGGTTCATCCGTTTCGCCATCACCGAGGAAACACCAGACCTTGCGGTCCGAGGTGTCGGCGATGCCCCTGTTGTGCAGGTATTTCAGAAAACGGGCCTGGTAGATCGCCATGATCGGGCCAAGCCCCATTGATACGGTCGGCAACTGCCAGAAATCAGGCATTAACCACGGGTGTGGGTATGAACTCAGGCCACCACCATCGACTTCCTGTCTGAAGCGGTCCAGCTGTGACTCGTCGAGCCGGCCCTCGAGAAACGCGCGTGAATAAATACCCGGCGAAGAATGTCCCTGGATGTACACCAGGTCGCCGCCGCCTTCGTGGTCTGGCCCGCGGAAAAAATGATTGAAGCCGACGTCGTACAGGGTTGCTGCTGAAGCAAAACTTGCGATGTGCCCGCCCAGCTCGCCGCCTCGTTTGCCGGCGCGCACCACTATTGCCATCGCATTCCAGCGAATAAAGGAACGCAGGCGCCACTCGATTTCCGCGTCTCCGGGGCTCTTGGCTTCCAGGTGGGGCGGAATGGTATTGATATAGGCCGTGGTCGCGTCATACGGCAGATGCCCACCGGACCTGCGCGTGAAATCCACCAATTGTTCAAGCAGGAAATGCGCCCGTTCGGGGCCATCATTCTCAATGACCGACTGCAGCGCCTCCAGCCACTCGCTGGTTTCCTGCGCGTCGGGATCGGCGGGCGCCCTTCCCAGGGCGATGTCCTTTGTACTGCTCATAAATTCTTTTCCCGGGATTTCACTTCCCTGATCTGTGCGTCCACCGCGGCAATAGCGGTCATGTTAACGATTCTGCGCACCGTCGCCGAGGGCGACAATACATGTACCGGCTTTCGGGCCCCCATCAGGATCGGGCCGACGGTCACTCCTTTACTCACCACCCGGGATAAGTTGAATGCGATATGGGCGGAATCAAGGTCTGGCATGACCATCAAATTGGCCGGCCCCTGAAGCTTGGAGTTTGGAAAAACCTTCTTGCGGTAATCCGGGTTCAGAGCCATGTCGGCTGACATCTCACCTTCGACTTCCAGCGACGGGTCGGCAATGTGAATCAGTTCCAGCGCCATTTTCATCTTCGAAGCGCTGCGATCGATGTGGCTGCCGAAGCTGGAATGGGACACCAGCGCGATTCGTGGCTCAATGCCAAAAATGCGTACCGTTTCCGCCGCCATCATCGTGATCTCGGCAATCTCTTCGGCAGTCGGGTCCGCGTTGACATGGGTGTCACATACAAAATACACGCCATCAGCTGTATTCAGTACACCCAGCGTACCGAGCACCTTGCCGCCCTCACGGATCCCGATGACTTCCATCACGGCTGCGAGCTTCTTGTGAAAACGGCCGACCATGCCGGTAATCAGTGCATCCGCTTCGCCCAGGTGTACCATCAGTGCGGCAATCACCGCGTCTTGCGTACGCACGATCGCCTTGGCAGTGGCGGGCGATACGCCGTGGCGCTCCATCAACGCGTGGTAAGTCGTCCAGTAGTTCCAGAAGCGTGGGTCAGACTCGGGATTGACCAGCTCGAAATCCTGGTCGGGCTTGATTCTCAGGCCCAGTTTCTCGATGCGGTCGAGGACCACCGAAGGGCGTCCCACCAGTACTGGCTCAGCCAGTTCATCGTCCACCACGGATTGCACCGCGCGCAGGACGACCTCTTCCTCACCTTCCGAAAAAACCACCCGCTTGACATCCCGTCGTGCGGCATCGAATACCGGCTTCATCAACAGGCCGGTTCTGAACAGGAACTGGCGCAGCTTTTCACGATAGACGCCAAGTTCTCCAAGCGGACGTGTGGCGACGCCACTCTTCATGGCCGCCTCGGCGGTGGCCGACGCCACCTGCACCAGCAAGCGCGGATCGAAAGGTTTCGGAATCAGGTACTCCGGACCGAATTGCAGCGGTTTATCGCCGTAGGCCGCAGCGCTGACGTCACTGACCTCCATCCTTGCCAGCTCTGCGATGGCGTGTACGCAGGCCATCTGCATCTCGGCATTGATGGTCGTGGCGCCGACATCAAGGGCGCCCCGGAAAATATACGGAAAGCACAGGACGTTGTTCACCTGGTTGGGAAAATCAGATCGCCCGGTGGCAATCAGGGCATCGGGGCGTGCCGCCAGCGCTTCGTCGGGCATGATTTCCGGGGTCGGGTTGGCCAGCGCCAGGATGATCGGCCTGTCCGCCATGGTTTTGACCATTTCCTGTGTCAACACGCCGCCCACCGATACACCCAGGAATACATCTGCGCCGTCCACGGCATCGGCCAGGCTGCGGTCTTTGGTGTCCCGCGCATAACCGGCTTTACGATCGTCCATGTACTCCTTGCGGCCCTGGTAAACAACCCCCTTGCTGTCGCACACGGTGACATGCTCTTTGTTCAAGCCGAGGTTCACCAGCAGGTCAAGACAGGCCATTCCGGCAGCGCCCGCCCCGGACGTCACCAGCTGCACCTGTGAAATATCCTTGCCGACCACTTCAAGGGCGTTGATCATGGCCGCGGCGGTGATAATCGCGGTACCGTGCTGGTCGTCGTGAAAGACCGGAATGTTCATTCGGTCCTTGAGTTCAGCTTCCACCCTGAAGCATTCCGGCGCCTTGATGTCTTCGAGATTAATGCCGCCGAAGGTTGGCTCCAGTGAAGCGATAATCTCGATCAGCTTGTCGGGATCCGGCTCCTCAATTTCGATGTCAAACACGTCTATATCGGCAAATTTCTTGAACAGAACACCCTTGCCTTCCATCACCGGCTTGGCTGCCAGCGGGCCAATATTGCCCAGCCCCAGGACCGCGGTTCCGTTGGTAATGACCGCAACGAGATTTCCACGCACCGTCAGGTTGCTGACTTCCAGGGGATCCTTGTGAATCAACTCGCTGGCCGCTGCAACGCCCGGTGAATAGGCGAGCGCCAGGTCCTGCTGGGTGGTCAGGGCCTTGGTTGGCGTAATACGAATCTTGCCCGGTACGGGGTACCGGTGGTATTCGAGTGCACTCTCTTTCAACTTGTCTGTCATCGGCCGAGCAGACCGTGAAACAGGGGAAAACTATGCGGCCTCAAGTGAACGCTCGTAGTTACCGGTGGCCGCCAGGCCGTTCATACGTGCACGGTGGGCCAGTTTGCGTTGCGCTGCCGCAACATTACCCTGCGTATCCTCTCCCCAGGTGGCCAGCGAAGGCGCTTGCAGCGCGCGTCCATAGGAGAAACTCAACGGCCAGGGAAAGTTCCCAAGGCGGTTCATGGCGTCGAGGTGGGCCGTGGCCTCCTCGTCACTCTGGCCGCCAGACAGGAATACGATGCCCGCCAAAGCCGGCGGCACCGCATTGAGCAGGCATTGCACGGTGGCGCGGGCGACTTCTTCGACATCAGCGCGGTTATCTGCCTCAGATCCTGAAATCACCATGCTGGCCTTAAGAATTGATCCTTCCAGCAGGACATTTTGTTCATACATGTGGTTGAACAGGCTGCGCAACGTGGCTTCCGAGACCTCGTAACATTCATCGAGTGAATGGCTGCCGTCCATCAACACCTCCGGCTCAACCATGGGCACCACGCCGGCTTCCTGGCAAAGCGCCGCATAACGGGCAAGGGCATGCGCGTTGGCTTCAATGCAGGCCGCGGTAGGCATGTTGTCGCCAATCGTGATCACAGCGCGCCACTTGGCGAACTTCGCACCCAGGGCAACATATTCCTTCAGCCTTCCACGCAGTCCGTCCAGGCCCTCGGTGACCTTCTCGCCGGGATGGCCGGCCAGGGCGTGGGCGCCAGCATCCACCTTGATACCTGGCATGACACCCGCTGCCTCCATGACCTTGACGAACGGTTCGCCGCCGCCCGTGGACTGGCGGATGGTCTCGTCAAAGAGAATCGCTCCGCTGACATGCTCTCCGAGACCCGGCGTGGTCAACAGCATCTCCCGGTATTGGCGGCGATTTTCTTCGGTACATTCCACGCCGATTGAATCGAAGCGCTTCTGGCACGTGCCACTGCTTTCATCGATCGCGAGAATGCCCCTGCCTTCAGCGACCATCGCCTGTGCAACTTTCACCAGTTCTATACTGCTCATGCCTGACTCTCCAAATTAAATTATTCAGTGATTTGAACCCAAGCGACCATTTTAAAGGCTGCGCGGCGGCAAGGCCATTATCCACCGCTCGCCGGCCGGAATGACTAGCGCATATCCAGTTCTGACTGGTGCTCTACCTTGCCATCCGGGCCCAGCTGCAACAGGCGAAGGGTGTTGGTTCCGCCTTCGACGCCCAGCGCGTCGCCCGAAGTGACGATGACCCGGTCGCCGGGCGCCAAGTGCCCACGCTTGACCAGCGAATGCAGCGCCTGGCGCATCTCCTGCTCCAGTTCGGTCCATTGCTGGACATGGGAGATCGGGTATACATCGCGGTAAAGCGCCATTTTGCGTCGGCTCGATGCCAGTTCTGACAGCGCGAATATCGGTACCGAGGTACGAACGCGCGACAACCATTGTGCCGTCGAGCCCGACTCGGTCAACGCGACGATGGCCTGTACAGAGACGTTGGTGGCCATGAACATGGCGGCCATCGCAATCGCCTGGTCGATACGGTGAAAACGAACGTTCAGTGTTTGCTCGTCCTCGCGCGTATCGCAATGACGCTCAGCGCCGAGGCAAACCCGGTTCATCGCCTCGATCACGCGCACCGGGTGCTTTCCGACCGCGGTCTCGGCCGACAGCATGACGGCATCGGTGCCATCAATGACCGCGTTGGCCACATCCAGCACCTCGGCCCGCGTCGGTATCGGGTTCACTACCATCGACTGCATCATCTGCGTCGCGGTGATGACAATGCGGTTTTGCTTCAGGGCTTCGCGGATGATTCTTTTTTGGAGGCCCGGTAACTCGGCATCGCCAATTTCGACACCGAGATCACCACGCGCCACCAAAACCGCGTCAGACGCATCGATGATGGCCGCCAGGTTCTCGATTGCCTCGGTCCTTTCGATCTTGGCGACAAGCGCCGCTGTCGACCCGGACTTTCGCAGCAGGCGCCGCGCCTGATGCATGTCTTCAGCATTGCGGGGAAAGGAAACCGCGAGATAGTCGGCCTCCATTTCCACGGCCCGTGGAATGTCGGCGATATCCTGCTCGGCAATGCCGGGAATCGACAGCCCGCCACCGTGCAGATTTAAACCCTTGCGGCTGCCAAGGACACCACCATTGACCACCTCGCAATGTATACGCTTGCCTTCAATCCGCTCTACACGCATCGAGATCAATCCATCGTCGAGCATCAACAGGTCGCCGGGTTCCACGTCGGAATGCAATTCCTTGTAGGCGACGCCAACGCCGTCGGAATTTCCTGGCTCGGGCGATTCACTGGTGTCGAGAAAAAACGAATCACCATTGTTCAGGGTCACCTCGTCATCGGCAAACGACTCGATTCGGATTTTGGGGCCCTGCAGGTCAGCCAGTATGGCTACTTCCTTGCCTACACGGGTCGCCGCGTTACGAACCTGTTTGGCGCGATCAAGCTGCTGCTGGTGACTGCCATGCGACATGTTGATGCGGAGCACGTCGGCGCCGGCCTTGATCACCGCCTCGAGCGTGTCTTGGGGATCGGTGGCGGGGCCAAGGGTTGCAATAATTTTTGTTCTGCGTATTTGCATGAAGTCAGGATACCTTCTCATTGCGATGATAGCGGCGAATTATGACAGAGATCGGGCCAGCAGGCGGTTCAGCTCTCCGGGCGAGGCAGCCAGTTGGCCGGCACCTGCATCGAGTAATTCCTGGCCGGAGCCATACCCCCAGGTCACGCCAATGGTTTGCATGCCGTGATAGCGCCCCGCAGCCATGTCATGATGCCGGTCACCGATCATGACACTGCGCCCCGCGTCAACAGACTCCTGATCGAGAATGTACTGCAACAGTTCGACCTTGTCCGTTCGGCGGCCGTCCAGCTCGCTGCCGTGGCAGGCGTGAAAAAAAGTGTGCAGCCCAAAGTGGTTCAATATGCGTCGCGCGAATACGACCGGCTTGGCCGTTGCCAGGATCAGTTTAAGATCCTGCGACTGAAGGCTTTCCAGCAAACGTGGTACGCCGGGGTACACGGCGTTTTCAAACAAGCCGATGCTTGAAAATCGTTCGCGATACAAGTCCAGCGCGAGGTGCTCGGAATGCGCCAGGTTGAGTTGCTCGAAATAGATCCTGAAACTCTCGAGCAAGGGTGGGCCAATCCACTTTCGCAGGTTTTCGCGTGGCGGAAGCGGGGTTCCCAACTGTTCGAGGGCATACTGTACACAGCGGCTGATGCCGGGGAACGGGTCCGTCAGTGTGCCATCGAGATCAAGCAATATAAAACGCGTCGCGTGTGCCGGCATACCAGACTTTTAACACCATCGGCGGGCGCTGTAAAACGACTCGTCGCGTGGCGGTGTACAGGCCTGATGCAATAGTATTCGTCGCATTCAACACAGACTTTGGTGAAGCCATGGCCCACGCCAGGATATTCCTGTTCGTTTTACTGTTAATACCGATCGTTGCTCCCGGGGCCAAGGCAGAAATGTGTTCCCGGCATGAGAATTTTGGGAGGCCAACCATTGGTCTTGCCCTGGGTGGTGGCGGTGCTCGCGGCGCCGCCCACATCGGCGTTCTGAAAGTGCTGGAAGAACGCCAAATTCCGGTTGATTTCATTGCCGGCACCAGCATGGGGGCGGTGGTCGGCGGCCTGTTCGCCAGCGGAATGACGGCCACTGAAGTCGAATCATTCCTGCTCGCAACCGAGTGGAACAGGTTGTTCAATGATGCGACCCGCCGCCAGGATAAAACGCTGCGCAGGAAATCAGATGATGACCTTGGACTGTTCGGCCCACGGGTCGGAGTCGGCGCGGATTCAAGCCTCCTGCCCGGTGGCGCCATTGCAGGCCAGAAAATTTCGGTTTTGCTGGAGCGAACGCTGGGGCCGAGAATGAACGGGCCGCGATTCGACAATCTGCCTATTCCGTTTGCTGCCGTCGCCACTGATCTCGCTACCGGAAAAATGGTCGAACTGCGTCAAGGCAGCCTGGCCCAGGCAATCCGGGCCAGCATGTCAGTGCCTGGCGCATTTGACCCCGTTCGCTGGGGCCCGCACCTGCTGGTTGATGGCGGCATTGTCCGAAACCTTCCTGTGGATGTGGTGCGCAACATGGGCGCCGATATCGTTATTGCAGTCAACGTCGAGTACCCGCTTCTGACTGCCGATGAACTGGACGGTGTCGTCGAGGTCGTTAACCAGCTGACAACCCTGATGGTAGCGGGTAACACTCGCCGACAAATCGAGGCGATGAAGCCCGTGGACCTGCTCATTGATCCGGGCCTGGACAGCCACTTTGGATCAGCGGATTTCAAGCGCGCACCCGAGGCCATCGTATCGGGCTACCAGGCGGCGACTGCCGTGCTTGCCAATCATGCCCACTTGTCGCCTGGGCCGGAAAGCTTCACAAGCTGGCGGCAAACCCTGTCAGCATGTGCCGGCGAGTCGCCCAGGATTGACTTCGTGGAGATCGAGAATCGTTCCAGGTTCTCGGATGAGGTGATCAGGGGATTTGTGTCCGGCGCGCCCAACGCGCCGCTGGACGGTGAAAAGCGTGACCGCGAGATGTCGCAGATTCATGCACTGGGCTTTATAAGATCCGCGACCTGGGAAGTCGTTGAACGCGGCCGGCAAACCGGTCTGCTGGTGAGGGTGGAACCCGACCAGCGAGGTGGAGACTTCATTGAGTCCGGGCTGGAACTGACCGGAGATTCAAGGGGCACCAATATTGATCTCAAGGTGGGTTACCTGAAAACCGATGTCGATGACCGGGGGTCAGAATTTCGCGCTGTCGTCCAGGTCGGAAATGAACAAGGTTTGTTCACGGAACTGTACATGCCACTGGATGACCGGCTGCGCTGGATCTTTCAACCCAGCATCAGCGCCACGCGCGATAATTTCACCACTTTTGATATCAACGGTAATGCGCTCGCTGAATGGGAACTCGATGAATACGCCGGCAAACTGTCAATCGGCCGTGAGTTCGGGCGGCACGCAGGGCTGTTCCTGGGTATGACGCGCTATGCCGGGAATGCCGATATCACCACCGGAAGCCCCAACAGCGAAAACCTTCGGTACAGCGGCGGCGAATGGCGCGTTGATGCGATTTATGACCGTCTCGATAACCGTTATCTTCCGTCGGTGGGCTCATTCGGGCGCTTGTCATACATCCGTTCGACAGGCGCTCTGGGGGCGGACGCGGATTTCGACCAGCTTGAACTGTCCCTGTTCAGCGCCGTCACGAGGGGCCGTCACACGGCCTGGTTCGGCACTCGTTTCAACACCACGCTGGATGAAGATGCGCCGATTTACGGACTGTATTCCGGCGGCGGATTCCTGAACATGTCCGGATTCGAACGAGACCAGTTGCTTGGGCAGCATTTTGGCCACTCGATGCTGGGTTATCGATTCCGCCTGGCCGAAACAGGCCTCCTGCCAGCCTACGCGGGAATGACGATCGAATACGGCAACGCCGCGCAGAAACGCAGCGCTGTTTATGGTGACGGGGTACTCAATGGCAGTTTCTACCTGGGTTACGATTCGCCGCTCGGACCACTTTATCTCGGCTTTGGCTGGAGCGAAGAAAGCAGCGGCCTGCTGTTCCTTCGCCTGGGCACCTTGTTTGGCGCACAAAGCATTGGCAGGCGTTAAAGCCAGGGGCGCCGGGCTATCAGCTCAGGTAGTCGGACGCCCGCAATTCCAGCATCGCAACGGCGGGCAGGGTTTTCCCTTCGACGTATTCAAGGAACGCGCCGCCACCGGTTGAAATATAGCTGAGCCCCTCGGCAATACCGAACTGGTCGATCGCGGCGAGCGTGTCACCGCCGCCGGCAATTGAAAATGCGTTAGATGTCTCTATCGCCTCTGCCACGGTGCGCGTACCCGATGCAAAGGCCGGAAATTCAAACACCCCAACCGGGCCGTTCCATAGAACAGTACCCGCACCCCATATGATCTCCGCATACTCTGCAGCCGTCAGGGGGCCAATATCAAGAATCATTTCATCGCTGCGAACTTCATCGACTTTACGCACCAGCGCCGGCTGATCACTGCTGAACTCCTTTGCGACCAATACATCAACGGGTATCGGGATCGATCCTCCGCGTTCATGCGCAATACGAATCAAGTTTTGCGCCTGGTTCAGCAGGTCCGGCTCGAACAGGGACTTCCCCACCTCGTGTCCGCTGGCGGCGATGAAAGTGTTGGCAATGCCGCCACCCACGATCATCTGGTCGGTCTTGTCCAGCAATGCCTCGAGCACCGTCAGCTTGGTCGATACTTTCGAGCCGCCAACGATCGCCAGCATCGGGCGCTGCGGTTCATGCAGGGCCTTGGAAAGCGCATCCAGTTCGCCGGCCAGTAATGGTCCTGCACAGGCCACCGGCGCGAATCGCCCAACCCCTTCTGTAGACGCCTGGGCCCGGTGCGCCGTACCGAACGCATCCATGACGAAAATGTCGCACAAGCGCGCCATGCGCCTGGCAAGGTCTTCGTCATTGGCGCCCTCGCCTTTGTTGAAGCGCACGTTTTCACACAGCACGACTGTACCGGGCTCGACATCCACGCCGTCCAGCCAGTCGCGCTGCAGGCGCACCGGCCTTCCCAGGTGACCGGAAAGGTTGTCGGCAACAGGCTGCAGGGACGCATCGGGATCGAATACGCCCTCTTCCGGCCTGCCCAGGTGCGACATCAGCATGACAGCAGCGCCGGCCTCGATGGCCTGTCGAATGGTTGGCAAAGCCGCTCGTATACGCTGGTCCGAAGTGACCTTTCCAGCGGCAACCGGCACATTGAAATCCTCGCGGATAAGCACGCGATTGCCGGATAGCTCCAGGTCCCTCATGCGAAGGAATGTCATGCTCCTGCTCCTAAAACCGATCAGGCGTTGACCAGTGCCAGGGTGGTATCCAGCATCCGGCAACTGAAGCCCCATTCGTTGTCATACCAGCTTAGGACCTTGACCATGTTGCCTTCCATGACGCGGGTCAGGCCCGCGTCAAAAATGGATGAATGGGGATTGTGGTTAAAGTCAATTGAAACCAGCGGCAGGTCGTTGTATTGGATAACGCCCTTAAGGCCGCCTTCCGCCGCCGCTTTAACCGTCGCGTTGACCTCCTCGATTGAGGTGGCTCGACTGGCCTGGAATGTCAGGTCAACCACGGAAACATTGATGGTCGGCACGCGCATTGAAAATCCGTCCAAACGCCCATTCAATTCGGGCAACACCAGGCCGACCGCCGCCGCCGCACCGGTCTTGGTTGGAATCTGGCTCATCGTTGCCGAGCGGGCACGACGCGGGTCCTTGTGGAACACGTCGGTCAGTACCTGGTCGTTGGTGTAGGCGTGAATCGTGGTCATCAGGCCGTGTTCGATACCGATACCCTCGTGCAGGACCTTGGCCAGCGGCGCGAGGCAATTGGTTGTGCACGAAGCGTTGGAAATGATTTCATCGGACGCTTTGAGGCTGTCGTGGTTCACGCCGTAAACAACCGTGTTGTCGACATCCTGGCCCGGTGCAGAAATGATGACTTTTTTCGCACCTGCGGACAGGTGCGCAGCGGCGGCGTCACGGCTTCTGAAAAAACCAGTGCATTCATGTACGACTTCGACACCCAACTCGCCCCACGGCAACTTGGAGGGGTCGCGCTCGGCAAAAACCTTGACGCGGTCGCCATTAATCACCAGGTCTCCGTCGGAAATGCCCACCTCGCCAGGAAACTTGCCGTGCGCGGTATCGTACTGTGTCAGGTGGGCATTGGCCTGGGCATCCGCCAGGTCGTTGATCGCGACGACCTCGAACTCGTCGTTACGGCCCGATTCGTAAATCGCGCGCATGATATTGCGGCCGATTCGGCCATAACCGTTGATTGCAATCTTTACTGCCATTTCGTTAGCTCCTGTTATTCAGTTGTTGGCGACCACTTCGCGTACTGCTTGGCTTACGTTCCCAGCGGTCAGGCCATAGTGTTCAAATAAGTCCGGCGCCGGTGCTGAGGCTCCGAACTGGTCTACTCCGATAATTCTTCCCGCGTCCCCGACGAATGGGTGCCAGTAGTGCCTGACGCCGGCTTCAACGGCCACCCTGGCGCGAACCGAAGAGGGCAGCACGGCCTCCCGCCAACGGCTGTCCTGGGCAAGAAAGCGCCCGGGGTTAGGCATTGAAACGACCCGCGCGGCAATCCCTTCGCCTGCCAGTTCACCGGCGGCTGACATCGCCAGGCCGACCTCGGATCCGGTGGCAATGATAATGGCGTCCGCCTGGCCTTGCGTGTCCTTCAGCACATACCCACCGCGTTGTATAGCGGCCACCGCAGCATCGTCGCGCTGCTGATGCGGCAGACCCTGGCGGGTGAATATCAGGGCATGCGGTTGGCGGTTCTCTTCAATGGCGCATTTCCAGGCCACTGCGCTCTCGGTGGCATCGCACGGACGCCATACGCTGAGATTTGGTATCAGGCGCAAGCTGGCCACGTGCTCAACAGGCTGGTGGGTCGGTCCGTCCTCACCCAGGCCAATGGAATCGTGGGTATAGACATGGATGTTGTGCGCCGGGATCAGGGCCGACATGCGAACGGCATTACGCGCATAATCGGAAAAAACCAGGAATGTCGCGCTGTACGGGATAAACCCGCCATGCAGGCCAAGGCCATTGCAAATCGCCGTCATGCCAAACTCGCGGACACCAAAATACACGTAATTGCCGTCGCCGGTCCTGTCATTGACATCAACGCTCTGTTTCCAGATCGTGTTGTTTGAACCGGCCAGGTCTGCCGAGCCACCGATCAGTTCCGGGAGTGACGGGCCGAATGCATCCAGCGCCACCTGCGATGCTTTCCTGGTGGCCATGTCGGTGCCATCAGCCTGGATTCGGCTGATCGCATGGGCGGCCTGTGTTGTCCAATCCGCCGGTAATGCACGGTTCATCCTGCGTTCGAACTCGGCCGCCAGCTCGGGAAAATCGGCGCGGTATGAGTCGAACCGTTTTTGCCACTGTTGTTCGGCCTCGGCACCCGACTGGCGTGCGTCCCACTCCGCGTAAATCTCGTCGGGAACCACAAACGGAGGATGCGTCCAGCCCAGGGTTTCACGTGCTGCGGCCACCTCTTCGGGACCCAGCGGGGCGCCATGGGTGGCCGCCGTGCCCTGCTTGTTGGGCGCGCCGTATCCAATCACGGTGCGGCAACAGATCAGCGTCGGGCGGGCGGTTTCGCGTTTCGCGGTTTCAATAGCCTGGCTAATTTCAAGCGGGTCATGACCGTCCACCTCGCGGATCACCTGCCAGCCGTATGCTTCGAAGCGGGCCGGGGTGTCGTCGGTAAACCAGCCGGTGACTTCACCGTCAATGGAAATGCCATTGTCGTCCCAGAACATCACCAGCTTACCAAGGCCAAGCGTTCCGGCCAGTGAGCACGCCTCGTGTGAGATACCTTCCATCAGGCAACCATCGCCGGTGAATACCCATGTCACGTGGTCAACCAACTGGTGTCC
>JABDJL010000187.1 GCA_013002505.1 Lysobacterales bacterium | reverse complement strand
TCAAGGTGAAGGTTCCTTGCGACAAGGCATTGAAGATATGGACGGCCCCCGAACCATCGTCTTTGACGTCTCCGGCACGATTTTCCTGGACTCACCGCTAACCATCTCGAAACCTTATCTCACCATCGCCGGACAGACTGCGCCGGGTGACGGGATCACGCTGGCTCGCTGGCCCCTGAATGTTTCCGCCAGCCATGTTGTGCTCCGCTATTTCCGGTCCCGGCTCGGTGACACTGCTGTGCAGCAGCATGATGCTGTCCACATCGACAATGGCAGTAACATAATCATTGATCACCTGTCGGCGAGTTGGTCGGTCGATGAAATTATGTCCAGCAACAGTAAAACTGTTGACCTGCTGACAATTCAATGGAGTCTGATTTCCGAAGCACTGGAAAACTCACACCATGCTAAGGGAGCTCATGGCTATGGCGGAATAATGGGCGGCGTGAGGCAGTCTGTGCATCACAACCTTTATGCGCACCTGAGTTCAAGGACACCCAAGGTCACAGGTGATAAACACTGCAAAGTCGACTTCAGAAACAACGTAATTTACAACTGGTTGAAGAACAATAACTACGACGGCGCTGCCAGTGACATGAACTGGGTCAATAATTACTACAGGTCCGGCCCGGCCACCAACAAGAACATCAGGGATCGAATTTTTCACCTGGCGGCAAGATACGAAGGGCCGAATGGTGAGGTTAGAGATTCTGAACACACAGCCTCGCTGTACGCAGAAGGAAATTTCGTGGTCGGATATCCAGCGGTCAGCGAAGACAACTGGGCAGGCGGTATCGACTATTACAATGGTGCTAACGAGCAGGAACACAGGGCGCATTCACCTCATGATTTTCCTGCTTTGCCTTCCGAGACCTCGGCGGAAGAGGCATATCCAGTAGTATTGGCCCATGCCGGTGCTTCGCTGGAACGGGATTCTGTTGACCGGAGAATAGTCAGCGAGGTCAAACGCGGAACCGCGACATTCGGGAATGGCGTCATTGACTCCCAGGCAGAGGTCGGTGGCTACCCCGAATTATTTTCCTTACCCGCACCGGTGGACTCCGATCAGGACGGGATGCCTGATGCCTGGGAAACCAGGCATGGGCTTGATCCGGATTATGCCGAAGACAGGAACGGTACGAACCTGTCCGGGACGAACTACACTAACCTGGAGGTCTACCTGAACGGACTGGTCGGTGACGACCAAGTGCCTTCCGAACCGGTGATACTTGGTTATGGGCAGGACACTTTCAAGCTGGGCCCGGTCATCCATGAAGACCCCTTGAATGACCAGGCGCGTTTTGAGGAAAACTGGATTGTGCAGATGCACGATGCCGACCCGGAAGTTGAGCGATATGCGCGGATTCAAGATGGCCGCCTGCACATTCGAGACCCACGGGGCTCTACTGTTTGGTATTCGAAACGCTTATCCGGTTCCGTCATGATCACATACAGGGCCACGGTTCCGTCTGCGATGAACACGGGTGAATCTTTTGTTGTTAGGGACCTGAACAATTTCTGGATGGCCAGTTCAGCGACTGAGATTGGTGAACTGTTCGACGATGCCCTATACACAGGCCAGTTCTCAAGTTACCGGAAAATAAATGGCTACTATGCATCTACCGGCGGTGGTCGCAACACGACCACGCGCATGAGAAGGTATCCCCGGTCAATGGCGGGAGTCCCGGTGGAACATCCGGCCTGGACTGCACACGACAAAAAAGAGGACTACCTGATCGAGCCCGACCGCGAAATACTGATCCAGCTGGTTGCCTACGATGACATCGTGCAGTACTACAACAATGGAAAGCTATTTTACGAGGTGAAGCGGGGAGACCAGGTCAAAACAGTCCTGGATGGAGACAAGGAATCGGGAACGGCAATTTGGGGTGAGGGAAGTATGCTTCCAAACAATGACGGGTATTTCGGCTTCAGGTCCACCCATTCCCATCACGTGATTCGTGATTTCAGGGTGTACCAGCTGGTACCCGACGAACAGGTCAACTGACGATAAACAATGAGCAAATCCAAATGTTAGATAAATTGGACTCTATGCCTGTCGTGCCACTGGTGCAGGCGGACGATATCGACACCGCACTGAATGTCACCCGGGCGCTGGTGGAAGGGGGGCTAAGCGTTGTCGAAGTCGTGTTGCGTACAGAAGCAGCATTGGAATGCCTTGAGGCCGTTGCCGCGGGTGTTCCAGAAGCGACCGTGGGTGCTGGTACGGTGCTGAGCAGTGAGCAGGCCGAGGCGTCTATTGAAGCCGGCGCGGCATTTATTGTATCTCCCGGCTTATATGTACCAGTGGTGGAAGCTGCGCAGGCTGCGGACATTCCGGCTATCCCTGGAGTCGCGACTGCCTCGGAAGTTCAGCTGGGCTGGAACATGGGGTTGAGAGCTCTGAAGTTTTTCCCGGCTTCTCTGGCAGGCGGCCCGCTTATGCTGAAAGCACTGGGATCTGCCTATCGCGATGTCCGTTTTATGCCCACCGGTGGCGTTACGGCAGCCAATCTTTCGGAGTACCTGGCGCTGCCAAATGTCATTGCCTGCGGCGGAAGCTGGCTCACGCCAATGTCGGCTATCGAGGCGGGCTATTACGAACGAATTACGCAGTTGGCGAGTGAGGCAATGGCCATTGCCAACGTTGTGAGAGGAAACGTCTGATGGCTGAATATCTTTCTTTTGGTGAGATCATGCTGCGACTCAAGTCGCCATCACACGAACGATTTTTCCAGTCACCGATGCTCGAAGCTACCTTCGGCGGTGGTGAGGCGAACGTGGCAGTGGCCCTGGCTAATTACGGTCTGGACGCTGGTTTTGTCACCGCCCTGCCAGATAACGATATCGGTGAGGCTGCCATTCGTGAGTTGCGGAGTTTCGGCGTTGATACCAGGAATATTGCCAGGCAGGGGGACCGGGTCGGGATATATTTCCTGGAAGCTGGTTCCAATCAGCGGGCCTCCAAGGTGGTCTATGATCGTGCCAATTCATCCATTGCTGTGGCCCGTTCCGGAGATTTTGACTGGGACAGCATTTTTGCAGGGGCAAAGTGGTTCCATATTACGGGAATTACCCCGGCACTCAGCCAATCTGCAGCAGACCTGAGTCTCGAGTCGGTAAAAGCTGCTAAAGCAGCGGGCGTGACGGTGTCTTGTGACTTCAACTTCAGGGGCAAACTCTGGAAGTACGGTAAGTCCGCACCGGAGGTCATGAATCCCCTGGTGGAATACGTGGATGTCGGTATCGCCAACGAGGAGGACTGCCAGAAGTCCCTGGGAATTGAGGCAGAAGTGGATGTCAGCTCCGGTGATCTCGATACAAAGAAGTATGAAGCGCTGAGCGCAAAGGTACTGGAAGTCTTTCCAAACATGTCCACCATTGCCATCACCCTGCGCGAATCAAAGAGCGCTGATCGCAATGCCTGGTCGGCCTGCTTGCGGGACGCAGATGGGTTCAAGTTGTCACGGCGCTACAAGCTGACCGATATTGTCGACCGGGTGGGCGGTGGCGACAGCTTTGCTTCTGCTTTGATCTACGGCTTGAATGCTTATACCGACCGTCAGCAGAGCCTTCAGTTCGCTGTCGCCGCCAGTTGTCTCAAGCACACCATCATGGGGGACTTCAACCGTGTTTCTGTAGCCGAAGTTGAAAAACTGATGAGCGGTAGTGGGTCAGGTAGGGTTCAGCGCTGACTAGTGAATCAGTCTGACAGATTATCAGTGTTCGATTTGCTTAAGAGAAGCTTCCGATAATCATTCAGAACGCAAATGTCATGATTGAATTGGATTTTCCCTGTATTTTCCCTAAGTAACAGGGGTAGTGACACGGAGACAAATTAGCAGCAGACTGCATGCACAGCCACTTGCAAAAGCCCGCCGCCGGCGGGCTTTTTCTTTGCAAGTGGCTGGGGGAGAGGGTGCATAAATGAGAAAGATGGCCCATCCATGGGCCACTTTCATGTCATTCCGCAGACGCGCGGGTCTGCTCCATTCCTACACTCGCTGTCGCTCGCGGTTGAATTAAAGGGGCCGGATACATTTGTCTGTTTATTTGATACTGATCCCGCGGTGATGTATTGGGCGACGAAAAGATTACCTAGGGTACGATTTGGCCTTCGTCAGCTAGCCTGCACAAGTAATGTACTTAAGCAAAGTCTTTTGCTTTGATACAATCACACATCACAAATTCCTGCCCCTAATCTTTGGGCCATCCATTGAATGCTACCCACCCTTGTTGCTAATTAGACACCATCCTGGACTAGCCCCGGGCAGGATAGTTTTAATCGCATTGATGCTTGCGGGATTCGGTTGTATGCCGGAATCTGCAGAAAAAGAGCGCGCCGAACCAGTTCAATTTACAACCAGCGATACTTGCGCATCCTGTCATCAAGCAGAGTATCGGGAGTGGAAAGGCTCCCATCATCAGCTCGCCATGCAGATCGCAACTAACGAAACAGTTTTGGGCGATTTTTCCAATGCCAGTTTGACTTACTTTGGAACTCAAGCCAGGTTTTCCCGGCATGGCAGTCAATTTCTCATCACCCTGGATCACGGCAATAGCGAAATGGAGGAGTTCAGGATCACCCATACTTTCGGCGTGACTCCACTGCAACAGTACCTTGTCGACACTTCAGGCGGCCGCAAACAGGCTTTGCAGTATGCATGGGATTCGCGCCCCCGCGATGAAGGTGGCCAACGCTGGTTTCACCTGTACAACGAAGAGCACATCAAGCCCGATGATCCGCTGCACTGGACCGGGCGTTACTTCAACTGGAATTATTCATGTGCCGAATGCCATTCGACGAACCTTGTCACCGGCTACAACCTGGACAACGATACTTTCGATACCGTGTTTTCAGAAATTTCAGTGGGCTGCGAAGCCTGTCACGGGCCAGGCTCGTTTCATATTCAGCAAGCAATCAATACCGACTTCGATGAAACGCACGGCTTGCCAATAATTTTCAATGACCGGGAAAATTCTGGCTGGAGCATGAATTCTGATACGGGAATCGCAGAACGCTTGCCAGGGACCCGCAACAGCAAAGAACCGGAGGCTTGCGGTCGCTGCCATTCACGTCGGGGCGTGGTTTCAGCAAGCTACGCGTACGATAGACCACTGACTGATACCCACATGCCGGCTCTTCTCGAAGAGAATCTTTATTACGCAGACGGACGCATTCTCGACGAGGTATATGTCTACGGATCATTTTTGCAAAGCAAAATGTATGCTGCAGGCGTCACCTGCACCGACTGCCACAACCCCCATTCAGGTCAATTGCAAGCCGGACCAGATCCCAATCAGGCATGCTCAAGCTGTCACCTGCCGTCAAAGTTTGCCGCAGTCACTCACGCCGGCCCAGATAGCGCACAGTGTGTGGACTGCCACATGCCAGCCACTACTTACATGGGTGTTGATGACCGGCGCGATCACAGTTTCCGGCTGCCCGATACGGCGACTGACCCGGGACACTACGGCGCGATCATTGCATCTGGCAGGCAAGGTAACGCCAACGAGGCACTGTTAAAGGGAATTGCCAACGAGGACTATCCCCCGATAGCACGTGCCACCATGCTGTCGTTACTGGAAACGATAGAAGATTCGGTAGGACAGAGTGTCCTGATGCAACAACTGGACAATCCCGACCCTTTGATTCGAATCGGGGCGCTGCGCGCGTTGCGCAGGCAAGCGCCGGAAATGCGCTTGCGTTATGGCAGTCACCTGCTGAGAGATCCGATCCGATCGGTCCGTGTCGAAGCGATATTCACCTATCTGGATTTTATCGACTACTTGCCGCCAGAGCTTGAACCGGCAGTTCCTCAAGCGATAAACGAATACCGGGAATCGATGCTCGCGTCTGCCTCAATGCCGGAATCAGCGCTCAACCTGGCTGAGTTTGAAACCCGGCTGGGCAACGAGCCAGAGGCCTCCCGCCTGTACAAACACGCCATTCGAATCGGCGCAGACCTAGCAACAGTCCAACACGCCTATGGCTTGTATCTGGTCAGGTTGGGGGAAACTTCAAAGGCGCTCGAACATTTACGACGGGCAACCGAGATTGATCACGAACAACCCCGATATGTCTATGTGTACGGAGTTGCCTTGAACTCCGAACGACAGCCAGAAGCTGCAATCAGCGTTTTAAAGGACGCCCTTGTACGCTTTGAGGATAATTTTGACATCGCCTGGGCTTTAGCGACAATCCTGCGAGACACAGGCCAGCGATTGGCCGCGCTAACGGTAGTGAAACAAATGCAAATACAATTTCCGGGTAACCGGCAGGTGGATGCTCTTGCTGGTTCTCTTCAGAACTGATTTCCAGTGAACCTGCAAATCAGCCTCCAATTCGGAAGGTTTGTATCTCGGGTTCAATCGAAAGACTTTGAAATAATTGGGATCAGAGGATGTTCCCCCAATTTTAAAAGCTTGCCTGGCGGCATTAGAGCAATGGCACCACCTGATCCCATACCGAACTCAGCAGTGAAACGATGCATCGCCGATGGTAGTGCGGGAGTTCCCGTGCGAGAGTAGGTCACTGCCAGGCATTAAAACTGAAACCCCGATCCGGGTAACCGGGTCGGGGTTTTTTTATGGGCGCCCACCTTGTTGTGATCAGGCCAATGGAACGGAAATGCGCTCCAGCGCGTCAACGGTGGCCACGGCTTCCGGAGGGCAGCTGCCTGGCTCGGTTTTGCCCAACAGGTTTGCGTCGTAGACCGTGTCCAATGGCACCGCCTCGAGCGGTATGCCGAGCCGGTCGCGGATATGTGGAATAAATTCCTGGCTGTGCCGCAGCAACAGATCCAGTGACACGACCAGGGTGTCATCCTTGAAGGTCTCGGCGTAGTCCAGCGCCTGGCGGTTGCTGGCCAGCCACAGGGCGAGCGCCTGTTGTTCTGAGATTGCGAGAAAGTCGGCGGTGCCACCGGATGCCTGCTCGGCGCGGCGCAGCAGGGAGTCAATGACCTGTTGCGGATGGCGCCAGACGATCAGCGACTTCATGTCCGGAATCAGCGCCTTCCAAGCGTGAAGAAAATGCATGCTGCGCGGGTCTTTCCAGCCCCACAGCGGGTACTTGCGGATTCTGCGCTGGACCAGAAGTTTCGCCGCAGGCGGCAGGTACAGTATCTTTGGCGCATTGGGGTCGGTAACGACCCACCCTTTGCTGTCCGGGTAGGCAGCCAGGATTGCATGGTGCTGCAACAGGGCAAATTCTGCGTCCTCAAAATGCCCGGCAGGGTTGCCGGTGGTGGCCGGCAGCGGTTGTCCGTCGTGTACCACCAAACCGGAACGTGACAGCCAGTTCGTGACCAGCGAGGTGCCGGAGCGGTGCATGCCGGCGATGCAGAGTACATCGCTCATGGCGGCATTTCTCGCGTCAGCGACACGGGATACAAGGGAAGGTAAAGGTCGGGGTAGGAGTCTCCCACCTTGCTACCTGGCAGCGATCCTGGGGGCAATCGCTTACTGGTTGGCTTGCAGGATGTCTTCCAGCTCGCGCGGCTGCATTTCCGGCAGTTCCTGGTCCATCAGCTCAGCGCGTTTCATCTCGCTATCCACGTAGCTGATCCACTGCTGCGCCGTGCGGCGGCTGCGGTCATCCGACAGGGCTTGTTGAAACGCCGAGCGCGCCAGCGACAACTTTTTCTGGTTGAACAGCGCCATACCGAGCATGATGTTGGCGGTGTCTGAGCGTGTCAGCCCGCCCAGCCTGAGACCACGCTGGATCGCGGTGGCGGCCTCTTCCCAGTTGCCCAGGTTGATGTGCGCCTGGGCCAGGCGGACAAAGAGCTCGCCCTCCTGGGACAATTCCGCGGCCTGTTGCAGCGGCGGGATGGCTTTTTCGTCCTCGCGCGCCGTGTACCAGGCCTGCGAAAGCAGGCGCAGATTACGCACGTCCTTCTCCACCCGGTTGGCGTCCATTTCCTTCTCCAGCAGCACTGCCGCCTTGTAGGGAATCTCGTGCAACAGGTAGAGGTTGGCGAGGTTGACGACATGCGTCGGATTGGTCAGGTAGCCCTGCTCGTAAAGCACTTCGGACAGCGCCAACTGTTTCTTGGTCTCACCGAGTTCGCTGTAAACGCCTGCGAGGGTCAGAATGTAGGTGTCTTTCGGGTAGTGCAGGATCAGCTGTTCCAGCACGCCGATCATGTTCTCGAACTGGCCCAGTTCGTAGTAGCACACGCGCAGCAACAGCAGCCAGTTCTCGCGCGGGGGGCGGCCCTGCTCGGAGAACATGTCAACGGCCGTTTTGATCGGGGTTAGCGCCTGCTCATAGTTGCGCATCTGGAAATGCGCCTGGCCGAGCAGCATGTAAACGTCCGCAGACGGCTCGGGCACCAGGGCCATCAGGCGTTGTACCGTTTCCAGCGCCCGTGGATAGTCCTCGGTCGTGAAGTAAAGCTGCGCCATCGTCTTCAGCGTACTTTGTTGCAGGGCTTCAGGCAGTTCGGGCTGGGCCAGCACCTGCTGGTACGCCCTGATGGCGTCGCTATAGCGTTCCTGGAGGTAGTAGCTGTAACCGGTCAGGTTGTGAACCTGCGCCCGCTCGTACGGCGTCAGCTTCTCATTTGCCAGCAACGCGGTGACGGCGGATTGTCCCGCCGCATAGTCCTGGGCCTCGACCAGCTCCTGGATCTCGGTGAGCTTCTCGAACACCGATTGGCTCATGGCCACCGTTTGCTTGGTTTCGCGCTCCTTGTTTTGCGCAGTCGCCGCGACAGACCAGGACAATCCCAGGCAGCTCGCCAGGAGCAGGGTGGGGAGATGTTTCGACAAACCGGTCAATGGCATGGCGTTACTCGGTGATCTCGTAGGTAAACTTGTTCTGCACGCCGCGGACTTCGACTGCCTCGCCGTCGATCACGCGTGGCTTGTACTTGAATTTCAGGGCCGCTTGCAGCGAGGCACGGTGGAACAGGCTGGAAGTGCACTGGTCTTCCACGACAAAGGGGTCACGAATGGTGCCCTGGCGTGTCACGGTGTACTCCACGACGCAATAGCCCTCGACGCCGCGCGTCAATGCGCGCTGCGGATAGATCGGCGCGACCTTGACGATGGGCAGATAGTCGCCTTCACCGACGCCCAGGCTGAATCCGCCGGTCATTTCGATGTCGGTGGTGACCGGGACGGCTGAGATCGCGATCTTCTCCGCGGTCGGGTCAAGGTTGTCGAGTTGCGGCGTGGGCGGTTGCGGTGGCGGCGCATCGGGAGGCGGCGGCTTCTTCGGCTTCAGTTGCCGGCGCTCGATCTCCTCGTCGCGCTTGACGCGCACAAAGTCCACCAGCGACCCGCGGTTGGCTTCATCCAGCGTGCGGTCCGCGGTCTCGATCATGTACTGCATGAACCAGAACAGGAACAGGGTGATGACCAGCCCCAGGCCCAGGCCGATCAGCAGCCTTGTAATGCCGCCTGATTCGCGGCTGCTGAGGGTGTCTGTGATCGCGCTGGCCATATCGTTTCCTAGGGATCCTGTGCCGCGATCGAGACGTTGTACACGCCGGCCTGGCGCGACGCGTCCATCACCTGGATCAGCGTGTCGGTCTTGGATTCCTTGTCGGCCTGGATGACCACGGAACCCTGGGGGTTCTCAGCATGCAGGCGTTCGATGTTCGGCCGCACGGAGCGGATGTCCACCTGGCGCCGGTCGATCCAGATATCGTTATTGGGGCCGATGGCAATCAGGATGTTGGCTTTCTCCTGCTTGACCGCCGTCGCCGCGTCAGGGCGGTTGACGTCGATGCCGGCTTCCTTGACGAAGGTTGCCGTCACGATAAAGAAAATCAGCATGATGAATACCACGTCGAGCATCGGCGTGATGTTGATTTCCGATTCGTCTTCGACCTGGGTCTGGTTAAAAAATTGCTTCATCTTTCGGCTCCTTGCGGGCCAAGGTTGCTGGGACCGTCCTCATGGCCTATGACAAGATGGTCCGTAATCAGTTCTCTTTCCCGCCCGGCCTTGCGCAGGAGGTAGGTGCTCATCGCAATGCCGGACAGGGCCGCCACCATGCCGGCCATGGTGGGAATGGTGGCCTTGGAAACACCGGAGGCCATGGAACGCGGGTTGCCTGAACCGGAAATGGCCATGACCTGGAACACTTCGACCATGCCGGTCACGGTGCCCAGCAGGCCCAGCAGCGGGCACAGGGCCACGCAGGTCTGGATCAGGGCGATATTGCGCTCCATCCTGCTGGAGACGACCGAGATCAGGCGCGCCCTGATCTGGTGCGCGTTCCAGGACACGTGGTCATGGCGGTCTTCCCAGATCTGCTGCGCCGCCTCCACCAGCCTGCGGTGGCCGCTGCGAATATAGACCAGGCGCTCGATGATCAGGGCCCACATGAACAGCGTCAGCAGCCCGATCACGATCAGGACGTTGCCTCCGAGCTCAAAGAAGTCCCGGATGGTCTCCAGCGCCGGCAGGTAGTAATAGATCAGGTCCATGTGCGCTGCTATACGCTCGAGGGCCGTCCTTCAGCACGCTCGGCAAGTATGCCGGCGGCCTCCTCCTGCAGTATCTGCGTGAGGCGCCGTGCGCGGCTGGAAACCAGCGTGTGCAGGAACACCGTCGGGATCGCGACCACAAGGCCCAATACCGTGGTGACCAGCGCCTGGGAGATACCGC
This sequence comes from Lysobacterales bacterium, assembly GCA_013002505.1. GTDB lineage: Bacteria > Pseudomonadota > Gammaproteobacteria > Xanthomonadales > SZUA-36 > JABDJL01. Next base: position 11,451 of record JABDJL010000187.1, on the reverse strand, counting down.
CGGCCATCAGCTTGGGATCGCCCGCGCCGTACAGCGTGATCGCCTGGAAAGTCACGATCATGCCGGTCACGGTGCCGAGCAGACCCAGCAGCGGCGCCACCACCGAGATGATCTTCAGCAGCGGCAACATCTTGTTCAATGCCGGCGTCTCGCGCAGTATGGCTTCGCCCAGTTTCAGTTCCAGCGATTCCACGTCCTTGCCGGGGTTGTCGTGGTGCACCTTCAGCACGCGGCCCAGCGGGTTGTCGCCCGGCTGGTCCGGATTCTTGACCTGGGAGTTGACCTTGGCGCCAATGGCGGACAGCGCGATCAGTCTCCAGATCGCGATGGCCACGCCGATGATGCCCAGCGCGATAATCACGTAGCCGACCTCTTTACCCTGGGCGATGCGTTCGCCCAGGCTGGGTGACTGCACCAGCAGGCCCAGTAGCTGGCCGCGGGTCGGGTCGATACCGACCGGGTGCAGGCCGCTGTCTGCCGCTTCGAGATCCTCGACGCGGTTGGTGTAACGGCTCTGCGGCTGACGCGCGAGTTCGACGAGGTTGCCTGTTTCCGACTTGTACTGCAGGTACTTGCCGTCGGCGACGACATTGAAGACACCAATGCGAGTGACCGTTTTCGGCTGAACCTCGCCCTCGGCGGTGACCACGTCGGCCTGGAAACTGACGACCTTGCCGGATTCGGTCATTTCGCGCTGCAATTCGAACCACAGGCGCTCGATTTCGTCCAGCGAAGCCATCCGGTTGGTCTGGCCCATCTTGGCCGCGAACTCGGTCAGGAATTGCGACCGGTCACTGAACTGTGCCTGGGTGACGGAAGTACTGAACTGGCCGATTGCATCACCGGCGCCCTGCTGCAGCACGCCAAACAGTTCTTTCAGGTCACCGAGCCGTTCCTGCAATGCGCGTTCGAGTTCGATGATCTCTTCGTCATTGACTTCGAAGACCTGTTCCAGCTGTTCCGAGCGTCGTTCCTCGGAAGCCTGTTCATTACGGGCTTCCTGCAGCAGTCTTTGCTGGTTGGCGCGTTCCTGGCGGAACTGTGCAATGCGCTGCCGTGCTTCTTCCGCGTCCTTGACGCGGCCCTGCTGCACCTGCTGCAACAACTGGTCGAGATTGACGGCTTCAGCCGCGAAGACGGGAGCGGCCGCGGCCAGTGAAAGCGCCAGCGCGGCGGCGGTCATTCTGGTCAGATTTTTCATCGTCCGGCCTCCTCGGCAGCGGGTACCGGGACCACGATCAGGTCCGGCGGCACTTGCTTGTCGGCGATCCGCAGGCCGGTGGCCACGGCGGCTTTATAGGTTTCCGGGGGCAGGTCAACCCAGGCGCGGGATTCCTGGTCCCAGGCGCCTGTGTGGTTACCACCCACGGACTGGTAGGTCAGAGAGACGCGGCCGATACGCAGGAAGTCCACTTCGCGTGAACCGCCGTCAACCGCCACCGAGCCGCTGTAGGCTTCGATGGTGCGGCCGTAATCCGCTTCGATGGAGTAGGCTTCGAGCACCTGGCGGAATTTCTCCGCGGCGGTCACATCGGAACGCTCCATCATGTCACGCAACCGCTGCAGGCGGGCCTGGCGTTCTTCCAGCAAAAACGGCGTGTCCAACTCAATGAACTCCTCCAGCGAGTCGATCATGCGCGTCATCAATGGAATGATCTGGCGTTCGATCAGCGCCACGTTGTCGATCGACTCGGCCAGCGCGACCTTCTCAGCCTCCTGGTTGTCGATCTGGCGTTGCAGCAGCCCGTTATAGACCTTGAGGCCATCCACGACCTTGATCACCGTGGCGTAATCGGCTTCCAGCTTGTCTGTCTGGTCGGCGATCGCCTCGACGGTGTCCTGGTCAGCGGCAGCCGCGTCGGCGCGCGCTTCGCCCGCGTCGGTGACTTCCTGGATGGTGGCCGCGGGGGCCATCGTGGTAACTGCCGCCAGCAGCAGGCCGACCCACAGGGCCGTTGCTCCAGGCAGGTACTGGGTGATTGGTTTGCTAGTCATGTTCGATTCTCGACAATGAATTTTTGGAGGAGTCATCTAAACGTGAATGGTCAACTCTATATAGAACCACTTTTCCGGTCAAACCCCGGGTGGTCGGACTTGCCCGGGCGTGCTTTGGCGCGTGCGCCGGAGCCCGACCGGCCTTGTATTCGATGCGGAATGTATCGGCTTAAGCCCGCGCGGCGCGCATGCAGTCGGACCACGGGGCGACGGGCAGTAATTCACTCTTCGCGCCCGATCCTGAATATGGAAGGGTCCTGCAACACGTCCTCGAAAGCTTCGGCGAGAATCCCGCCCCACTTGCGCGCGCCCTCGTCGGACGTGACCAGGTCCTGCCTGACCTCGATGCCCACGCAGGGTAGCCCCTTGGATTCGGCGTGGTGGTCAATCGTGAAGTCGTGCGGGTGCCGGCCGGAGTAGGGCTCGTTGTCGCCGACACTGAGCTCGGGGTTTTCGCGCAATCGGTTGATCAGGGGCACCGGGATGCGTTCGTCCTGGTCCCACATCACGCCGATATGGCAGTGCCTAACCACGTTGTTGAACACCGGCGTGCAGGTGTGAATGGATATAAATGCCGGGACGATGTCGCGCTGTTCAAATTTTCGGAGCTGCTCGGAAATGGCATCGTGATAGGGCAGGAAAAACGAATCCACGCGTTCCTGCTTTTCCGTCTCGTCCAGGTCCAGGTTGCCGGGCACGGCGATGCCGTCGCTGACCTGGATGAACGCACTGACATCGTGTAATTGCCGGTTGGGATCGACGATCAAGCGCGAATATCCCGCCAGCACCGCGGGCGCGTCCAGCAGGTCAGCGATATGGCGTGTCACCCGGGCCGCACCGATGTCGATGGCCACGTGTTTTTCCAGCACCCAGTCGGCCAGGCCGAGTTGGTGCATTGCCGCCGGGAACGCATTGCTGGCATGGTCGCAGACCAACAGGATCGGCGCCTTTCCCCCAGGGTTGTAAACGCTGTATGGCGGCGGGTCATCGGGCCCGATCAGGGGCCACTCGGAGTGGTCCATGTCGGCTGGCGGTGGCGCTCCAGGTTGCAGTTCGGTCAGGCTCACGTCATCCTTCTTTCGCGGTGCGGTCGGCATCATCAGGCAGCGGAAGACACCGTGTCTTTGGCTGCGGCTGATTGCAGATTCAAGAACAGGCCATTGGCCTCGTTGAACTGGTTGCGGGCTTTCAACAGGTACTTGTGGACTTCGTCCCGGTACCCGTCGGTGGAAGCAGACCAGACCCGGTTAATATACCGTTCGCCCGCGGCAAAAGCACTCATCACGTCGGCGTAGTTCTGCATGCCGAACACGTGAACCATGGATTCGCGTGCCTCGGCGAAGGCATCCAGGTCTTCGCGGAACAGGCGGTCGATCTCGAAACGGGCCTCGTACACCGGCAGTTCGTCCTTGCGCGCGCACAGTTCCTCGAGGTTTGCCAATACGTTGGCCAGGCTGGATTGCAGCGTTTGCATATTGCCGCTGAGCCGGTGCCCCGAGCTGGCTTCCTGGTGGTGCGCCCTGCGATACGTCCATAGCCCAACGGCGCCAACCGCCAGGATGGCGCCCATCCAGGTCCAGTTGACGACCACCGGGTCCAGCACCGCGACAAACGCCCCGGCCAGGAAGCTGGCCATGACCAGGATCAGGGAGAAAGTCTTGATGTTCATACCGCCTCCAGGATCATGTAAATGGCAAATCCGACCCCGACCAGGGCCTCGCCGACGATCACGCCGGCCGCCATCGGGATGCCCACGTCATCGGCGAAACGGTGGCCCAGTTTCCAGTCGGTGAAGACCCGCAGCAGCGTGCCGATGGAATAGGTCAGCACGATCGCGAAGGGCAGGTAGAAGCCCAGGCCGACCGTGATGCCCAGGCCGGGCTGCGCGATGCTGAGCAAGGCGCCCAGCCCGGCGCCTGCCAGGTACTTCTGCACCGGTACGTCTCCGCCGACGATGCCGTTGACCATGGACGCCAGCGCCTGGCCCTGCGGCGCGGGTAGCTTGTCGCTGCCCAGCGTGTACGCCTCGTGCAGCACGAAGATCAGCGCGACGATCAGGATCGGGCCCAGCCAGGCTCCGAGGAACTGGCCGAGCTGCTGCTGGCGCGGCGTCGCCCCGACCAGGTAACCAGTCTTGAGGTCCAGCATCAGGTCGGTGGCCTGTGACATCGCGACGCAGGCCGCCGCGCCCACCATCACCGCGGAGACTATGGCGGCCTTGCTGTCGCCGAGGCCGCTGGAAATGAATATCAGGATCGTGACCGCGATCAGCGTCATGCCGGACAGTGGCGACCAGTTGGTCCGGCCGATTGCCTCGGACAGGATCACGCCGGCGATCCAGATCCAGAGGGTCCCGACCAGCGCCATGGTCACGCCGCGGCCGATGCCCATCTTGTCGGTTGACAGAATCGCCATCACCGCCAGCAGGATGGCCGCGCCGCCGATCGCGAAGTAAAGCAGCTTGATCGGCATCTCGTCGCTGGAAAGCGCCGCCTCGGTGCGTGCCGCGTTCTGCATGCTGCGGACCGCGCTGAAGATCATCGGGAACGCCATGATTACGCCGGCGATCGCGCCCCCGATCAGCATGCCAATGCCGACCGGGCGATAAAGCAACAGCCGCAGGCGGTCCGGATCCGAGGTGACCTCGCCGCTGGCCGGATCGACCGGCAGCAGGCCGGAGCCGCTCAGCAGAGGGCTTAACACCCAGTAGCACACGTAGCCGCCGATGATGAAGGCGACGCCGCCCTTGCCGGCGATGTAGCCAACGCCGATGGACAGCAGCGACAGGTACCAGATGCCGTTCATGTAATCCGGCCAACCCAGTTGGCCGCCGAGATCCCAGTATTCCACGCCGGTGGCCTGGCTGGCGTAATGCAGCCCGCCGCTGATCACCGCGGCGGTGAGCAGGAACATGGCCTTGCGAATGCCGGCGCCGGGCGATTTCAGAATGGTCGCCACCGCGACGCCGCCGGGGTAGGTCAGCCGCTCGTAGTCGATCATTTGCTTGCGCAGCGGAATGATGAAGCCAATGCCGAGAAACGCACCGGCGATCGCCCCGAAGGTCAGCAGGATCGGGTTGAAGTCCGTGCCGTAGCCGAGAATGAAGATGGCCGGGACGGAAAACATCAGTCCGCTGGAGGCGCCGTTGACGCCACTGGCGACCGTTTGCACGATGTTGTTCTCGATGATGCTGTTGCGCCGCAGCATGCCCCGCAGGATCGCGAAGCCCAGGATGGCTGCCAGCTCCGATCCTTCTATTGAAAAACCAAGGATCAGGGCCGCGTAGCCGATGCTGACCGCGATGACGGCGCCGAGAAAATAACCGACCAGTACCGCGACCGGGGTCAGTTCAGGGTAGGGCCCGTGGCGGACGACTTCCTTAGTGGCTGAATTCATGTCTTGATATGCCTGTCGTTCATGTTGTTCATGTTGTTCATGTTGTCATTGGTTCGGAGGCCAGGAGGCCAGGAGGCTGCGCGTTGTGGGTCAGGAACATTAACCTAGCATCTTAGCCTCTCCGCATCCTAGCCTCCTACAACCCGTACGCCCAGATCAGCACGCCACTGAGCACCACCCACAGGACGATGGAAAGCGGCAGGCCCACGCGCACGAAATCGCCGAACTTGTAGCCGCCGGCGTTCATGATCAGGATGTTTGTCTGGTAGGCCATCGGCGTGACGAAACTGAGGTTGGCGCCGAACAGCACCGCCAGCACGAAAGGCTCCAGTGGCAGGCCCAGGCGCTGCGCGATACCGATCGCGATCGGCGTGCCGATCACCGCGGCGGCATTGTTCGATACGACGTTGGTCAGCACCGCCATCATCAGCATCAGCCCGGCCAGCACGGCTGAGGGCGGCGCGCCGAAGGTGATCGCCACGAAGGCGTTGGCGAGGTAGTCCGCGCCGCCGGTTTGCAGCAACGCCGAACCCATGGCCAGTGATGCGACGATGATCAGGATTACCTGGGTGCTGAGCGCGCTCATGGCTTCTTTCCAGTTCAGGCAACCGGTCAGGATCAGGAACAGCGACCCGAGCACGGCGCTTATTTCGATCGGCATGACCCGGAATGCCGCCAGGGCAACGACGGCGATGATCGTCAGCAGGGCGATCGGCGCCTTGCGGGTGCGCGGCAGGTTGATGCTGCCGTCCAGCACCAGGAAGTCGGTGGACTCCTTGAGATTGACCAGGTTGGCCTGGGTGGACTGGATCAACAGCACATCGCCGCTGCGCAGGCGCACCTGGTCCAGGCCGGGGGATTCGGGCCCTTCCATGCCCTCGAAGCGATTGAAGGCCAGCAGCCTGAGGCCGTAGCGGGAAAACAGCTGTGCGTTGCCGATGCGCGTACCGTTGAGCCGCGACGCGGGCGTGATCGCGACTTCGGCGATCTGTTGGCCTTCCGCCGTCAGCGGGTGGCTGGCGTCCACCTCGTGGTCGCCGGAGAACAGCGTGCCGCCGAGCAGGCGGGCAAACTCCCGCAGGTTGGCCTGGGTGTCACTGGTGGTCAGGCGATCGCCCTCGCGCAACTGGACATCGGGCAGCGGGTTGATGAACACGCCGGGGCCGCGCTGAATGGTTTCGACGTTGAATGACTCGCCGGCGCGGGTAATGGCCTCGGCGAGCGACTTGCCCACCACCGGGCTGTCCTCGTTGAGCCGGATCTGCGCGGTGTACACGCGGGATACGCCCCGGCTCATCGGCGGCTGGCGTTCGGGTATCAGTCGGGGCGCAATCAGCCACAGGTACAGGACGGCCACGCTGCCGGCGATCAGCACCGGCATCATGAAATCGAACATGTTGAACCGGTTCATGCCGAGGTCGGCCGCGACGTTGACCACCAACAGGTTGGTGGAGGTGCCGATGGTGGTCGCCATGCCGCCGAGAATGCTCGCAAAGCCCATCGGGATCAGCGCGCCGGAGGAGGAAATGCCGGTCTTGATGCTCACCCCGATCAGGATCGGCAACATCAGCACCACGATTGGCGTGTTGTTGATAAAGGCGCTGAGCACCGCCGTGATCAGCAAGGTCAGCAGCAGGGACAACACGGGAATCTTGCGCCACAACTGGGCCAGCAACCGGCCCACCGGTTCCAGGGCGCCGGTGCGGATCATTCCCTGGCCGACAATCATCAAGGCGCAGACCGCGATCAGCGCCCGGTTGCCGAAGCCGAGGAAGAACTCGCTGGGCTTGAGGGCGTCCTCGCCCGTGCCATAAGGGAAAAGCTGGAAGCCGACCGTCAACAGCACCAGCACGACCAGGCTGGTGGTCTCCAGCGGAATATCGTCGCGCGCGAACATGAACAGCGCGCCGGCAATCACGATCATCACCGCGAGCGCATGCACATTGGGAAGGGTCAGTTCGAGCATGGTCCGATCATCCGTAAGTGGTCAAGTCTCAGCCAGCACCCGCTCGAGTGCCCCGGGCGACGTTGCGGGCGGAAGACAATGCAGGTCCCGGCAGACCAGCGCCAGGGCCGGCCCGTCGTGCCTGTCCCGCCCGATCAGCGCCGGAAGGTCTGCCGTGCTTTCCGGCAGAAGGAAGCAGTTTAGCCGATCGTGTCGCGCGGCGACCGCGCGCATCTGGTTTTTCTGTTCCGGGTCACTGCCCAGGATCAGCACCTGGGCCGGCGCAGCGTCCAGTAGATCGTGGGCTCGCAGCGCGGTCGCGTGCGCCAGTGGGTAGCGGGCCGCGTCTGATACCGAGCGGGCTACGGCCTGGCGCGCGCGCTCGAGCATTTGCGCATCGCCGTCCAGGTGGGCGAGATCCAGCAGGCCCATGGCCGCACTCGCATTGCCGTTGGGCGTCGCATCGTCCTGTAAAAGCAACAGCCGTGTGACCGGTGATGGCTGGTCGCTGGCCGTGAAACAAAACCCGCCCCGGGGATCCTCGAACAGTTCGGCCAGTCGTTGCGCCAGTCGCCGGGCCAGCGGCAAGCCGCCGTCTGTCCAGCGCGCCTGCAGCAAGGCCAGGGTCGCCTCCAGCAGGAACGCGTGATCGTCGAGATAGGCCGGAAACTGCGCCTGGTCCTCGAAGATCACCGCGTACAGGCGGTCATCGCGCCAGGCATGCTCCTGGAGGTACTGCCAGCATTCCTGCGCGGCATTGATCCAGTCGGGCTTTTGCAGCGCCACCCCGGCCCGCGCCAGGCCGGTGATGCACAAGGCATTCCAGGCGGTCAGGATCTTCCTGTCGGTTTCCGGCGGGATGCGTTCCTCGCGGGCCGTGCGCAGGCGCTGGGTAATGGGCTCATACCCGTCCAGCGCCCCGTCGCGCCGCCGCAGGTGCCAATGCTCGCCCTCGAAATTGGGCGGCTCATCAATGCCGAAGCTGCGTGCGAATGCAGCGAAATCTTCTTCGCCTACCAGTGCGCGCAGTTCATCGCGATCCCAGACGTGGTAGCCGCCCTCCACGCCATCGGCATCCGCGTCCACGCTGGCATGGAAACAACCGCGATCATCGCGCATTTCCGTTAACAGCCATTCGCCGATGCCTTCGGCCGCCTGCGCCAGCACGCGCTTGCCCGAGCGGGCCGCCGCGCTGGCATAAATCGGCAGTAACTGCGCATTGTCGTAGAGCATTTTCTCGAAATGCGGAATGGTCCATGCGCCGTCAACGGTATAGCGGAAAAAGCCCCCGTCGAGGTGGTCGCGCAGGCCGCCCAGCGCCATTGCCTCGAGCGTGTTGTCGAGCATGGTGATGGCCCCGTCCGCGAACGCTGCCTTCGAACGCGCCATTTGATCGAGCAAGGCCAGTTGCGGGGCCTGGGGAAACTTGGGCGCGCCGCCAAAGCCGCCATGCCGGGTATCGTGCCGCTCGGAGAATTGGTCGTAAGCTGCCTGGAACAGGTCTTCCGAATGCGCCACCTCCCCTGGGGACGCGGAGGCCTGCATCTGCTCGATTGCCTGTTGCAACTGGCGGTTCTGCGCGGTCACCGCGCCGCGATTGGCGTCAAACCAGTCGCGTATTTTGTGCAACAACTCCTGGAATGCAGGCATGCCGTGGCGAGGCTCGGGCGGGAAATAGGTGCCGGCGAAGAACGCGCCATGGTCAGTCGGGTCGAGAAACACTGTCAGCGGCCAGCCACCCCCGCGTCCGGTCAGCAACTGGTGTGACAACTGGTAGAGCTTGTCGAGGTCCGGGCGTTCCTCGCGGTCCACCTTGATGTTGACGAACAGGCGGTTCATCAGCTCGGCCGTTGCCGGGTCCTCGAACGACTCGTGCGCCATCACGTGGCACCAGTGACAGGCGCTGTAGCCAATGGACAGCAGGACCGGGCGGCCCTGCTCGCGGGCCTGGGCCAATGCGGCCTCGTCCCAGGGCTGCCAATGCACCGGGTTGTCCGCGTGCTGCCTGAGGTACAGGCTGCTGCTGTCCTGTAATCGATTCATCGAGATCTTCCTGGCTGGTGAGCGCCTTGCCTGCCGCGGGCGACTGGCCTATGCTCCTCGTGCCCCGATTCTACCTTGTCCGGAAACCGCCAAAGCCGATGTCCGCCCGCCATGCCCTGATCGACTTCGACCCGGTCGCATTCTCGCTCGGCCCGCTGGCGGTTCACTGGTACGGCATCATGTACCTGCTGGCGTTTCTGTCGTTCTGGCTGATCGGCAACCGGCTTGCGCGAACGCGCCCGTGGTGGGGCTGGACTACGGAGCAGGTCGGCGATTTCCTGTTCTACGGAATGCTGGGCGTCATCATCGGCGGCCGCCTGGGTTACGTTCTTTTCTACGGCTTCGAAAGCCTGCTGGAAAACCCGCTGTTCCTGTTTCGTATCTGGGAGGGAGGCATGTCCTTCCACGGCGGCCTGCTCGGTGTCATCGCGGCGATGGCGTGGTTTGCACGCAAGACCGGTCGGGGCTTCTGGCAGGTGGCGGATTTTGTCGCCCCGATGGCGCCGCTCGGCCTGGCGTTCGGGCGCATCGGCAATTTCATCGGCGGTGAACTGTGGGGTCGGAGCAGCGACGCGCCCTGGGCAGTGATCTTTCCCGGCGCCGTCCCGCCGGAAGCCTACAGTGGCCAGACCCTGGAAGCGGCCTGGCGCTCGGGCCTGCTGGATGGCTATGCGCGCCACCCCAGCCAGTTGTACCAGGCCGGCCTCGAAGGCCTGGCCTTGTTCATCATCCTGATCGTTTACTCGGCGCGGCCGCGGCCGGCTGGCGCGGTGTCCGGACTGTTCCTCGCCGGCTATGGCGTATTCCGGATGCTGGCGGAGTTTTTCCGCGAACCGGATGCGCACCTGGGTTTCCTGTTCGCGGACTGGGTTACCATGGGTATGCTGCTGTCGTTGCCGATGGTCATCGTAGGCCTGCTGATCATGGCCCGTGCCCATCGCGCCGGTGCGGCGGGCTGATCAGGGCGGGTACGCATGCAGACCTATTTGCAGTTTCTCAGGGATATTCTCCAGCACGGCACGCGGAAATCGGACCGCACCGGCACCGGCACAATCAGCCATTTCGGTTACCAGATGCGCTTCAAGCTGTCCGACGGGTTTCCGGCGGTGACCACCAAGAAGCTGCACCTGAAGTCCATCATCCACGAGCTGTTGTGGTTCCTGAAAGGGGACACCAACATCGCGTACCTGAACGAAAACGGTGTTCGTATCTGGAATGAGTGGGCGGACGAAGAAGGTGAGCTGGGGCCGATTTATGGCGCCATGTGGCGCAGCTGGCCGGCCCCGGGCGGCGGGCACATTGACCAAATATGCAATCTGCTCGATGACCTGCGCAGCCGCCCGGACTCCCGCCGGTTGATCATCTCGGGCTGGAATCCGGCCTTGCTGCCGGACGAGTCGGTCAGCCCGAGTGAAAACGCCTCGGCGGGGCTGCAGGCCTTGCCGCCGTGCCACACGCTGTTCCAGTTCCACGTGGCGGACGGCCGCCTGAGTTGCCAGCTCTACCAGCGCAGTGGCGATGCGTTTCTCGGCGTGCCGTTCAATATCGCATCCTATGCGCTGATGACAATGATGATCGCGCAGGTCAGTGACCTGGAGCCCGGGGATTTCGTACACACGCTGGGCGATTGCCATATCTACCTGAACCACCTCGACCAGGTCCACACGCAGTTGCAGCGCGAACCATTTCCCCTGCCCACGATGCACATCAACCCGGATGTGAAGTCATTGTTCGAATTCCGTTACGAGGATTTTGAACTGCGCGATTACCAATGCCACGAGGCAATTCGCGCGCCGATCGCCGTGTAGGGGTTGCGGGCTACGCCCGCAAAGCTCTTGTAGGAGCGGCGTCCTCGCCGCGATGCTCTTGTAGGAGCGGGCACCCGCCCGCGATGCTCTTGTAGGAGCGGCGCCCTCGCCGCGATATAGGAGCGACCGCTGGTCGCGATTCCAGTGCGCCTGCCAGCGGCTGTGGGAGCGGGCACCTGCCCGCGATCGTCTTTCTTCGTAGCTGACGCTGCTGGGTTCCGCTGCTGGCTCCGCCAGCTGTAGCGGGTACCTTTTCTTTGCTCG
>JABDJL010000176.1 GCA_013002505.1 Lysobacterales bacterium | reverse complement strand
CGAGCACATCGTAGTCGGCGACCACTTCGACCTGCACCGTGCCGCTGCCGCGGCGGCCGGTAGAGATGATTTCCTTGATGCCTTCGATGTCCTGGATCGCTTCCTCAATCTTGACCAGCACGCCCTCTTCGACATCTTCCGGGGTGGCGCCCAAAAATGGCATGCTGATCGTGATCACGTTGGTCTCGATCTTAGGCTGGGATTCCTTCTTGATCGTCAGCGCGGAGACCAGCCCACCAGCAAGCAGGATAATCATCAGCAGGTTGGCTGCGACCGAGTTTCGCGCAAACCATTCGATCAGTGATTCATACGGGTTGCGGCTCACGGCTCGTCTCCAGCCGCTGATACGACCGCGTTGGTCCCGGGTTCGGGTTCGGCCGGATTTGCGCCGGCCACGGTGAGCCGGGTACCGGGAATCGGCGCTTCGAGCGTTGTGGTAACGACCCTTTCGCCTCCGGCAATACCATCGGACAGGTAAACCAGCGACGGTTCGGCGCGCACAACGGCGACTTTCCGTACCTCGAGCTTGTTGTCACTGTTGGCCACCAGCACCGTGTTGTCACCCTGCAGCACAAAGCGTGGCAGTACGACGACGTTTTCCGCCGCAACGCCCTCAATTTCAGCTTTGACAAAGGTTCCGACCCGCAGCTCGTCCTGCTGGCTGATGCCCAGTACGCCGTAAGGGTCGATCACCTCGGCCACCGCGTAAATAACCCGGCTGACCTCGTCGACCACGCCTTCGGTGCGAATGATCTGGGCTTGCCACTGGCGCACGGTTCCGGCCTCGGTGGAGTACAGCGTGGTCGGCGGGAACGGTGTTTCCTGCGCTTCGACCGCTGACGGAAGTTGCAGGAAGGCGACATCATCCTTGGACAACGGCAAACGGACCTCTGCAGACTCGATGGAAAAACTGACTCCAAGGCGGGTGCCCGGCGTCACGTACTGCCCGATATCCACCAGTTTTTCCTTCAGCAGGCCGTCATAAGGCACGGTGATACGGGTACGCTGTAAATCCCTGCGGGCTTTCTGAAGGTCCGCTTCGGCGGCATTGACATTGGCCACCGCGTCCTGCAATTGCGGCTTTCTTAAAACCAGGTCTGACGGCTCGCCCTTGCGCCCGAGGTTTCGCCAGTCTCGGAGCGCCTGTTCAGAACGGGCCTGCTCATCGGCCAGCTTGGCCTGGCGTGAGGCCAGTGCAGCCTCGGCCCTTTTTACAGCCGTTGCGTAATCGCTGGGATCGATTTGAAGCAAGACCTCGCCTTCCCGGAAAAATCCGCCTGCAATAAAATCATCAGAAACAGAAACGACCTTGCCGCTGACTTCGGACACCAGCGAGGTTTGTGTGCGCGGCCTCACGGTACCCTGGGAATAAACTTTAAAATTCAGTGTCTTGACTTGTGCTTCGATGGTATCAACCAGGATCCCGGCAGTGGCCTGATCCTTGAGTTCCGGACGTTTGCTGGCCGCGATCTGAACCAGCATGACGACGATGACGATGGAACCGATTATCAGCAGCAAAGGCAAAAATTTTCGAAACCACCGGCGCATGAACTATTGCTCCCTTATTCCACGGAACGGGAAATCATGAATAATCTGACCTCGGGGGATTATCCTCCTTGTGGGCCGCGGGGTCATAGGGCATTAGTTGGGGCCGGTGCAATACCTGCGATCACGCAGGTGCTTGCAAGCGGCTACAATAAGCCACATCTGTAGTGTTCCCGTTCATCCGAAACGATTGATATGTTGCAACGTAAAAACAACGGCATCGTTTTAAAGAGTGCTGACGATATTGAAGGCATGCGCGTGGCAGGGCAGCTTGCGGCCGATGTTCTGCGCATGGTCCGCGATCATGTGCAGGCCGGCATTACCACCGGCGAGCTGGATGAAATCTGCCACCAGTACATTACCCAGGAACAGGACGCCATACCCGCGCCGCTCAATTACCGGGGATTTCCAAAGTCCATCTGTACCTCGGTCAATCACGTGGTCTGCCACGGAATCCCCGGTGAAAAACGCCTTAAAGACGGCGATATCGTCAATATTGATGTCACGGTCATCAAGGATGGCTGGCACGGCGACACCAGCAAAATGTTCCAGGTGGGAAAAGTACCGATCCGCGCCAGCAGAATTTGCGACATTGCCTACAAGTCGATGTGCACTGGTGTTGAAATGGTGCGCCCGGGAACGCGGCTTGGCGACATCGGGCACGCCATTCAGCGATACGCCGAAGCGCAGAGTTGCTCGGTCGTTCGTGAATATTGCGGTCACGGCATCGGCAAGGTCTTTCACGAAGAGCCCCAGGTGCTTCATTACGGGCGCCCCGGAACCGGCGAGGTGCTGGTGCCGGGCATGGTTTTTACCATTGAGCCGATGATCAATGTCGGCAAGCGCCACACGCGCCTGATGCCCGATGGCTGGACCGTGATCACGCGTGACCGAAGTCTGTCTGCTCAATGGGAACACACCATTGCAGTGACGGAAAACGGTTACGACGTGCTGACACGGTTGCCGGGCGACCCGCTCTGAATCCCGACTGGCATTTTCATGCCGAACCAGGGAAAAGTGTCTGAAACAGAGCCGGCAACGCCTGTCGGCGCCAGCTTGTTGCCGGACCTGGAATCCCTCAAGGCGCTTATCGAGGATCCGGCGGCCAGGCTGGAATCGCTGAAATCTGCAATAAATTCTTCTGGACAAAGCCTCGCGCAACGATTTGCGAATGGCGAACCGGTGGCCAAGCTGGTCGCGGCCAGGGCCGGCGTTGTTGACCAACTTCTGGTCATCGCCTGGCAGGCATTGATGCCGGATGGCCATCCTGTCGCGTTGCTGGCAGTTGGCGGTTACGGGCGCGGTGAACTGCACCCCCACTCAGACGTTGACCTGATGATCCTGGTGGACGACGAAGCGCCGGGTGATGACCTGAAACAATCCATAGAACAGTTTTTCACGCTGTTGTGGGATGCCGGCCTTTACCTTGGTCACAGCGTGCGCAATGTCGGTCAATGCGTGCAGGAAGCGGAAAAAGACGTGGTGACCGCAACCAACCTGATGGAGGCCCGGCTTTTACAGGGTGATTCGCAGCTGTTTTCACGAATGCAGCAAGCCTGCAGTTCGAACGAGCTGTGGCCGGCTGCCGCGTTCTTCCAGGCCAAGTACCAGGAGCAGGTAGAACGGCATGAACGGTTTGGCGACACTGCCTACAACCTGGAGCCCAATATCAAGGAAGGCCCCGGCGGGCTACGCGACATACAGATGATCAGCTGGGTTTGTCAGCGGCACTTTGGCGAGGCGTCGTTGCATGGCCTGGTGGATCACGGCTTTCTGAACGAGGCCGAATATCGCGAGTTACATGCCGGTCGGCAATTCCTCTGGGAAGTGCGTTTCGCCCTGCACGTGCTCAGTGGCCGGCCCGAGGATCGCCTGTTGTTTGAATACCAGCGTGAAGTTGCTGAGCAACTGGGTTTTGGCGAACCGGGCGACACCAACGAGGCGGTCGAGGCATTCATGCAACGTTATTACCGCGTCGTCATGCGCCTGGAACGGCTGAACGATGTGCTGTTGCAACTGTTCCGCGAAAAACTCGTGGACCAGGCCGTTGGACCCGGCGAACCGCTGGGTGAGCACTTTGTGCTGATCAATGGCTATCTCGGGCTGAACAGGGATTCCCTGTTTCTGCAGCGCCCCGCGGCAATGGTCGAGGTATTCGTGCTACTGGCCCGCCGTCCCGATGTGCGGGGCTTACGCGCCAGCGCGATCCGGGCGATTCACGAGGGGCTGCGACAGCTTCGGAACCCGCTGCAAGAAGTCCCCGGCGCGTTGCAGGCATTTCTGAAATTATTGCGCCAGGCGGAGGGCATCTACACGCAGCTGCAACGAATGAACCGCTACGGAGTGCTCGCGGCCCTGCTGCCCGCGTTTTCCTCGATTACCGGCCGTATGCAATTTGACCTGTTTCACGCCTACACCGTCGATCAGCATATTCTGTTCGTGGTGCGCAACCTGCGGCGCTTCGCCTATGGCAAGTACGCGCCAACCTATCCGGGAATGGCCCAGGTGTTCAGGGAAATCCAGAAGCCGGAGTTACTTTACCTGGCGGCGCTGTTTCACGATATCGCCAAGGGCAGGGGCGGTGACCACTCCGAACTGGGCGCGGTCGACGCCGCTGAATTCTGCCGGCAGCTGGGCCTGGACTCGGACGAGACCAAATTGGTCGCATGGCTGGTGGAGCATCACCTGCTGATGTCCCAGACCGCCCAGCGCAAGGACATTTCCGACCCCGAGGTCGTACAGGAATTTGCCGGACACATGGCCTATGCCTGGCGGCTACGTTACCTGTATTTGCTGACCGTTGCGGATATTTCGGCGACCAGTCCAAAGCTCTGGAACAGTTGGAAGTCAGGACTGTTGCGGGAGCTCTACCAGACTGCACATCTCGCCCTGGCCAGTGATGGCAAGCTTGACGCTGACTACGAATCCCGCCTTGCCCACTCGCGGGCATTGGTACTGGATCGACTCAAAGAAAGGGGGCTGTCCGATTCACGGGTTGAGCGGTCAACGCGGCACCTGCCCGAAGGCGTATTTCTGCGCCTTTCCACCGGCCAGCTGACATGGGCTATTGATGCCGTCTGCAATGCCGCTGACCCGCAGGCGGCGCTGGTGGCGGTCCGCCGCCGCAAGGACCTTGGCATCTCCGAGGTTCTGGTCAGCGCGCCGGACTACACCGGCCTGTTTGCGAGCAGCACGGCAATTTTCGACGAGATGGGTCTGAATGTGCTCACCGCTCGCGTGTTTACCGGTTCGGACAAGCGTGCCTTTGACCTGTTCCAGGTCCTGAATGCGCGAGGCAAGGTCATGGCGGATTCCGACAGCGAAAAGCTGGTGAGAAAGCTGCAAAAAGTGCTCCTCAATCGTGAACTGGTATCGCCGGTCACGCGGCGGGTGCCACGTCGATTGCGGCCGTTCATTGCCCCGCCGCGGATCGGCTGGGACACGGCGCGTTCGGGAACGGTCACCGCGCTGGAATTGTCCTGTACCGACCAGCCGGGGTTGTTGTCGCAACTCGCTTCGGCGATGGTGGCCTGTGAAATTCGCATCCATGATGCGATGATTGCGACCCTCGGTGACCGGGTGGAAGATACATTCCTGGTGACCGACCAGAATAATCAACTGCTCGATGAAGCTGCAAAGGCGAAACTCGTGGAAGCAATGAAACCAATCTGGAACCGGGCCTGATGCGATGAGTGCACCTTCCCCGGAACAATTGCAGAAGATGCGTGAAACGCTCGAGAGCGGTTTCGAGCAGCGTAGCGAATTCGGGCCGGATACGGCACCCCGGGCGTTGCGCGATGCGGTGCAACAGTGCATCGAGATGCTCGAAAACGGTACGGTCAGGGTCGCTGAGCCCCGTGCTGACGGATGGCACGTCAACCAATGGCTGAAGAAAGCCGTGTTGCTGTATTTTCGTCTGCACCCCAATGTCGAGATCGAGGGCGGTCATACGCGGTTTTTTGACAAGGTGCCTTTACGCTGGGGCGCCGAAGACCGTTCATCAATTGGTCACACAGGTGCGCGTGTCGTGCCACCGGCCACGGTGCGGCGCGGCGCATTTATCGGGCGTGATGCCGTGCTGATGCCCAGTTATGTCAATATCGGCGCTTTTGTTGGTCCGGGTACGATGGTTGACACGTGGGCGACGGTGGGGTCATGCGCCCAGGTGGGGGCGGGGGTGCATTTGTCCGGCGGCGTGGGCATCGGCGGCGTGCTGGAGCCCTTGCAGGCCACGCCCACCATTATCGAGGATGATTGCTTTATCGGCGCGCGCTCTGAAATCGTCGAGGGCGTGATCGTCGGCAAGGGCAGCGTCATTTCGATGGGTGTATACATTGGCCAAAGTACGCGCATTTATGATCGGGAATCCGGTGAAATCCTGCGCGGCCACGTTCCCGCCGGCTCGGTCGTGGTGCCGGGATCATTGCCTGCCAAAGACGGCAGTTACTCGCTTAATGCGGCCATTATCGTCAAGCGCGTGGACGAACAAACCCGTTCCAAGACCAGCATCAACGAACTGCTGCGCCAGGCGGACCACCGAACCTGATGGTTGTCGTGTATGGCATCAAGCAGTGTGACACCTGCCGCAAAGCCCTGAAGTGGCTGAAAGGGCAAGGTATCGAACACCGGTTTCACGACCTGCGTGTGGACGGTCTGGATCGATCCACCATCGAGGCATGGCTGGACTCCGAATTTGCCGAGCAACTGCTCAATCGCCGCAGCACGACCTGGCGCCAACTCGACGAGTCGCAGCGCAACGCCAACGATGTCGCAGCGCTGATACTGGAATTTCCGACGCTGCTCAAGCGGCCGGTGTTCTCAGCCAGCAGGGAAATCATCGCCGTGGGATTCAGCGCATCTGTTAGAAACGATCTGTTGGAGAAAACGCGATGATATCAACAGGTGAAATGCCGGCTTCATGGTGGGCCCTGTCCGGACACGCTGTGAACCCGTCCATGGGAGCTCGAACTCGGCCTCCTGCCTCGTACGGTCCGGCCACGGCCCACCGAAAATCCGGCTCGAGGATCAGTCCGTGAGCGAGGTGCTCCAACTCGCCAGCGCGCTGATTGCCCGGCCTTCGATCACACCGGATGATGCCGGCTGCCAGCGCTTGATCGCCGATCGCCTGCAACAAGCTGGGTTTGCGGTTGAATGGCTGTATTGTGAAGATGTCAGCAACCTGCTGGTGACACGCGGCGAAGGTTCGCCTTCATTGTGGTTCCTGGGGCACACCGATGTCGTACCGCCAGGGCCGCTGGAAGACTGGCATTCGCCGCCTTTCGATCCGCAGGCGCGCGATGGACGCCTCTACGGTCGCGGTGCAGCCGACATGAAAGGCGCGGTAGCGGCCATGGTGACGGCGCTGGAGCGTTTCGCGGAGCTGTATCCCGACCATTCGGGGCAGGCCGGCCTGTTGCTGACCAGTGATGAAGAGGGCCTTGCCGAGCACGGTATTCGCACCGTGGCGGAAGTACTGAAAAAGCGCGGTAGGGCGCCTGATTATTGCCTGGTCGGAGAGCCCAGCTCGCAGGAAAAGTTCGGGGACACCATCCGCATCGGCCGGCGCGGCTCGATTCATGCTTGCCTGGTCGTGGACGGCATCCAGGGCCACACCGCATTCCCGCATGCCATCGACAACCCGGTACACCGCATCGGACCGTTCCTTGCTGCGCTGACGGAACAGGCCTGGGACGAAGGTGATGAGGACTACCCGCCCAGCCACTGCCAGGTTGCCAGCATCAAAGCCGGTAGCGGCGCTGAAAACGTGACACCGGGACACCTGGAACTGAAATTCAATTTCAGAAACGCACCGCAGTCACCATCCGATGACCTGCGGAAGCGGGTGGAGGCATTGCTGAAGGAACATGGTGTGGAAAATTATCGCCTTCGGTGGCGCGTTTCCGGCGAGCCATTCAGGTCCGAGCCTGGTGCGCTCAGGCAGGCGCTTGTCGATACGGTTCAGCACCAGCTCGATGCAAACCCTGAACTGAATACCGGCGGCGGCACATCCGACGGACGCTTTATCGCCCCCCTGGGCACTGAAGTGGTCGAATTCGGACTGCTGAATCAGACCATCCACCAGGTTAACGAGAACACGCCCATCGAGGACCTGGCGCGTCTCGAAGCCATTTATCAAGCGGTACTTGAGCGTCTGCTTGTAACTTGAGGCGGCCTGACTTGCGTCAAAACCACCCTTCCTAAACGCTTGATTTAACCCCCTAAAGCCCTCATTTCTGCTGCATCTGCGGCCATTGCACGGCCGCCACGAAATTGAGGAAACATTCATGAGAATGGAAAAATTAACCAGCAAGTTTCAGCTGGCGCTGGCCGAGGCGCAGAGCCTCGCCGTGGGCATGGATCACCAGTTGATCGAGCCGGCCCACGTGATGGTCGCGTTGCTGGACCAGGAAGGAGGTTCGATTCGCCACCTGCTGACGCGCGCCGGGGTGCGCGTCAATCACCTGCGCTCGCAACTTGGCGAACGCATCGAGGGTTTGCCTCGCGTGTCCGGCGCCGCGGGTGAAGTGAACCTGTCGAACGAAACCGGGCGCCTGTTGAACGTCACTGACAAGATTGCGCAAAAGCGCGGCGACCAGTACATCGCCAGCGAGCTGTTCGTGCTGGCGGCGCTGGAGCTCAAGGGCGTCCTGGCCGACCTGTTGAAAAAGGCGGGCGCCAGCCGCGAGTCCATCGAAAAAGCCATTGACGACATGCGCGGCGGGGAACAGGTCGTTGACCCGAATGCCGAAGAGTCGCGACAGGCGCTGGAAAAATACACCATTGACCTGACCGAGCGTGCCGAGCAGTCGCGGCTCGATCCGGTCATCGGACGTGACGAGGAAATCCGCCGCTGCATCCAGGTGTTGCAACGGCGAACCAAGAATAACCCGGTGCTGATTGGTGAGCCCGGGGTGGGAAAAACCGCAATCGTCGAGGGCCTGGCGCAACGCATTGTCAACCACGAGGTGCCCGAAAGCCTGCGCGGCAAGCGTGTGCTGAGCCTCGACATGGGCGCGCTGATTGCCGGGGCAAAATTCCGCGGCGAGTTCGAAGAGCGGCTCAAGGCAGTCCTCAGTGACCTGAAGAAACAGGAAGGCAACATCATCCTGTTCATCGACGAGCTGCACACCATGGTGGGCGCCGGAAAGGCCGAGGGATCAATGGATGCCGGCAACATGCTCAAGCCCGCTCTGGCGCGCGGCGAACTGCATTGCGTGGGCGCCACGACACTGGATGAATACCGCAAGTACGTAGAGAAAGACGCGGCGCTGGAGCGGCGTTTCCAGAAAGTGCTGGTTGATGAACCGTCGGTGGAAGACACCATTGCAATCCTGCGTGGTCTGCAGGAACGCTACGAGGTGCACCACGGTGTTGATATCACAGATCCGGCGCTGGTGGCCGCCGCGACGCTGTCGCACAGATACATCTCCGACCGCCAGTTGCCGGACAAGGCCATAGACCTGATGGATGAGGCCGCGTCCCGAATCCGCATGGAAATCGACTCCAAGCCCGAAGCGCTGGACCGGCTTGAGCGCAAGCTGATCCAGCAAAAAATCCAGCGCGAGGCATTGAAAAAAGAGTCCGATGAAGCTTCGCTGAAACGGTTGGAAGACCTCGAGGCCGAAATCGCAGACATGGAACGTGAATTTTCCGACCTCGAGGAAATCTGGAAGTCAGAAAAGGCGGCCGTGCAGGGCGCCACGCATATCAAGGAAGATCTCGAACGCAGCCGCGCGGAGCTCGAGACGGCGATGCGTGCCCAGGACCTGGCCCGCATGTCGGAGCTGCAGTACGGGCGTATACCGGAGTTGGAGAAACAGTTACAGCAGGCCGAGGAAGGCGATGTCGAGAACTTCCAGTTGCTGCGCAACCGCGTGACCGAAGATGAAATCGCCGAGATCGTCTCGCGCTGGACCGGCATCCCGGTGACGCGCATGCTCGAAGGCGAACGCGACAAGCTGCTGCGCATGGAGGAAAAAGTCCATCAGCGCGTGGTTGGCCAGGACGAGGCGGTCAGGGCGGTAGCGGATTCAATCCGCAGGTCCCGCGCCGGGCTGTCGGATCCGAACCGGCCGATCGGCTCTTTCCTGTTCCTGGGACCTACAGGTGTTGGCAAGACCGAGTTATGCAAGGCGCTGGCTGAATTCATGTTCGACACCGAGGATGCCATGGTGCGTATCGACATGTCCGAATTCATGGAGAAGCATTCGGTGGCGAGGCTGATCGGCGCTCCGCCGGGATATGTCGGCTACGAGGAAGGCGGCTACCTGACCGAGGCCGTGCGCCGCCGGCCCTACTCGGTGATCCTGCTCGATGAAATCGAAAAGGCACACCACGACGTGTTCAATATCCTGCTGCAGGTTCTCGACGACGGGCGCCTGACCGATGGACATGGCCGCACGGTGGATTTCCGCAATGCCGTGGTCGTCATGACTTCAAACCTTGGTTCCCAGCGTATCCAGGAGCTGTCAGGCGGAGATTATGACGAAATGAAAGCAGCGGTCATGGAAGTGGTCGGCCAGCATTTCCGGCCGGAGTTCATCAACCGCGTGGATGACCTGGTGGTGTTTCATCCGCTCGACCGTGAACAGATCAAGCTGATCGCCGGTATCCAGCTTGGCCGCTTACGTCAGCGCCTGGTGGGTGCAGGCCTTGGCCTGGAAGTGTCGGACGAGGCGCTGGAATTATTGGGCGAAGCGGGCTTCGATCCGGTGTACGGCGCCAGGCCGCTGAAGCGGGCCATCCAGACTGAACTGGAGAACCCGTTGGCGCAAAAAATCCTGTCGGGTGATATCGAGCCCGGCGAGGTTGTCATCGTGGGTGCACGTGATGGCCGGTTTGTTTTCGACGGCAAGTCGACGGCGTAAAGCACCGAGCATTGAATGAAGGCTACCGGCCGGAGCGGGTGCTTGATGAATGGCCGGAATCAGGGATAATCGCTTGGTGCGAGTTCTGACAGAAATTTTGGTACTGCCCGAGGCTTCCCGTCCATGCCGTCGCTGATCAACCCGGCTCTTCTGAATCGTTTCGATGACAGGCCGGACGTCAAGCGTCGCCTGGTAAAAATTTACCTGGAAACTGCCCCTGAAAACGTGTCCGGAGTCGAATCCGCTTCGGCCGGCAGGGAATTCAGTGGTGTGATCTGGCACGCCCATGCGCTGAAAGGCGCCTCTTTGGCAGTAGGCGCAGAACGGCTGGCCGCCCTCAGCGACCAGCTCGGGCGAGCGGCCAAATCAGAAGATCCGCAGCAAATCGATCCATTGGTGTCATTGCTGATGAAATGCTGGGTGCGCACTGCCGATGCGCTGGGCAAGCTGATCGAAAACTGACGCTTTGCCGGCCGCTCCGGACAAATAACTAGGCGTCGCCCGGGCGCGTGGGCTGACTCAGGTATTTTTTGAGAATTGACCGCAGGTCGCGTGTCTCCAGTGGTTTGGTCAGGTAATCCTTGATGCCCAACTGTCGAGCCACGTCTTGCTGGTCAGTGAACGCATCGGCTGAAACCATGACAATGGGAATGGCCTCACATTCGGGATTAGCGCGAATCGCTGCCGTGGTCTGAAACCCATCCATATCCGGCATGTGCAGGTCCATCAGGATCAAGTCGGGAACCAGTTCCCGGGCCTTTTCGACGCCAGCCTGACCATTCTCAGCGTAGTGGACGGTGATGCCGAAGTCTTCGATCATGGCTCGCATCATCTCCCGGTTCAATTGGTCATCCTCGATTAGTAAGACTTCACTGCCGGCAGCAAAACGGAGTGGCGGCTCCGTCTCGGCCTGCTGATCCCGATCCGATTCGAGTGGCGCCACGTAAGGAATCCAAATCGTGATGCAGCAGCCTTTACCCGCCTGGCTGTCCACGCTGATCTCTCCATCCAACAGCTCCACGATCTGCTTGGTGATGGACAGTCCGAGACCCGAACCCCCGAACTTCCGGGTCGTGCTGCCGTCGGCCTGCACGAAACTTTCAAATACCGCGGCTTGCCTGTCTTCGGGTATGCCGACGCCCATGTCCTTTACGCTGAATTTCAGCCTGTGGTCTTCAAGCGCCAGCTGGACCCTTACGTCTTCGCGTTCAGGCGTAAACTTGATCGAGTTGCTGATGACATTCATCATCACTTCGGTCAGCAGTTTCCTGTCTGAAACGATCATCGTCGGGGTGTCCGAGTCGATTTCCAGTTCGTACACCAGTTGCTTGGAATGGGCCTGGACAGAGTTCACCTCGAAGACCTGCTGCAGCAAGTGCCGGACGTTGAAGCGGTCCAGCGACAATTGCATTTTCCCTGCTTCAATCCTGGACAGGTCCAGGATCCTGTTGATGAGTTGCAGCAAGGTCTCACCACTGAGCTTGATGTACTCCAGGTATTTTCGGGACTCGTCGGACGTGTCCCGCCATTCCTTGCGGTTGGACAGAATCTGGCTGAATCCAATGATGGAATTCAACGGCGTTCGGATCTCGTGGCTCATGTTTGCGAGGAACACCGTCTTCGCATTGCTTGCGGCCTCGGCGGCTTCTTTTGAAGCATTCAGTTCACGGGTTCGCAGGTCAACCAGCTGCGTGAGATTCTCCTGGTAGTCGCGCAATTCCCTGTTGGTCAGTTTCAACTGTTCCGAGGTTCTCTCGCTTTGCTTGCGAATTTGATTGATGCGGTCTGAAAGCCCGAGTGAAAGCAGCAGCACCTGCAACGCGGAGGTCGCCTGTAAACTGCTGCTCGACATCGCGCTGAAGGGCATGACGCCACTGACACTCAGGGCGGTAATTACCGACCCTGCCAGCACCAGCACAAAAGCGCCGAGTACAAACCGGGCAGGCCGGGAACCCATGATGACGCAGCGCAGCGAAAGGGCAAAAAAGACCACCGGAATCATCACGGCAAGCGCCATTGCAAGCCGAATGCTGAAGGCGTAGCTGGTCACGATACTGACCAGTATCAACACCAGCGAAAGATACACGCATGCAGTCGCCAGCTTGTTCAATGAAGGCGCCCAGCGCTTGCTGTCCATGAACTCCTGGACGAAAAGAATGCTCCAGAAGAACGACGCACCAATCAGCAGCGGAATTGAAATGTTATTGCGCCACGGATCATCCGGCCAAAGATACCTGAAGGCAAGCCCGTCCATTGATAACTGCAGCAGGGTGAAACAGGCCAGGGAAGCGACATAGAAAAGGTAGCTCCTGTGCTTCAGGTTGAAGAAAATGAACAGGTTGTAAATCATCATGGCCAGCATGAAGCCGTAGTAAAGACCGAATACAAGTTCCTCACGCGTGGCGTGCGCAAGAAACGCATCCTGCTTCCAGATTCTCATTGGCAGCGTCAGCGAGCTCTGCGATTCAAAGCGCAAATAAATCGAGGCCTGGTCTACAGACGGCAGCTCGAAAACAAAATTGTGGTGACGCAGGCCGCGCTCGGAGAACGGCAGCGCATCGCCCGATACCCGCCTGTCAACACGGCCATCGGAGGTGACGATGTAGAGCTCGATGCGATCCAGTAAAGGGTAGACGATTTCCAGGAAACACCTGCCGTTCTGTTGGTCCAGGTTGCGCACGTCGACGCGCGTCCAGATCGCCGAGGATGTGAAGCCAAGGTTCAGAATTTCCGATGTGCTGCGCTCAAACCGGTTGGAAAACGCTGCAGACCGGACATCTTCGATCGTCCACTGGCCGGCCGGGTCCTCAAGGATTTCCAGGACAGGCCCTAGAGAGTAGACCCCGGACTCATCGGTCACCAGCAGCGATTCCTGGGCCAGCAGGTGGGCCGGCAGCCATGCCAGCGCCAGCAACGTCAGCGCGCGCCATGGTTTGCTTCGGTCGTCCCTTGAAAGCATCCCGTTCTCTTCGATCAATTTGCGGACTGTTGTCGGTGTAATGCACGGATTTGTCCGTGCAGGCACCGGGTCGAAACCCATCGTAGTGCAATGCCGACACCCATTCCAGACGCGCCATACCCCTCAATTCGCCTTGTCCACCCCGGGAACAATTTTTTGAAAGTGAAGATTAATCCGCCGTGCGGGACTAGCAGGCAGCGTACGAGAGGCATCCGATGGAAAAAGCAATTACTCAAAGACTGTCACGATTGACAGTCGTCGCCGGCAGCTCCAGGCACTAGAGTATCTATCGACGGCAGAATGGCGGGAGAGCCAGGGCGGGGCCAGCAAGCCTGCAGCCACGTCGGGGAACCGGTCTGTCGATATAACTGCATCATTAACGAGACTGGTGCAGCGTTTAGGGAGAAAACGGAATTCCTCCCGTCAACGTTGGCGAGCGTGGACCCCTCGGCGCTCGCTGGCGTGTGAATGGATTCCGGGTTCGCTGGCCGGCGTTGAATGGATTCATCGCCGGTCAGCACACTTGGCCTCCAACGTTTCGCGATTTCTTATAAATTTTCCACCCGGCATTGACCGGTGCCCGTCTCACAATCGACGAGGTGCCTGTTTCAGCGGGTCAGTCCTTTTTTTATCGCGTACTGGATCAATTCAATATTGTTGCCAAGGTTGAGTTTGCGCATGATCCTGTACTTGTGAAACGCAACCGTTCGGGGCGTGATGCACAAGATCGCGGCGACTTCTTTCATGGTTTTACCCTCGGCGAGCAATTGCAGAACCTCTCGCTGCCTAACGGTCAGCGTAATCGGTTCAAGGTCCGCCGCGGTCCTGACAGGTGAATCATCGGCCCGGTCGTCACTGACCTGCGGCGTCACATAAGTTCCGGTTTTCAACACCACGTCGATTGCGCGATCCAATTCCGCAGCATCGGAGTTTTTCAACAGGTAGCCATTCGCACCGATGCGCAACGATTCTGCGACCAGGTCCGGTTCCTCACTGGACGTGAGAAAGATGATATGAATATCCGGATACCGCTTTTTAAGCTTCCTGGCGGCATCGAGACCATTCAGGTTGGGCATGGCAATGTCGAGGATGACGATATCCGGCTTGAGCTTCGCCACCTTTGTAAGCATTTCCCTGCCGTCCGTGGCGGTGCCAACGACTTCGTATTTCGGTTCGAGCAAGCGGTGGAACGCCTCGAGAATGATGCGATGGTCGTCCGCAAGAAAAATGCGTGGTCTATTCATACCAATGTCCGTTTCTTGCTCAACTGCTTCCTTGCCCTATTGGCACTTCTTACCAAACCTGTCGTGATCTGGCCCCGTAGCCAGGAGCCACGAAGCTGTGAGATCTGGAAGATAGCATGATATTTTCAGCAATTTCAGATATTTAGTCAAGATTAATCGGCATTCTTTCTGTTTGGTCGCGCCAAAGGCGCCGCTGTTGCAGAGCTGGAAAGCCAGGGACGGCTGGATGAATCTGCCAATGGGTTCGGGAGCCACGGCGCCGAGTTGCAGCCTGGAGTGCACCGAAAGCAGATCAGTGGAAAACAACGCGTGTAACGTGCATGGCACTGATTGATCGCTACGAATCATCCCGTATACTCTGGCTGTGAGAATTGTTTCCGGCAGCCATTGACCGGAATGCAGGAGAAACAGGATTGGGTGGGGACATGTTCAGGCCGGCCCCGACGGGCAGGCCAGGGATTTTTATGATATTGAATTTCCTGCTGGCGTTGCCATGCGGGCAAGTGTTTGCTGACCGGGACAGGCAAGCCGTGATCATCCAGTCTGGCGCGGCGCAGAGCAGTGCGGCGTTGAATCAGGAATTATTCGCACGGGCAAATTTCCCCAATGTTTCTGAATTTTACGGTGGCCAGGTCATCCTGCAAGGCGACACGCTGGTGGTGGCCGCTTCCAACGACGGTAGCTCGGCGGTTGGCATCAATGGCAACGAGGCGGATAACTCGGCGCCACAGGCGGGCGCGGTATGGGTCTATGTCAGGCAAGATGGCCAATGGGTTCAGCAGGCCTACATCAAGGCCTCAAATACCAATGGAGGCGATGTATTCGGAAACCCGGGTGATCAGTTCGGTAATTCGATCGCCATGAGCGGCAATACATTGGTCGTCGGAGCGCCTGAAGAACGCAGCAGCGCGCGCGGCGTAAATGGCAATCAGAATGACAATTCCATTATCAATGCCGGGGCGGCATACGTGTTTGTGCGCAACAACGGAATCTGGAACCAGCAGGCTTACCTGAAAGCCTCCAACACGCCGCAGGTTGTACCCAATTTCAATACTTTCTTTTTTGGAGCGGCTGTCGCGATCGACGGCGACACCATCGCGGTGGGCGCACCAGCAGATGACAGCCTGTCATCGGGAGTCAACGCCAGCCAGTCTTATACCACCATTGAAACCTTCGGAGACAATCGCGATACCGGTGCGGTGTTCGTGTTCAGCAGGAGCGGCAATAGCTGGAGTCAGCAAGCCTACATCAAGGCATCCAATCCGACCGCTGGCGGGCAGATGGGTGGGCCGAACTCCTTCTTTGTGCAGGGCGACCAATTCGGCACAACACTGGACCTGTCTGGCAATACGCTGGTCGTTGGCGTGCCCAACGAGGCCAGCGCAGCGAGCGGTATCAACGCCAACCAAAATGACGATGAAGCGCCTTTTGCCGGAGCGGTCTACGCATTTGTGCGTAACGGTAGCGCCTGGAGCCAACAGGCTTACATCAAGGCATCGAATACCGGGAGGGCCGATGGATTCGGCACGTCCCTGGATATTGAGGGCGATCGCCTCGCCGTAGGTGCGCCCAATGAAAATAGCAACGCGACCGGTCTGAACGGTGACCAGGACAACAATACCATTGGCCAGGCCGGCGCGGCTTACCTGTTTGAACGAACGGCTTCGACCTGGCAACAGACCGACTACGTAAAGTCTTCGAACCCGGGCTTTGGCGACCAGTTCGGCTTTTCCGTAGCGCTTGATGGCGACCGCCTGCTGGTGGGCGCCAATGGCGAGAGCAGTGCGGCGACCGGTATCAATGGTGACCAGGATGACGACAGCAATATCAACGCGGGGGCAACCTACCTGTTCGAACGTTTAAATGGCCAGTGGCAGCAAACGGCCTATATCAAGGCTTCCAATCCGGATGCGGGGGATACGTTTGGTGACGCGGTAGACCTGGATGGCGACAGGATGGCCATTGGCGCCAGCCGCGCCAATGGCGTCGCAGGTGGCCTGGACGCTGACCAGGAAGACAATTCGGTGCTGTCTTCGGGTGCGGTCTATGTATTCTCAGGCGTCGGTCAGGCGCAAATCGTGGCCATCAACCAGGGCATGAACGATGCCTGGGTCAGTGAGCAGGCGCCGTTACAGGGCCTGTTTTTCACGGTCTACGAAAACCTCGGCGTATTTTTTCTTTCCTGGTTCAGTTTCGATTCGCAGGTGCCTGTCGCCGGTCCAGTCGCGATATTTGGCGCCGAAGACCAGCGCTGGGTAACCGGCAGCGGCACGTTCTCGGGCAATACGGCAACACTCAGTGCAGAACTGACGTCCGGCGGTGCGTTCAACTCCGACACGCCGCTGGCGATGCAGGATGGCGCTTATGGCACCATCAAAATTGTTTTTAACTCGTGTAACGAGGCTGTTCTGACCTACAACTTCCCGGGCCCAGGACTGTCAGGCCAGATGACGTTGACCCGGGTTTTGCCCAGCAACGTTCCCCTTTGTGAATCGCTGCAGACCCAGTAAATCGATCACGCTCAAGGGCGGGTCTGGCCCGATCCACGAACAACCCACTTGTAGGATGTCAACTCGGGCAACGCCATGGGACCGCGCGCGTGCAGCTTCTGGGTGCTGATGCCGATCTCGGCGCCCATGCCGAACTGGGCACCGTCGGTAAATGCAGTCGATGCATTGGCGTAAACGGCCGCGGCATCGACCTCGTTCAGGAAGCGCTCAATAATGGATGGGTCTTCGGCCACGATGGCCTCGGAGTGCTTCGAACTGAATCGCCGGATGTGCTCCAGCGCCTCATCGAGGTCAGCGACCGTTTTCACGGACATTTTCAGTGACAGGAACTCGGTGCCGAAATGTTGAGCTTCGGCCCGTTTAAGCGGACCGGCGTAGTTTCCATTGAGTGTTTCGTATGCCGGGTCATCGGCGAACACCTCCACGGCGTGCTGTTCGCCCAGTTCCGCCAACAGTGCCGGTAGACCGGGCAATAAGTTGCGGTGCAAAACCAGCGTGTCCAATGCGTTACAGACGCTGACCCTTCTTGACTTGGCATTGGTCACGATTCCCCTGGCTTTTTCAGGGTCTGCACTGGCATCGACATAGGTGTGGACGATCCCCGCACCGGTCTCAATGACCGGGATGCGCGCCGTGTCGCGCACGAAGTCGATCAGCCCCTGCGAACCGCGCGGTATGGCCAGGTCAATGGTCCCGGTCGCTTCGAGGATCGGGGACAGCCATTCGCGTCCCGGCGGCGCAAGATATACCAGTGCCGGGTCGAGTCCATGCGCAACGAGTGTCTCGTGGATGACTCTGACGATGGCTGCGTTGCTGTCGCGCGCGTCGGAGCTGCCTTTCAGTACGCAGGCATTGCCCGCGCGCAGGCACAGCGCAGTGACGTCAAAAGTGACATTGGGCCGTGATTCGTAAACCACCGCGATGACGCCAATCGGCACGCGCCGCTTCTCGAGCGCCAGCCCATTACCGAGGGTGCGTGACTCCAGCACCTCGCCCAGCGGCGAGGGCAGGGCGGCGACATTACGCAGGTCGGTTGCAATACCATTCAGCCTGTTGTCATTGAGCAGCAGGCGATCATACTTGGGATCATTGGGATCCATCCGTGAAAGGTCGCGCTGGTTGGCCTCCAGGATGGTCTCCGAGGCAGCCAATGCGCGCTCTGCCAGGTCGAGCAGCAAGGTGCTGATCTGCACATCTTTGCAGCACACCAGGGACGGCGCAGCATTGCGCGTCCGCTCCAGGTCTTGTTCAAGCTTCGTGGTGTCCATGTCAGCGCACAAGGTACAAATAATCGTAATGAATCACTGGTTTTTCACCTTTCACACCTACGACCTGTTGTGCCTCGGCGTGATCGTACTGCGCCCGGCCACAACCGATCATGTTGCCCGACGGGTCGATAATGCGAATGACATCGCCGCGCTGAAACTGGCCTTCCAGTTTAACGATACCGACCGGCAGCAAGCTGGTGAGCCGTGAATCGTCCTGCAGCGCATCTGCGGCTCCCTGGTTGACAAGCACTGCGCCGGTAGCGTGATCATCGGCGCTGGCCAGCCAGCGCTTGGCTGGCGTGGCGCCGGCTGCGGCGCGGAACAAGGTGCCCGGGTGTGTTTCCGCCTCGCCTGGCTGTAACACGCCGGGTGCGCGGCCATCGGCAATAATGACCCGGGTGCCAAGCGCGGAAATTTTCCGGGCTGTGCTGATTTTACTGTGCATGCCGCCGCGTCCAAGCGCATTCGCGCCGGCGCTGACCAATGCTTCTGCGTCATGGCGATGTTCATCCCACTGGCTGATCACTTCACCCCGATCATCGAGTACACCCGGCACCGAACTCAGCAGGTACAACAGGTCAGCATTGACCATGCTGGCGATCAACCCGGCCAGTTCGTCGTTATCGGTGAACATCAACTCCGTGACAGAGACGGTGTCATTCTCATTGATAACCGGAATCATGTTGGCCTCGAGGATGCCCTCAATGCACTGACGCATGTTGAGGTAGTGCGAGCGGGTCTGGAAATCGCTCTTACTGGCAAGAACCTGCGCGATGGTCAGGCCGTGGCCGGCAAAAAGGGACTGCCAGGTCTGCATCAGCCTGACCTGGCCTGCTGCAGCAAGTACCTGGCGGCGCTTGACCGGATCACCGGGGCAGCTATGTTCATTGACCAGCCCCTGGCCGGCCGCTACGGCGCCCGAGGAGACCAGAAGTACTTCACTGCCGCTTTTTTCCAGATCTGCTGCCTGCTCGGCCAGGCTACCGAGCACCGCTTTGTTCAGCGCTCCCGAGGGATCACACAAGACTTTACTGCCGATTTTGACGACGATGCGCATCAAACATGAGCAAGATGACCCATCCCTGGGCCACTTGCATGTCGTTCCGCAAAAGCGTGGTTTTGCTGCACTCCTGCACTCACTGTCGTTCGTGTTCGCACTTCCCTGTGCGAAGGGTAAGACGTCTCATCAGAGTCCCAGGACTTCCTTGCCTTGCTGGTAAACGATGTCGACCGGGATATTGCGGGTCGTCAGCAGGTCAAGGTCAGCCTGCAATTGCTGCCCAACATTTCCATTTGCGGCGATAAACGCGGCCACTTCCTCGTAATTGCCGTCGCCCTGCAGGGTCAGCAACTTGCGGCTCAGTGCTTCAACGGCTGCTTCGAACTCGGGCACGTTGACCCGGTATTTGCCGGTCTCCTCGTCGCGGCTGAATGCGCCGGCTTCGGAAAAGAAATTAAAGCGGATCATGTTGGCCCGGCCGTGTGCGCTGGAGGCGCCAAAGCGCACCGAGCGGAATATGCCGGCCAGGAAAGTCACGTAATCGTCCATCAATTCACCTTCGGTGATTTCGCCCATGTCGCGCAGGCGCTGGACCATGTACAGGCCCAGGATATCGGCCTTGCCTTCCTCGATGGCCGAGGAATGTTCTTTAAGGGCCGCACGAACGGTGCCGCGGCCGTCGAGCGTGTTCTTGATGCCCAGGCCATGTGCGACTTCGTGGAACATCGTATTACCGAAAAATGAATCGAAGGTGATGTGCTGGCGCTGATCATCGGCAATCAACTCGTCTGCAATTGGCACCAGGATCTGGTTGAACTTGGCCAGCATCGCGTTTTTCAGCTGCAAGCGGCGGGTGCCCTTGCTCAACTGGACTTCCTCGTCGTTAGGCAGGTTGATGGCAATGGTCTTGGAGCCGGAGTTGGCGTCACCGGCCACGTAGGCCACGTCATAGGCATTGAGGTCGGCATCGGTGCCGGCCATTTCGCGCTTGTACTCTTCCGGCACCGGCAGTCCGCGCTGCAATTCGGGCATGTACTGGGCGAACTTTGACAACCGTTCGCTCCAGGCCATGTCCTTGATCAGCACGAATGTTTCAAAAGCCGAGCGGTAGTTGTACAGGGCATCCTGGTAATTTTCGATCGGGCCAATGACCAATTCGATCTGGTTGTTTTTCATGTCCATCCAGGCCATGTCGGAGGCCTGGTAGTCATCGCTGACCAGCGCGTCAGCACGCAACTGAAGGTAGTTGGCGAATTGCGGATCTTCGGCCAGTTCCGCAGCGCCACGAAGCAGGTGCTCAATCCGCCCAAGCTCTTCGGCATACTCGACGCTGTAGGGAACCAACTGCAAGTTGCCCTCATGATCTCGCTTAACAATGGAGTACTGTCCGTCTTTCCCAGCATGGTCCCAGGCCTCGAACTCCTCGCGCGTCATGTCCTCGGGATAAAAGCGCGCGCCGGGTGGACGTGGTCCGTAACTTTCTATGAACGGCTGATCGCCCGCCAGGCGGTCCCAGGGTCCGTAATTGATTTCCGCAAACCGCCGCGTGGCCGGGTCGTCGATAGAGTTCAGTAACTCATTCTTGTTGCCCCAGACCTGCCTCCAGAACAGCCCGTCGGTGATCTTGGCGGCGTCAATCAGCAGGCCGATCATGTGGCGCTGATTATCACTCAGGTGGCTGAGATCGGTGTTGAGCCTGACGTCGGCATAAATGTCGAAGCGTGGGTTGTGCGCAGGCGATTCAGTCGCGGTCGGTCCCTCGTTTTGGGTGACTTGCACGGTGGTTGTGACCTCGCGGTCACAGGACAGGGTCAGGATTAACGCCGGCAGCAGTGCCGGAATCATTTTGAGTGCATTCATGGTGTGGTGATCTTGCTTGTGAAACAGGCGGCAACTATACCATCGCTGTGGAAATTGGTAATGATGATCCCCATGTACAATGCCAGTCCCGCCAGCGGGTTATATAATCCACGGGTTGCCCGGAACAGCGGCCGGGCGGACCGGAAATGAGGGCAGTAGCGCCATGCCAATATACGAATATCGTTGCCAGCAGTGCGGCCATGAACTGGAACGCCTGCAACGCATGAGTGATGACCCGTTGACGGATTGTCCGTCCTGCGGCGAGGCGCAACTGAAGCGCCTGATATCTGCGGCAGCTTTTCGTTTGAAGGGCGGCGGCTGGTATGAAACCGACTTCAAGAAGGACGGTAAACGAAACCTGGCCGATTCCGGTAACGAGGCGCCCAAATCAGACAGCAAGGAAAAAGACCAGCCCAAGGCTGACAAAAAAGAGAGCACCGGCTCAGAAAAAGCGCCCACATCAAGCAAGCCGGCAACTGAATCGAAACCGGCCTGATCCAGGGCTTCAATGCACCGCGCTTCGCGGGAGAAAAGATATGCGTTCACAACTGTGCGGCCACATTAACGAAAGCTTGGACGGCACGCGGGTCACCCTGTGCGGCTGGGTCGATGCGCGGCGTGACCTCGGCGGGCTGATTTTCCTGTGGATGCGCGACCGTGCAGGCATCGTGCAGGTCGTCATCGAGCCGGACAGTGCTGCTTTCAAAGACGCCGAGAAGCTTCGTAACGAGTACTGCGTACAAATTTCAGGAACGGTGCGGGTACGCCCCGAAAGCCAGTGGAATGACGCCATGGCCACCGGAAAAGTCGAAGTGGTTGCAGACGAGGTCAAGCTGTTCAGTGCCTCGGCGCCGTTGCCGCTAATGATGAGCGACGAGGACGGTGAGGAAGTACGCCTGCGTTATCGCTACCTGGATCTGCGCCGCCAGCGCATGCAGAAGAACATGCGTATCCGTGCTGCGATGAACAGTGCCATCCGGCGGCGCCTTGATGAGCAGGACTTCGCCGAGTTCGAAACCCCGATCCTGACCCGCGCCACGCCAGAGGGCGCGCGCGACTACCTGGTGCCAAGCCGCGTGCACCCCGGAGAATTTTTCGCGCTGCCGCAATCCCCGCAGCTATTCAAGCAGTTGCTGATGATGTCCGGCATGGACCGTTATTACCAGATTGCACGTTGTTTCCGCGACGAGGACCTGCGTGCCGACCGCCAGCCGGAGTTCACCCAACTCGACATGGAGATGTCCTTCGTCAGGGAACAGGACGTGCGTGATACCGCCGAGACCCTGGTCCGGCAGGTATTTCATGATGTGCTGGGCGCTGAACTCGAGGACCCGTTTCCATCGCTGACATGGCGCGACGCCATGGAGCGTTACGGGTCGGACAAGCCTGACCTGCGCATCCCCATGCAGCTGGTCAGCGTTGACGAGCATGTTGCGCATGTCGAGTTCAAGGTGTTTTCAGGTCCGGCGAACGACAAGGCGCAGCGGGTTGCCGCATTGCGCGTACCGGGTGGCGCCACGCTGTCGCGCAAGCAGATCGATGATTACACGAAATTCGTCGGCAAGTATGGCGCCAGGGGCCTGGCCTGGATAAAGGTCAACGAGTCAGCAAAAGGGCTGGAAGGCCTGCAGTCGCCAATCGCCAAGTTTCTCGACGACACGGCCTGGCAAGGCATCGCAACCACGAGCGGCGCGCAGGATGGCGACCTGCTGTTTTTTGGCGCTGCAGACTGGCTGACGGCAAGTGAATTCATGGGCCAGTTACGGGTCCGCGTCGGCCATGACCTTGAACTGGTTGAATCCGGCTGGAAACCGCTGTGGGTCAATCAATTTCCGATGTTTGAATACGACGAAGAAACTGACCGGCTTCATGCCATGCACCATCCGTTCACGGCCCCGGCCGTAAATGACGCGCAGGCGTTGCTGGCCAATCCGGAAAATGCACTTTCCAAGGGCTATGACATGGTCCTGAACGGCGCTGAAATCGGTGGCGGCTCCATTCGTATTCACACGCCAGAAATGCAGCGGGCGGTGTTCAAGCTGCTGGGCATCGATGAAAACGAGGCGCAGGAAAAATTCGGGTTTCTGCTCGAGGCGCTGAAATATGGTTGCCCGCCACATGGCGGCATTGCCTTCGGCCTGGACCGAATCGCGGCCCTGATGGCGGGCGAGCCGTCCATTCGTGATGTCATTGCCTTCCCGAAGACCACCACGGCGCAGTGTCTGTTGACCGATGCGCCGTCGGCGATCCCTGACGATCAACTGTCGGAACTGGGGATTTCGGTTAACAAGAAGGCTTGAGAAACCAGCCTCCGCGACGGTTTTTCCACTTTTTTCGTCCAAACTAATGATGCTTTGGGACTTTCGGCACTGCAAGTCAGGCGCCTGTGTCACTAACATGGCCCGCTGAAAACGCCGGTCATAATTTTTGCAGTTTATTCAAGAGGGATAATATGAAACTCAAGCGTTTAATTGTTATTGCTGCGCTGATGTTGAGCCTGGTTGGCCAGGGCGCATTCGCCGCGAGCAAAGGACTGGAGCACTACTTCAAGAAGCCGCAATACGCGGGCTTCCAGATTTCACCCAATGGCGAGGAAATGGCGGCCCTGGTGCCTGTTGAAGGGCGCATGAACATCGTCATTATTGACCTCGAGACCAACCAGCCGCGCATCGTAACCGGCGAGACCAGCCAGGATGTCAATGGCTTCATGTGGGCCTCGAACGAGCGCCTGCTGTACTTCATGGACAAGGACGGCAGCGAGTCATTCGGAATCTTTGCCGTCAATGCCGACGGCTCAAAGTGGCGCATGCTGGTTGAACCGGCAGCACTTCGCATCGCCAACGGCGCTGCCGTGATTCGTTTCAACCAGGTGATTGACCGCCTCAAGGACGACCCGGAGCATGTGCTGGTTTCCAGCAATCAGCGGCGCGCGGAATTTCCCGACGTGTACAGGCTGAACATTTTTAACGGCCGCAAGCGCATGGTTCAGCGCAATACCGGCAACGTGCAGGGTTGGTTCGTGGATTATGACAGCGAGATTGTCGGCGCAGGCTATTCCGACGACCTGTACCAGGGCTTCATGATGCTGAACAAGGAAACGGGTGAGTTCGAAGAGCTGACGCGCGCACGCTACGACGAGCATTCATTCGCTCCGGTCGGTATCAAGGGGAACGGTGACCAGGGTTGGGTCAGTTCCTACATTACGCCGGATGGCAAGCCGCGCGACAAGGCTGCCATTTACGAGTACAACTTCAAGACCCGCAAGTTTGGTGAGTTGGTGTTTGAGCATCCGCGTGTGGATGTGACCAATGTCATTACCTCGAACAAGTCACGGGACATCATCGGCGTAAACTACATCGTCGGTGAGCCGGAAACGGTCTATGTCGATCCCAAGTGGAAGGCTGTCATGGCCGGCATCAATGCCGCCTTGCCTGAAACCAAGAACCAGATCACATCGACCGATGAGGACGAAACCATCGGTGTCGTGGCTGCGTTTTCTTCGACCCAGCCGGTCAAGTACTACATGTACGACTTCGCCGGGAACACAATGAAGTTTCTTGCCGAATCGCGGCCGTGGGTAGAACCGGGCGAAATGGCGGAAATCCGTTCTGTCGAATTTGAAGCCAGTGATGGCCTGCTGTTGCAGGGCTACCTGACCCTGCCGCCTGGTTCGGATGGCAAGAACCTGCCGACGGTGGTGCACCCACATGGCGGACCTTGGGCGCGTGACGGCTGGGGTTACAACCCGGCAATCCAGTTCCTGGCCAGCCGCGGCTATGCCGTTTTGCAGGTCAATTTCCGGGGTTCCACCGGGTTTGGCATGGAGCACTGGCTGGCGAGCAAAAAACAATGGGGCCAGAAAATGCAAAGCGATGTCACCGAGGCCCTGAACTGGGCGGTCGAACAGGGCTATTCGGACCCTGACCGGGTCTGCATCTATGGTGGCAGTTACGGTGGTTACGCCACCATGGCGGGCCTGACATTCACGCCCGACCTGTACAAGTGTGGCATCAACTACGTCGGTGTGACCGATATCCCGTTGTTGTTCAAGACTGCGCCGGATTCATGGGCGGCGGGCATCAACCAGATGAAAGAACTGGTTGGCGATCCGAAGGAAGACCGCGAGTTTCTCGAGCAATGGTCCCCGACCAACCATGCCGACAAGATCAAGGCGCCGGTATTCATGGCCTATGGCGAGAAAGATCCGCGCGTGCACATCGACCACGCCAAGATCATGGAAAAAGAGCTGAAGAAGCACGGCGTCGAATACGAACTGATGATTAAGGAAGACGAAGGGCATGGCTATGCCAAACAGGAAAACCAGTACGACTTTTATGGTCGCATGGAATCATTCCTGGCCGAGCACCTGAACCCCTGACATTAGCCTCCACAGGGCAAAACCACTCGGGCCGGCGATTGCCGGCCCTTTTTTTGACCGCAATCCACCAGTGCGGCCCGGGCGAAGGTCTCCAGCGCATTCGCAGATAATGCTAGGATTCCCCTTTTACGGTCAGCGATACACAGAGGAAACGATGAAAATCCGGATTAACCCGGCGGCAGGTCTTGCTGCTTTTTGTTTTGCAATCATGCTTTCGACCAACCTGGCGGCAGAACCGCCGGGCGTAGAATTCTTTGCCGCGCACTCCAAGATCAGCGATGTGCAGATTTCACCGGATGGCAAGCACATTGCATTTAATTACGAGGAAGAAAACAACGAGGTCAAGCTGGCCATTGCAACGTCGGACCTGAGCAAGGTGGTCCACGTGCTGGGTTACGGCGAGGATCATCATCTCGAAGGCCATTTCTGGGTCAGCAACACGCGGCTGGTTTCATGGGAAGGGCGAAACACCGGATTTCTCGATGGGCGGCGCCAGCTAGCCCAGCTGATTGGCCTCGATTTCAACGGCAAAAACCGCGAAACCCTGTTTGTGCCGCAACAATCCGGAATTGAGATTCTGTCTCGTCTTCGCCAGGACCCGGAGAAGATACTGGTCGGTAAAAGGCACTGGCGTGACGAGGGCCAGATGAGCCTCTATACACTGGATGTCACCGATGGTGAGCTGGACTACCTTGGGCCGTTGCCGATGGACAGCTCCGAGACCTCCATCGTAGCCATTGCCGTGGACGTGGATGGCAACCACCGGATCGCAGTAGAACTGGACGATGGCAAAGACAAATATGATGGCGATGATGACGAGATCACATTTCACTTCAAGGATACTGCCGGTGCCTGGAAGAAGTTGGACCTCGACCAGAAAAGGAGCCCCGGGCGATTCAGACCACTGGGCTTCAGCGAGGACAACCGGTATTTCTATTTCACCTCCAATTTTGACGTGGCGCGCAACGACCCGGTCAAACGCGACACGATGGGCGTGTTTTCGTTCGACTTTGTTGACGAGGAGTTGATTCTCGAGTTTCGGCATCCCGACGTTGACGTGCTGTCGGGCATTTACGGACCCCAGCGCGAGGTGCTGGGCGTGCGCTACGAGCCCGGATATCCGCAACAGCATTACTTCGATACCGAGAACCCGCACGTCAAGCTGATGCAGGCTTTCGAGGCGACATTTCCAAATCAGAAAGTCACCGTCAACAATTACACCGATGACGGCAAGATCGCGATGCTGCACGTCACCAGTGACCGCAACCCGGGTGCCTACTACATGTTCAGCGAGGGACGTTTGAAACATGTGGCGTCGTCACAGCCGGACGTGGATTCGGACTGGCTCGGAACGCAGGAAGCCTTCACCATGCAAGCACGGGACGGCGTCAAGCTTTACGGTTTCCTGACCTTGCCTCCCGGCGGGCAGGATACAAACCTTCCGCTGGTCGTAAACCCGCACGGCGGCCCTCATGGCCCGTTCGACCGGTGGCGCTACGATCGCCGCGTGCAGATGCTGGCAGCACACGGTTATGCCGTCTTGCAGGTCAACTTCCGCGGTTCGGGCGGCTACGGCGAGGATTTTGAAAAATCCGGTTACCGCAAGTGGGGCCGGGAGATGCAGGACGACGTCACCGATGCGACGTTGTGGGCCATTCAGCAAGGCATCGCCGATCCCAAAAGGATTTGTATTTACGGCGGCAGCTACGGCGGTTACGCCACGCTGCAGGGCCTGGTGCGCGAACCCGAATTGTACCAATGCGGCATTGGCGTGGCCGGCGTTTACAGCCTGCCAATGTTCTGGGACAAGTGGGACGGCATGCGCCAGGGCAGGCGAAAATTCAGCAAGGTCTACCTCGAGAATATTGTCGGTTCGGATGAAGCCGAGTTGAAGGCCTATTCGCCGGCTTTTAACGTCGACAAGATCAAGGCAGCGGTGTTTATCATTCATGGTTCAGAAGATGTCCGGGTGCCTATTGACCAGGCCGAGCTCCTGCGTGATGAGCTTGACAAGATTGGCAAGTCCTATGAATGGATGGTGCGTGACGAAGGTCATGGATTCACCGACGTTCAGAACCGCATTGACCAGTTCAGCGCGATGTTATCGTTCCTGGAAAAACATATCGGGCGCAACGAGTTGGCCGCCAACTAGAATAAGACGTAGCATCTGGGGTCAGA
>JABDJL010000156.1 GCA_013002505.1 Lysobacterales bacterium | reverse complement strand
ATGTCACATCAGGCCAGCGCATCAACTACGGTATTGGTTACCTGCACGCGCGCTACAGGACCGGTTGCCCCAAGCCGGCAAGGCCGCTGCCCAACCCGCTGGAGTGGTCTGCGCTGGCCACCTTGCTGACATGGTTTGCCGAGCAGGCGCCGGTCTATTTCCAGACCCCGGACAACGAAGCCCGGCTTCAGCAAATGCGCGCCATTGGCAGGGAATTGCAGACCGTGCTGGCGCAACAGGTGGACTGCTTTGCCGGGGTGGGCGCCACGATCAACGACCCCGTCAGCCGCACGCTGGTGGATTATCGCGAGGCCATGGTTGACCTGGCGGGCCGCATCAATGAACAAATCGTCAGGAACCGGGCACGCATTCTCGCTCCCGGCGCCGATGTTTCGCTGGTCGAGGGTGCGGACCAGTCCACCGTGTATCGGCCGGACGATCTGCTGATCCGGCCCTGTAACGCCGCGCAGGTTTGTGAAATGAGCGGCCCCCTGACATCAACGAGAGCGCTGCTGGGCCTGTTCCCTGACGAGTACCTCGTGGCGGACCAGAGCGGGCTCGGTAAAGTAGAGATCTGCTACGAGAACATGTCCTGGCAGCAGCGGCGGTCAGAACAGGTGCGGGCTGACGACACCAACGTAGCCAATTACTACGGCAAGCTCGAATTCGAACTGAAGGGCCGCTATCGCCAGCAGGATTCTGTCAACGAGATTTTCGGATTCCGGTTTACCTCGCCTCAGGAACACCATTACCTGTTTGCGGCCATGAACGACGAGGTGCTGAATGACGAGTGCCCCATGGAGTGGATTGGCCAGCGAATTATCACGCCCCTGAAGCGTGACCGTGGCGGCGTGGTGCCCAACAGGCTGACCTACCTTTCGGCGCCGCGCATGTTGCCTTCGCGGCTGTTGTCCGGCAACTGGGACCGGGGCGCCGAGTGGCGCGACTGGTTTATTACCGGCATCGGGGTGCAACCGCTGGACATTGATCCTGCCCCGGATATCAGCGGCGAGCTCAACCAGCATTTGCAGGCGCTGTATCGCGCTGAGCAGGCCGCGATCTACGCCAGCCTGCTTCAACCGCCGGTACGCGGCGTAACCCCTTTGCTGGAGTCACTGGCCGAACAAACCAGCCGCCTGACGACGATCAAGTCACTGATTCGTCAGCAATTCATTTTGTTCTATCCACAGGTTTTGAACGAATCTGATGAACTGCGCAGCGCAATTGCCGGAAAAGGCGGCCTGGTTGACGGGGTGTTGTTGTCGCGTTTCCGTGCTGACAATGTACCGGTCCAGTCAATCAGCCAGATGGCGCTGGAACGGCTTGAGCGGACTGAGATGGCGTGGCGCGCGCAAGCGGACATGATTCGCCGCAGCGGGTCGATCGCCGGCAGCCTGGCGCATGCCATCATGCGCCTGAATGAGCTTTACTCCCGGTTCTTTGCGGCGCCACCGCCGGCTGCGCCACCCCCCGAAGCCGATCCCGGGGCGGAGGACGAGCCTACGGACGGGACTCCGCCGAACGGCTGATCCAGACCATCCCGCCAAAGTATCCCAGGCTCAGCACCAGCTGGATCACTGCCAGCACCCTTTGCTTGTCATTGCTCCAGGATTCAGTCACCGCGATCACGAAGTAGAGCATAACCAGGAACATGCCCCAGAAACGCCCCCGCACGCCCCGGCGCAGCGCAATCGGGGCCATCAGCAAAAGCGGGATCACGGCCACCATGGCGAGCAGCCAGTTGCTGTTTCCCAGCGGCGGCGGCAGCAGGCCATGCCATGCCAGTTGCAAAACAGCCAGCAACCACCAGCAAAGCGTGATCAGCATTTGTGACACTGGCATCAGGCTGTCAGCCCAGTTTTAACGCCAGGCCGGCCACTCGCTGGCCCAGGCGCCGGCAAAGCTGCGCTTCGTGCTCGTCCAGTTCGCGCTCGCCCTGCCAGCCGGAAAACTGGCTTGCGCCGTAGGGCGTGCCGCCACCGCGGGTTTTGATCAGGCCGGGTTCCGTGTACGGCAGCCCGGCGATGACCATGCCATGATGCAACAGCGGCAGCATCATGCTCAGCAAGGTGGTTTCCTGTCCGCCATGCAGCGAGGCCGTTGAAGTGAACACCGCTGCCGGCTTGCCGGCCAGCTCACCCGAATACCATTCCGAGGCCGTTCCATCAATGAAATATTTCAAGGCGGCAGCCATGTTGCCAAAGCGAGTTGGACTGCCCAGGATGAGCCCGGCGCAATCGGCCAGGTCCTGGTTGCTGGCATAAGGCGGACCGTCCGCGGGCACATCGGTTCGCGGTTCGTCACGTTGGCTCCTGATTGGCGGCACGGTGCGCAGCCGCGCCGTGGCGCCTTCTACCGATTCAACCCCACGCGCGATTTGGCGGGCCATCGCCTCGGTATGGCCATGCAGGCTGTAGTAAAGAACCAGGATGTCCAAAACGGCCGCTCAGAGAATTTCGAGCACAGACTCGGGCGGGCGGCCTACCGCGGCACGGCCATTGGCCAACACGATGGGGCGTTCTATCAGTTTTGGTGTTTTAACCATGGTTTCAACCAGTTGCCGGTCGCTGAGGGTGACGTCATCGAGGCCCAGCGAACGGTATTCCTGCTCTCCTGTGCGCATCAATTCGCGTGGCCTGCGGCCGAGTTTCTCGAGGATTTCCTCCAGCTCATCCACGCCGGGGGGATTTTCCAGATAAAGCACTACTTCGGGCTCAAGACCCCGGTCTGTCAACAATTGCAAGGTTGCGCGTGACTTGGAACAGCGGGGATTGTGAAAGATTTTCAGGCTCACTTCAGGCATTCTCCGGTATTTCCGCTCAGGTACAATGAGTGCGTCGCCCTACAGGCTTAGGGGGCGACTCTGAATTGAGTTCAATTGTACCCGACCCCGAGTGACGTGAAGCAAATAGACCCGACAGACAAGTTGAAGCGTATCAAGCGACTGGCCCTGCACGTGTGGCGGCACTTTCGCCAGGACCGTTGCTTCGAAGAGGCGGCCTCGCTCGGCTACACCAGCCTGCTTGCGCTGGTGCCGCTGCTGGCCGTGATTTTTGGCGTGGCTTCGGCATTCCCGGTTTTTGATCGCTGGGCGGGCGAACTGCAGTCTTTTATTTTTGACAATTTCATCCCCACCTCCGGAGAGCAGATCCAGACCTATATCACCGGTTTCCTGGGCAGTGTCCGACGACTGACGCTGCCGGGCACTTTCCTGCTGATCCTGACTGCACTGCTGTTGATGATGCGTATTGAGAAAGCCTTCAACCGTATCTGGCGCGTGCCGGTGCCGCGAAGCCTGGTCAACCGCATTGTCATGTACTGGGCCGTGCTGACGCTGGGGCCACTGGCCCTGGGTGCGGCCACGGCCCTGAGCGCACAGCCGGCGCTACAGGCGCTCGACATCTCTGCCGGAGACGGAGGAGGCCTGCGCTCCGTAAGCATCCTGATACTGACCTGGGCAGCCTTCACGCTGGTGTTCCTGCTGGTCCCAAACCGCAGCGTAAAACTGCGTCATGCTGCGATCGGGGCCTTGCTCTCGGCGCTGTTGTTTTCGCTAGCCAAGACCGCTTTTGTCGCCTTTGTCAGCCGCGCCAGCTTCAATGTCATTTACGGCACACTGGCCACCATACCCATTTTCCTGTTCTGGATGTACCTGGTGTGGGTGGTCGTGTTGCTGGGTGCGTCCCTGGCCGCTTCACTGACCACTTTCAACGAGCGCCGCGGTGAATGGCGCTGGCCCTGGGAGTGGGAGTTCCTGCTTGCTTTCCGGCTGGTAGGTCATCTTTGGCTGGCGCAACGTGATGGGCGGTCCATGAGCCAGGACGAGTTGTGGCAAGCCGAAGAGGGCATCCCCGATTCGCTGTTGCAGCGGCTGCTGGGGCAGTTTTTCGACGCCGGGATCGTGACCCAGGATCAACAGGACAACTGGTTGTTGACCCGCGACCTGGAGAGCTTCAGCTTGCTGGATCTCTACCAGGCAGGGCACTTTCACCTGCCGCTGGGCAAGAAGCCCGAGTTGCCGCGTGAAAGCGACTGGGATGGCCCTTTCCTGGAGGCCATCTCGGTGGACAGCCTGAACATGTCGCAGCCCCTGAAAGCCATGTACAAGGGCGCCAGGCAGGTCAACTGAAGGATTCGTCATGAGCGAATGCCGGCGTTTCAGAATAGAAGGGCGCGTGCAGGGCGTGTGGTTTCGCGAGTCAACGCGCCAGCAGGCCGATTTTCACGGTATCAATGGTCATGCCATCAATTGCCCGGATGGCAGCGTCGAGGTGATTGCCTGTGGCGAACTCCATGCCGTGCAGGCGCTGCGTGACTGGTTGAAGAAAGGTCCACCCATGGCCGAGGTGACGTCCGTCAGGGAGTGGCCTTACGAAGGCGCCTGCGCGGACGGATTCAAAACGGGCTGACCGTTCGTCAGAACAGCCCCGGCGACAGAGCTTCCCTGACCGGCGCAAAAGTCTTGCGGTGTATGGGGCAGGGTCCGATTTCCCGCAACACCTGCAAATGCTGTGGCGTGGGGTAGCCCTTGTTGTGGTCAAAACCATATTGCGGATACGCCTCGTGCCAGCGCAGCATGATTTTGTC
The DNA here is from genome assembly GCA_013002505.1 of Lysobacterales bacterium. Lineage (GTDB taxonomy): Bacteria > Pseudomonadota > Gammaproteobacteria > Xanthomonadales > SZUA-36 > JABDJL01. The sequence goes on along the minus strand of JABDJL010000156.1, from coordinate 18,001 downwards.
GCGCGTGACCTTGGCCAGGATCGACGCGGCGGAAATGGCCGCCACCCAGTGATCGCCTTCGATAATCGTCTTGACCTTGCAATCCAGTTCCGGTGCCCGGTTGCCATCCACCAGCGTGAGTTCGGGTGCAGGGTCAAGTGCCCTGACCGCCTTGCTCATGCCGGTTAACGTGGCCCTGAGGATGTTCAGGCGTTCGATTTCCGCAACTTCCATGGTTACGATTGAATGACTGATGGCCTGTTCACAGATGCGTGGAAAAAGTGACTCCCGTTGGCTGGCCTTGAGCCGTTTCGAATCATCCAGCCCCTGCAGTTCATGCCTGGCAGGCAGAATTACGGCGGCGATTACGACCGGCCCGGCAAGTGGTCCGCGGCCAGCTTCGTCAACCCCTGCGACGAGGTGATAGCCTTCATTGAAATGATCGTGATGCATCCTGTTCCTGCAACCGTCGCGGTGGACCGCTGGCGCGGTCCCCAAAGCATTGCACTTGCCGCCATGAATGGCAAATGGCCGGATGTTCTTCTGAACTGTTAGTGGTCAAGCAGCCCGGCCACCGCTTGTGCGGCGCTTTTCGAGGCATCCTTGCGCAGCCTCCGATGCAGCGATTCGAATTCTTTCATCACCGCCGCCGTCCGGGCTGGATCGGCAAGCCAGGCCTGCGCTTCGCTGGCTATGCGCTCGGCATTAACCTGGTACTGCTCCAGTTCAGGCACCAGTGCGTCACCCGCCAGGATATTCGGTAATGAGAAAAAGCGGCTCTTCATCAGGCGCAGGCTCTTGCCGATCACGTAGGTCACGTGGCTGAATCGATATACAACGACCATCGGGCGCTTGATCAGCATGGTTTCCAGGGTTGCGGTGCCCGAGGCGCACAGCACCAGGTCGGATGCCGCGATCGCTTGACGAGCCTGCTGGCGGAGCAGCGTGCAATGGACACCCGGGTAGCGCACGCTTGCCGTCTCGAACAGCTGGTGAACCCCATCGCCAGCCATCGGTGCGACAAACTGCATCTGCGGGTTGTTTCCTGCCAGGATGTCAGCGGCACCCAACAGGTGGTCCGCCAGGCGGCCTACTTCACCGCGCCGGCTGCCGGGAAGCAGGGCAATACACGGTCTGTCCGGGTCCAGGCCGAGCTGTCGCCGGGCCGTTTGCCTGTCGGTATGCATTTCAATTTCATCCGCCATCGGATGACCGGTATAGCGCGCCTCGACGCCATGGCCGGTAAAAAAATCCCGCTCAAATGGAAACAGGCACATCACCAGGTTGGTCGCACGTGCGATCTTGTGCACCCGCTTCTGGCGCCATGCCCAGACCGTGGGACTCACGTAGTGCACGGTCGGAATTTCCCGGCGCTTCAGCGTGATTTCCAGGCCCAGGTTAAAGTCCGGGGAGTCCACGCCGACAAATAGGGCAGGGGCATGGCTGAGAATTTTCTCTCGCAAGGCGCGGCGCAGTTTCAGCAGCCGCGGCAGGTGCGAAAGCACCTCTGCCAGGCCCATGACAGCCAGTTCTTCACTGTCCCACCAGCAGTCCAGGCCCTGGTCGCGCATGTGCGGGCCACCAACCCCGGCAAACTGCACATTCGGCACCAGGGCACGCAGCTCGCGCATCAACGCGCCACCCAACTGGTCTCCGGAGGTTTCGCCGGCAACCAGGACGATAAGCGTGGGGGCACTCATCCGGAACTCAGCGAATGATGCTTCGGTCTACCTGGTCAAGGAAGGTGACGAGCGGTTCGATTTCCGTGGAATGCTTCGCCATCTCGGCAAGTTTCTGCCGGGCTTCGTCCAGCGACAGGCCGGAACGGTAGAGGGTACGGTAAGCGCGCCGGACATTCTGCACCTGTTCGGGTGTAAAACCGCGGCGTTTCAGACCCTCGGTGTTGACGCCCCTGGCCTTCGCTTTCTCGCCTGCCACGGTGACATATGGCGGAATACTCCGGTTGACGTGGCTGGCGAATGAAATAAAGGAATGATCACCGATTTCAACGAACTGGTGAACCAGTGAAAAACCGGACAGGATGGCATGATCTCCCACCGTGCAGTGACCTCCGAGGGTTGAGTTGTTGGCCATGATGACATGGTTGCCGATGATGCAATCATGGGCGATGTGCACGTAGGCCATGATCCAGTTGTCGTTGCCGATACGGGTCACTCCGCCACCCTGGACGGTGCCGATGTTGAACGTGCAAAATTCCCTGATGGTATTGTCATCGCCAATGATCAGCTCGGTTTCCTCACCAGCATATTTCTTGTCCTGGGGAACCTCGCCAATCGAGGAGAACTGGAAAAACCGGTTATTCTTCCCGATGGTAGTTTTGCCACTGACGACGACATGGGGCCCGATTCGGGTGCCGCCGGCAATCCTGACACTGGGGCCGACAATTGAATAGGCACCGATATCGACATCCTCATCAATCTCGGCCCCGGAATCGATAATGGCCGTTTCGTGTGCCCGCATCAGTCAGGTCTCCCGGCACACAAGATTTCGGCGCTGGCGACTTTGCGGCCGTCCACGCTGGCCATGCAGTCATACAAACCCATGCCTCGGAGCATACGTTTCTGCGTTACTTCGAGCCGCAACTGGTCGCCAGGGTGCACGGTTTTGTTAAATCGTGCCTTGTCGATCTTGACCAGGTAGTACAGACCGGCTGCATTCTCTTTTGCCGAGCGTGACACGAACGCCAGCACACCGGAAGCCTGGGCCAGGGCTTCGATAATCAGCACGCCTGGCATGACCGGATTTTCCGGAAAGTGGCCCCTGAAAAACGGCTCATTGATGGTCACGTTCTTGATGCCGACCAGCTTCTTTTCAGGCTCGATCTCCCACGACTCCACGCGGTCCAGCAGCTGGAACGGGTAACGGTGCGGAAGCATGGCCATGATCTGCTTGATCTCGATGGCCGTCATTGACTGTTCACTCATTTTCTTTTGAATTCTCTGCGTTTGATTCGAGTTCACGAATCCGGTTGACGATCTGGTCCAGTTTTCGCAAGTGCGTCTGGTTACGTTGCCATTCACGCAAGGGCCTGGCGGGAACGGCGGAAGCCCAGACACTGCCTTCTTCGGTAACGCTGCGGTTGACGGCGCTCATCCCGCTGATGGTGACATTATCAACGATTTCGATGTGCCCGAGGATGCCCACGCCACCGCCGAGCAGGCAATTATTACCAATGCGGGTACTGCCGGCGATCCCGGTACAGCCGGCGATTGCCGTGTGGTCGCCAATGATGACGTTGTGTCCGATCTGGACAAGGTTGTCTACGCGAACATCATTGCCGAGACGGGTATCTTCGATGGCGCCCCGGTCGATGGCGGTATTGGCGCCAATCTCGCAGTCATCGCCAATGACGACGTTGCCGATTTGCGGTACTTTCTGCCAGTGGTCCTTGTCAAACGCCAGCCCGAACCCGTCCGCACCGATCACGGCTCCGGGATGGATAAGCACGCGTTCACCCAGCGTGACGTGATCGCACAAGGTGACATTCGCAGCCAGTACGCAGGAGGCGCCGATTACGCTGCCTGCGCCGATAAAGGTTCCCGCGCCGATTTCGCACCCAGCGCCGATTTCGACATCCTCCTCGACGACGACCTGCGGGCCGATCGCGGCATCGGGCCCGATTTTTGCCGATTCGGCGACGCAGGCACTGGGATGTATTCCGGGCTTGAACGGACGTCGCCAGGCAAACAGCTCGGCGATTTTTGAATAGGACACGTATGGATTGTCGCTGACCAGGCAGTTGACCGGGCAATGCGCGCTATCATCTCTGCCCAGTACGACGGCGCCGGCCTTGGTGCCTTTCAACAAGCGACGGTAGGAGCGGTTGGACAGAAAACTCAATTGTTCGGGACCTGCGCCACCCAGCGTACCCACGCCCGATATGAGCTGATCACCGTTGCCGATGATTTCCAGCTTGAATCGATCAGCGAGTTCTGCGAGACGGATAGGTGTTTTGCTTCGGTCCATAGTCTGCGCTGCTTACGCTTCTCTTCCCGTTTGAATAATGGGCACGTTAGCGGCCAGCCGGTTCCAGTGCAAGAAGGAACACGGTTTGAAAGTCGCTGCGCTGGTACCGGGGCCGCATGCGGGCGCGGGCGGCGGTGTCAACACCGTCAGGGCTGCGCCAACTCCAGCTGGTCCGCTTCGAATTCCAGTTGTAGCTGCTGGAGGATCAAATCGGTGATATCCAGGGCTTCATCAGCATAAACCACGGGGCTGGAAAGGATCAGGTCGTAACCGTGGTTGCGCGCAATTTGCTGCACGGCAATGTTGATCTGGTCTTCAAGTTGCTGGACTTCCTCGGTACGGCGAAATGAGAGTTCGTCGCGCAAGTCTTCTTTTTGACGATTGATATTGCGCCGGATTTCCCGGATTTCGCGTTCCAGGCGATTGCGGGCCTCGTCGGTCAGGTCACCCTGTTGCAGGCGTTGTTCCATGCCTGAGACACGGATCTCCTCGTTTTCGATGGCATCGTTTCGGGGGCGGAATTCCTGGTCCAGTTTCTCGCGGCCGGCGATCACCTGGGGTGCGTTATCCAGCACCTCTTTCATGTTGACGTAACCAATGCGCAATACCTGCCCGTGGGCTGTCGCGGTAAATACGACACCCATGAGCAGGGCCAGCGCTACGGTTCTCAACATTTTCATAAGCTGAATTATACACTTAGCGCGCGTATTTGATGAAGGGGAAGTGGCGTCGACCGCTGCCGGCGCCATATCTCCTTTTCATATCAGCATACCTCAAAAGGTTGTGCCGAATGAAAATTGTATGCTTTCCGTGCGATCACCCTCCAGTTCCTTCAGCGGGCGTGCAAAGTTCATGATGATCGGCCCCACCGGCGCTTGCCAGGTCACGGAAATGCCTGCAGCGGCGCGCAGCAGGTTTGAATCGAATGCATCGATGTCCCGGTATACGTTGCCCACGTCAATAAACAGCGCGATTCGCGAACCGCCGCCGGTCGTGAACGGCGTCGGGATGGCGAGCTCAATGCCGCCGGACACTTTCAGGTCGCCACCGACGGAGCGGCAGAATGGATCCTTAGGCCCCAGCGTATTGTCATCGAAGCCGCGAATGTCCTTCACGCCGCCGCCGTAAAAGTGTTCGAAGAATGGCAGGCCACGGTCCAGGTCAATGACTTCTTCCTGCAGGCAGGTGCCGGCAAAGGTAATCGGGATCGTCGTGTCAATGGGCTCGGCCAGCGACGTGGCGTCGTAGTCGTCGTAGGAGTCGCCGTAACCGACATCGCCATGGAAAGAGAAGGTCAGGTCGCGCCAGATCGGGATGTATTTCGCGTAGCGGTAAAACAGTTTCCAGTATTCACGGGTGCTGCCGGGCAGCGAAGCTTCTACAGAAACCCGCTGCAACGAACCCTGCGTCGGGTTCAGGAAGTGGTTACGGCTGTCGCGTGACCACGTCAGCGTCAGGTCAACAACGTCGAACTCCCGTTCACTGGCATCGAGCAAGCCGTCGTTGTTAAAGTCCAGCGACGTGGACAGCGGGTCCTGGGGCGATACCCGGTAATAGCTTTCCGGGCAGATGCCGTCCATGTCGAAATCCTGGCAGACCCGGTTATTCGGGTCATTGGGGTCCATGGTCGGGTCAATAATGGTGTCAAATTCAAATACGAACTGGCCAATGTTGATGTCGGTGCTGCGCACGCCCAGGCCCAGCCTGACGAAGTCGAGTTCCGACAAGGGCGCGCCGATACTGACGCCGGCCGCAGCCTCGCTGCTGGTGAAGGTCGAGATGTTGGCGGCGCCCTGGTCGAATTCCTGGTAGCGCGCGTAAAACCCGCGGCTGATGCCCTCGTCAGTCCAATAGGGGTCGTCGTACGAGACATTGATGCTGCTGACGATGTCGCTCGATGACAGGCCGATGCCAACGCGGTTACCGCTGCCGAGGAAGTTGTCCTGCTGCACGCTTAGCGAGTAGATCAGCCCCTGGATCTCTGAAAAACCCAGGCCGATCGAAAAGCTGCCTGCCGGGCGCTCTTCGACATTGACAATGACGTCTACCTGGTCATCGGTGCCTGGCACCGGAGGGGTCTCAATTTCAACCGATTCAAAGTAAGTCAGCCGTTGCAGACGCAGCTTGGAACGGTCAATGGCGGCTTGCGAGAACCAGGCGCCCTCGAATTGTCTCATTTCGCGGCGAATAACCTCGTCCTTGGACGTGATATTGCCGGTGAATTCGACCCGCCGCACATAGACCCGCTTGCCGGGGTCAATGTAGAAATTCAGGCTCACTTCGCGGTTCTCACGGTCAATCTGCGGGATCGGGTTAACGTTGGCGAAGGCGTAACCAATGTTGGACAGCACCGACGTGATGTTCTCAACACTTTGTTCCATGCGTTTGCGTGAAAAAGTTTCACCGGGTTTGCTGACAATCAACTGGCGAACCGAAGACTCGGCCAGCACCAGTTCGCCGGTAACCTGCACTTCGCTGACGGCAAACTGCTCGCCCTCGGTCACGTTCGCGGTGATGAAAATTTCCCGCTTGTCGGGACTGATGGAAACCTGGGTGGATTCGACCGAGGCGTCAACATAGCCGCGATCCTGATAGTACGATCGTATTTTCTCGAGATCGCCGGACAGCTTTTCACGCGTGTACTGGTCGTCCTTGGACCAGAATTTCCACTTCGGTGGAATGCCGGACTCGAATTCACTGCGAATCTCTTCGTCGGTGAACAGCGTGTTGCCGACAATGTTGATATGGCGGATTTCGGCAGTTTTGCCCTCGTCTATGACGATCGCAATCCGCACCCTGTTGCGGTCCAGCTCGGTAACCCGGGTATCTACCTTGACCGCGTAGCGGCCCTGGCTGAAGTACTGCTGCACCATTTCCTGCTTGATTCGATCCAGCGCCTGCGGTGAAAAGACCTCGCCTTCTGCCAGCCCGATGTCGGCCAGCACAGACAGCATGTCCTCATCCTTGAGCGCCTTGTTGCCGGCAAGGGAAATGGTCGAGATAGCCGGGCGCTCGGAAACGGTGATAACCAGGATACTGCCTTCGCGGGAAAAGCTGATGTCATCGAAAAAGCCGGTGCCGTACAACTCGCGGATGGCGGCCCGTGAATTGGCCACGGTCAGCACATCGCCCTTGTCTATCGGCAGGTAGTTGAACACCGTGCCGTCAGACATGCGTTGCAAGCCCTCGATGCGGATATCGGAAATCGTAAAGGGCTCGAGCGCCAGGCTGTTAAGGGAAACCAGGCAACAGAAGGCCAGGGCCAGAATTCTTCTCATTGATGAAGGTCCATTGTGGTTCGACCGGGGGCGAAGTTTAGCCGACCAGCCGTAAAATATCGTTAACGAAAGCCAGGCTCATCAGGCCAAACAGGGCAACCAGCCCAACATACTGGCCCTTAAGCTGGACCTGTTCAGAAACCGGGCTGCCTTTGACCAATTCTATCAGGTAATACATCAGGTGGCCGCCGTCCAGGATCGGTATTGGCAACAGGTTCAAAATGCCCAGGCTGAGGCTGATCAGCCCGAGGAAAAACAGGAAACTGGTGAGACCCGACTGGGCCGAGTCATTGGCAAACTGGGCGATACTGATCGGGCCTGAGAGGTTCTTGACCGATGCACTGCCGGTCAGCATGCGCCCCAGCAGGCCCAGCGTTGAGCGGGTCAGGCGCCAGGTTTCTGAAACCGCTGCACCGAGGCCTGCCACCGGACCGTGGCGCATCAGGAAATAAGCGCGATCGAGGTCTTCCCGGGTCTGCTCGTCTGCTCCCTGGTTGGTAATCCCCAGGATCAGGCGGCTCGAAAACAGGCCCTGCTTCTCAACTGCGGGTGTGACCACCAGCTCCTGTTCAAAGCCATTTCTTTCCACGGTAACCGGTATCGCTGCGCCATCGGCGCCATGTTTCTGCACCAGGAAGCTGAGCCACGACCAGTCGGCCACGTCTTCGCCGCCAATTTGCACGATGCGGTCGCCTTCGCGCAGCCCGGCCAGTTCGGCAGGACTGCCGGGTGAAACTTCGCCGACCACGGCCGGGATAACGGCTCTCCAGGGCTGAATGCCTACGTGCTGGAGGGTGTTTTCCTCGCTGAAGTCCTCGCCGAGCTTGCCCAGGTCCATGACGATATCGCGTTGAATTCCATCGCGGTTTTCGACCGTGACTTCAACGGCGTCTCGATCCAGGGCGTGCGTGACCAGCGCGAGAATGGCGTGAGACCAGGTGCGGGTGCGTTGGCCATCCAGCGCAATGATTTCATCGTGGTCGCGTATACCTGCTTGTGCGGCGATGCCGCTGACCTGTCCGATCACGGGTCGTGACTCGGGAATGCCGACCATGAACATCACCCAGAACGCCAGCACTGCAAAAACCAGGTTGAATACCGGGCCGGCGGCGACGATGGCAATACGGGACGAAACCGGTTGGCGGTTGAAGGCCTCGTCCAGTTCCTGTTCTTCGACTTTGCCTTCCCGCTCATCGAGCATCTTGACGTAACCGCCCAGCGGCAATGCAGCGACCACGTATTCGGTGCCATCGCGGGCGCGTCGTTTCCAGATCGCCTTGCCGAAGCCCACTGAGAACCGCAAGACCTTGACGCCCAGGCGCCGGGCAACCCAGTAGTGGCCAAATTCATGGAAGGTAATCAGCAGCCCCAATGCGACCAGCAACCACCAGATCGAACCCAGTATTTCAGTCATTGGCGATACCCATGGTTTGAATCTCCTGTAATGCGATGGCCCGGCCCATGCGGTCGAACCCAATCACGTCCTCGAGGCTTTCAATGCCTTCCCATGCAGCCGTTTCAAGGGTCTTTTCGACCAGTACCGGGATATCGGTAAATCCGATCTGCCCATCGAGAAATGCTTGGACCGCACACTCGTTGGCTGCGTTCAACACGACGGGCGAATTGCCGCCGGATTCCAGCGCCTCGAATGCCAGCCGCAGGCACGGAAATCGCTGCAGATCCGGTTGGCGAAACTCCAGCTTCCCGACCTCGTGAAGATGGAGGCGCGCAACGCCCGCTTCAATTCTATCGGGCCACGCCAGGGCATGCGCGATCGGTGTTCTCATGTCGGGCATACCGAGTTGCGCAATGACCGATCCGTCGCGGTAGGCGACCAGGGAGTGAACAATGCTCTGGGGATGAATCAGGACGCTGATCTTCGAGGCGGGGGCATTGAACAGCCAGCGCGCCTCGATCACCTCAAGGCCCTTGTTCATCAGCGTCGCCGAATCGACCGAAATCTTGCGGCCCATGTCCCAGTTGGGGTGATCGCAGGCCTGTTCCGGCGTGACCTCTGACAGGTCGTTGCCCTTCCGGTCCAGGAACGGACCGCCCGAGGCGGTCAGGATCAATTGTTCCACGCCGGCCGCATCGAGGTCTCCGGCGAAGCTTTCGGGTAGTGCCTGGAACAGCGCATTGTGCTCTGAATCAACCGGGATAATAACCTGGTCCTGGCGTTGCGCCTCGCGCGAAAACAGCTCTCCGGCAATAACCATGGATTCCTTGTTGGCGAGCATCAGGCGTTTGCCGCTGCTGACGGCATGCAGGGAAGGTTTCAGCCCTGCTGCCCCAACAATGGCAGCCATCACGGCGTCGGTCTCGTCCAGCGCAACGGCCTCTGCGAGGCCCGCTTCACCGCTCATGACCCGGCTGGCGCAGCCTGCTGATTTGAGTGCCGCGGTCAATTCAGCTTCTAGTTCCGGATCGGCAGTCACCGCGTATGCCGGCTTGAATTCAACACATTGTTTGACCAGCAGGCCGATATTCCGGTGTGCCGCGAGCGCCGTGACGTGAAACCGGCCGGGGTGGCGCGCAATGACATCCAGCGTACTGCAGCCGACAGAGCCGGTAGAACCGAGAATGGTAATGCCACAGGACATGCTCACCAACCCAGGATGACTAATCCGAGGGCGAAAAACGGAGCCCCGGCCAACAGGCTGTCGGTGCGATCCAGGATGCCTCCGTGGCCAGGCAATATGCGGCCCGAGTCCTTGAGGCCGCTGGTCCGCTTGTGCAAGCTGATAAACAGATCGCCGCCAACCGATACCAGGGCAGTAATGACCGCCAGCGGCACAATTTGCAATACCGTTGCGTCGATCCGGGGTATGAGACTGACGGCAATGACCGCAACCACTGCGGCTGAAGCCAGGCCTCCGCCAAACCCGGCCATGGTCTTGGAGGGGCTGATGTGTTCAGCGAGTTTGCGTTTTCCGATGGCCCTGCCGACGAAATAGGCGCCGGTGTCTGCCGACCAGATTACCAGGAACAACAGCAGTATCCACCATGGACCGGCCTGCAGGCTGGCAAGGTAGAACATCGCGATCCAGGTAAAGCTCAATGACGCCAGCGCGCAGGCCGAGCTGACGATCCGATACTGGAAGTCTATGTGGGCGCCGGGCCGGAAAATGATCAGCCTGACGAACATCAACAGCCATACGAGGCAACCCGCCGTCAGCAAGGCCAGGGCATGCGCATTCACGGCCAGTCTTTGCCGGTAGAGAATGAAAAGCAGCACGGCCTGGATCAGTAACAGAGCGGCCCCGGACAAGCCGCCTTTCAGTCCGGCCAGCCGCCGGTATTCCCAGCTGGCCACCATCATCAGGGCGGCGAATATCAGACCGAACCGATCGGGACTGGTCATAAATACCAGTGCAAATGCGAGCGGACCGATCACCAGTGCCGTCAGTACGCGGGTTCTAAGCATGGCGGGCGCCTTTGAGTTGTTGGCCGGTCAGCCCAAAGCGGCGTTCACGCTGCTGATAGACCTCGATTGCAGCATCCAATTCGCCGGCGCCGAAGTCGGGCCACAGCACCGGGGTGAAGTACAGTTCCGAGTAGGCGCTTTGCCACAGCAGGAAATTACTGACGCGTATTTCACCGCCGGTGCGGATGAACAAGTCAGGGTCCTTGCAATCCCCGGTGGCCATCATCGTTGACATCATGTCCTCGTCAACGTCACCAGGTTTAATGCGGCCAGCCATTACCGAACGGGCGATGGCGCGCGCAGCCCGGGTAATATCCCAGCGGCCGCCGTAATTGACCGCTACGTTGAGGGTCATTGCGGATGCTTCGCGGGTGAGTGCCTCGGCCTGGTCCATGCTCTCTCTCAGAGATTTCTTGAATGCGCTGCGGTCGCCGATAAAGTGCAGTTGGACGCCATTATCCCGCAGGGCCTCGACTTCCTTGTCCAGTGCGCGCATGAACAGGTCCATCAGGCGCCTGACCTCACTTTCGGGACGCTTCCAGTTCTCACTCGAAAAGGCGAATACTGTCAGTGTTTGGATGCCGCGTTTGATCGCGTGCTCCACTGTTTTTCTCAAAGCGCGCACGCCGGCCTGGTGCCCCATGGTGCGCGGGCGCTTGCGCTTTTCCGCCCAGCGCCCATTGCCATCCATGACGATGGCAATATGCTCCGGCAAAGAGGGTTCGGACATGGCTCAGTGTCGCTGCATGCGTATGCGCATACCCACGACCCGGAAGGCCCGGTCGTTGTGCGCAGCAAGTGTCGACAGCGACGGGCAGGAAACCATCAGAACTCCAGTAGTTCCTTTTCTTTCTCCGCGATGATTTCATCAACCTTGTCGACTGCCATGTCAGTCAGCTGCTGTATTTCCTGTTCGGCCCTGCGGTCTTCGTCTTCGGAGATTTCCTTCTCCTTCAGCAGGTCCTTGATGTGATGATTGGCATCGCGGCGGATATTGCGGATGGCGATCTTGGCATTCTCACCCTCGTGGTGAACCACCTTGGTTAACTCGACGCGGCGTTCCTCGGTCAGGGCCGGCAATGGAATCCGGATGACGGTACCGGCAGTGGTGGGGTTCAGGCCCAGGTCAGACGTCAGGATCGCTTTCTCAATCACCGGCACCATGCTCTTGTCCCATGCCGTGACGGCAAGTGTGCGGGCATCTTCGACGCTGACACTGGCAGCCTGGCCGACAGGCACCTCGTTGCCGTAATAATCAACAGAAATATGTTCCAGCAAGCTCGGGTGCGCACGGCCGGTACGGATCTTGGCCAGTTCCTTGCGCAAGGAATCGAGGCTCTTGTTCATGCGCAGCTTGGCATCCTGCTTGATCTCAGCGAGCATTGTTGTCTCCTTTATAGATTCAGCCCGCCGCATGAAACTGCCGCGGTCGCTGAACTGTCTTTCGGATAATCAGGCAGGGAATTCTAGCAGTAATTTCGCCTGGTGGCCGCTGGGCCGGGGCGATGCCAACCGGGGGTGGTGGCGGTAAAAGGTCAGTTGACGGTGGAGCCGACCGGCTTGCCTTCGACCAGTTTCATCAGGTTGCCCTCGGCAAAGACATTGAAAATGCGTATCGGCATCTGCTGATCGCGGCACAGTACGATTGCGTTGGCGTCCATGACGTTGAGCTTGCGCTCGATGACATGGTCGTAGCTGACCCGCTCAAAGAGCTCTGCGTCATCGTCGATATTGGGGTCAGAGGAATAAATACCGTCCACCTTGGTTGCCTTCATCAGGACATCGGCGCCGACTTCGATGGCGCGCAGCGCAGCCGCGGTATCGGTGGTGAAAAAGGGGTTGCCGGTGCCCGCCGCGCAAATCACCACGCGGCCCTTTTCGAGATGCCGGATAGCGCGCCGGCGAATGTAATCCTCGCAGACATCATGCACCGAGATGGCGGACATTACGCGTGCATCAATGTCCACCGACTCCAGCGCATCCTGCAACGCCAGCGCGTTCATGACAGTGGCCAGCATGCCCATGTGGTCGCCGGTCACACGGTCAATGCCGGATTCCGCCAGGCCTGCGCCGCGGAATATGTTGCCGCCGCCGATGACGATGGCGACGCCGACGCCAGCCTTGGAAACGTCGGCAATCTCTTTGGCAATGCGATGAATGATGACGGGGTCGATACCGTAGTCTTCATCGCCCAACAGCGCTTCGCCGCTGAGCTTGAGGAGAATTCTCTGGTAAACCGGTTGAGTCATCGTTTATCTGTCAGCCGCCAGAAACCTGCTGCATGACTTCTTCAGCAAAGTTGTCTTCCTTCTTCTCGATACCTTCACCCACTGCCAGGCGGTTGAAGCCGCGTACTTTCGCATCATGTTGCTTGAGCAAGTCGGCAACGGTCACATCCCCATCCTTGACAAATGGCTGACCGAGCAGCGTGATGCCGGCGAGGTGCTTGCGCAGTCTGCCGGTGACCATCTTCTCAATGATCTCCGCTGGTTTCCCGGTATCGGCGGCCTGCGCAACCAGGATATCTTTTTCCTTGGCGATCACGTCTGCGGGCACATCGTCCGCGGAAACGAATTCCGGGCTCAAAGCCGCGACATGCATGGCCAGGTCCTTGGCAAGCTCTGCGTTGCCGCCTTCCAGGTCGACCGTTACCCCGATGCGGCCACCGTGCACGTAGCTGCCGAGGGTTCCATCCGTGCGGGTGCGGACAACGCGGCGTACCTGGATGTTTTCACCAATCTTGGCAACCAGTGCCTGCCGGGCCAGTTCCAGCGACTGGCCGTTGGCTTCGGTCGCCATCAACGCGTCAACATCGGTGGAATCGGCGCTCAGTGCTGCGGCCGCGACGTCCTGGGCAAATGCATTGAAGCTGTCATCCTTGGCTACAAAATCGGTTTCGCAGTTGACCTCGACCATCACCACCTCGGTGTGGTCGTCATTGCCGGCCAGTACGATCTTGCCTTCGGCGGCAACGCGTGAGGCTTTCTTGTCTGCCTGGGCAAGACCGGTTTTGCGCAGGTGTTCCACCGCCGCTTCCATGTCACCACCAGTCTCGACCAGCGCCTTTTTGCATTCCATCATGCCAGCGCCTGTGCGCTCGCGAAGCTCTTTCACCATTGAGGCAGTTACTGCCATTGCTCTTTCCTCTTTGCTGTTCCGCCCGGCGGGGCCGGGCGTTTCTATTTCCAAAACCCAGTCAAGCTTGGACCGGGTCAGTCGTCGTCTTTTTTGGCAGCCACTTTCTTCTTGGCTGCTTTTTTCTTGGCTGCTTTCTTCTTGCTTGCCTTTTTCTTGGCGGCCTTTTTCTTGGCTACCTTCTTGGCCGGTGCAGCCTCGGCCTCGGCGGGCGCGTCATCTGCAGCGGCTTCTTCAGGCTTTTCTTCAGCTTCGGCCTTGCCGGGCGCGTCATCTGCGGCGGCTTCTTCAGGCTTTTCTTCAGCCTCGGCCTCGGCGGGCGCGTCATCTGCGGCGGCTACTTCAGGCTGCTTTTCAGCCCTGGCCTCGACGATTTCCTCGGCCTTCTCTTCGGCGGGCTTTTCTTCCCCGGCCGAATCAGCAACCGCGTCACCGGCTTCGGCAGCGGCAATCGCTTTTTTGACCACGACCTTGCTGGCTACCTTCTTCTTGGCGGCCTTTTTCTTGGGCTTGGCCTTGGATGCCTTGCGGCGCAGCGGCTGGCCTTCTTCGTCCAGTTCGACAAATTCATCGCTGTCGGAAGATTCAATGGTCGGTACCGACGCCTTGCCTTCCAGAATGCTTTCCGCAACCAGTTCCGCATACAACCGAATAGAGCGGATCGCATCGTCATTGCCGGGGATCACGTAATCAATACCGTCCGGCGAGCAGTTGGTGTCCACCACGGCAATCACCGGAATGCCCAGTTTCTGCGCTTCCTTGATCGCGATGTCTTCATGGCCTACGTCAACGGCAAACAACGCATCGGGCAGGCCCTTCATGTTCTTGATACCGCCCAGGCTCTTTTCGAGTTTTTCCTGTTCGCGGGTCAGTTGCAGGACCTCTTTCTTGACGAGGTGATCCATGCCGCCATCGGCCTGCATGGACTCCAGCGATTTCAATCGCTTGATCGATTGGCGAATGGTGCGGAAGTTGGTCAACATGCCGCCCAACCAGCGATGCGATACAAAAGGCATGCCGCAACGCTGCGCCTCTTCGGCGATGGCCTTGCTGGCAGCCCGCTTGGTGCCGACAAACAGGATGGTTCCGCGCTTGGCCGCCAATTTGCTGGTGAAGTGCAGCGCCTCGGTCATCAAGGGCAGGGTTTTTTCAAGGTTAATGATGTGAATCTTGCCGCGGGCGCCAAAAATAAACGGTGCCATCTTGGGATTCCAGTAACGGGTCTGGTGCCCGAAATGCACGCCAGCTTCAAGCATCTGGCGCATGGTGACATTGGCCATGGTTATGTTTCCTTGCAATCGGAAGCCATCGGCTTGTTGGCCGATGAGTTCCCGGGTTAATCCTCCACGAACCCTGTCCGGAAACCCCGATTTTGCGGGGCACCCAACCGGACGGTTGCGGTTCGTGTGCGTATTTGCGGCCGGTTTCGGCCGCGGTTCAGTCTTGCAGACGGTCTGCCCGCCGCGAAGAGCAGGGCTTTATACCAGATCAGGGAGTATGTCGCAATGGCAGAGCGTTGTTTACGGCGCACATAGCGGTGCCCGCCTTCAGGCTTGCAGCGCTTTAAGCGCCTGTTTGGCACTTTCCAGCCAGGGCTTTTGCGACTTCCGGAAATGCGCCGGCGCCAAGCTGGCGTCATTCAGCAATTGCTCAAGCTCGGTGCGGGCGTCGTCGGTGTGGCCAGTTTTCACCAAAGCCGAGGCCAGGCGGTAACGTGCCTCCACGCCCGGGAAGTAGCCGGCCACCTGGCGATACTCATTGATGGCCTGCTCGTTTTTACCATGCGCTTCGAGCGCCCTGGCATAGAGCAGGTGGCCTTCAGGTGATCGGAAATCGGGGTTCTCCCCGGTCAGGGTTTCGAGCGCGTCAACTGCCCCGGCGGCATTGCCGGTGTCGAACAATAAGCGTGCCCGGAGCAGCAGCAGGCTGGGTTCCGTGCTGAAGAAGCCGCTCAGCGCCTGGTCGAGCACCTTGGCTGCCTCGTCGTGCTTATCGGCTTCCAGCAATGCCGTGGCGTAACGCCGGGCATTGTCGGCATTGGGGGACTGTTGCCACGCCGCCTCGTGCTGCCGTAGTTCCGCCCCCGGGTTGACGGCCTTTTTAACCTGGCGAAGTGCGCGCTGGCCGCGAATACCGCCGGTGAACTCGGGCAGTATCTCGATCACCAGGTAGGCAACACCGCCGATCAGCGGCAGCATGATCAGCATGATGATCCAGTAGCGATTGCGGCCGGTCTTCAGCACGTGGATCACCAACAGCAACTGGACAAAATAGGTCAGATATACGGACATTTTGAATTATTCCTGAGCTTAGAGTTTTCCTGGCTGGTAATTTTGACCGCAGGTTTTGGTATGAATTTCCGTCCACCTTTGTCAAAAATGAGTTGGCAAATGCCCGAAAAAATCATTATATTTGATGTTAAGCAGCTGGCAGGAATCAGCTTAGATCTGAAACAGGGAGAGTTTCATGTCCGGCACTCGACACTCCAGGTTCTGTAAAAACCACCACAATTTCGTGGTGCTGCTGCTTTTATCCTGGGGACTCAATGTTGCCGCTGCACCGCTCGGCATGGTGTCTGACAACCATTCTGACCGCCTCAGCATTTTCAATGCCGACCTCGATATTGTCACCGCAAGCCTCGCTGCGCGCCCCGGCATGGCGCTGGGAGATTGCGTGGTTTCAGCTGACGAGCGCACCGGCATTACGACCAGCAGTGGCGGCGCAATCACGTTCATCAGTCTTGAAAACGGCGTCATGGCCTCCGACGACAACAGTGACCTGGACATCAGCAACCTTGGCGTAGACATGGCGCTCAGCCCGGATGATCGGTTCCTGGTCCTGGCCGGGGGAGGCGCATTGCAACAGCCCCTCTCCGTCGTCAGCACGGCGACCCGGGAAGAAATCGCAACATCCAGCCCTTTTGCGGACCATACCTCGGTTGAGTTTTGCGATGACGGAACCCTGCTGGTGACCACGACGCAGGGCAAATACTTTGACTGGCAAGTCGACAATGCGATGTATGACGCGAGGCTTGCACAAGACGGTAAGGTCGAAACGCTGGGTCACCGATTGTCTTCCGGAGCACGGCCCAACAATGCGAGCTGCGCGCCCGGTTCACTGTCGGGTGTCTTGCTGGATCGACAGGGAGGCCTGACTTCTTTCACCTTGCCCGGCCTGGTGCCGGCCCAGCATGTGCAGCTGACGTCGCCGGAAGCGATCGCTTCGGTATTCAGCAAGGATGGCAGAAAGCTGTTTATCCGCACCAACAACGCCCTGGAGTCATACCATTTCAACCCGGTTACCGGGGAGATGCAGCGGGATTGGGTCAGGCAAATGCCGGAAACCGAGCCTTACTATGGTATCGACCAGATTGCGATACACCCGGATGGCAACAAGCTGTACGTTGACGGCGGCAAGGCAATGCTGATCATCAACCCGGGTGACGGTGCCCAACTGGGCGAATTCTCGCTCGGCGACACGACCGGAATATGCTTTGCCAATGATCCTGGCGCGCCGGTCAGTGCCCCGATCGCCATGGACTGAGGTCGCTGGCAAACGAATTGTTGTAAAGACCGGCCCATGCCGGTCTTTTTTTATTCAGCAAGACCCAGGTCCTCGATCATCGCCTTGAGGAATCTCGCGGCCTCACCACCAGTCACCGCGCGGTGATCGAAGGTTAGCGACAACGGGATCGTGCGGTGGACTTCGAAACCACCCAGTACCGGAACAACTTCGTTTCGCAATTTTCCAGCCGCGATGATCGCCACGCACGGGGGCGCAATGATCGGCGTTGCATAGCGGCCGGCAAAGACGCCGAAATTGGACAGCATGATCGTGTAGTCCTTCATGTCATCAGGTGGAATTGAACGCGCGATGACATTGTCGCGCAGACGGTTGATGGCTTCGCGGACCTGCGATGCGGAATTGCTGTGAACATCGCGCAGTGCGGCGACAAACAGGCCATCTTCCGTATCCACTGCCATGCCAACGTCCATGCCCTTGTGAAGGATGCGCATGTTCCGTTCATCGTCATACCAGGCATTCAGGCCCGGCTCGACCTGCGCACCGGCCCACAAGCTGCGCATCAGCCGGACGGTGATGTCCTGGCCATAGGTCCAGCGGTGGATGTCAGCGTCGTCCATGATCGAGGTCGGAACCACCTTGGCGTGTGATTCGGACATGATGCGCGCCATCGTGC
>JABDJL010000139.1 GCA_013002505.1 Lysobacterales bacterium | reverse complement strand
GACGAATGTTTGAAAACGAGCCGTGCGAGGCAACCAGTGACATGGAGAGGCTGTTTGCCCAGGCCGTTTCGTACTGCAGCCAGAAATGCTGATTGCGCGTTTCGCTGGTGGAAAACTCCCGGTCATCCGGAAGGTGTTCGGTAATCGCCAGGATAGAGTCCCGTGCGCGCAGGTAATTGAAGGTGATCCGCGAGGCAGGTGATGGTGCAAAGCCAAGCGTTGCGAAAACATCGTGGTAATCCGGCTCGCCATGGCGTGTTTTGTCGAGCACCCATGCCAGGTTGCTGCGCCGCGCGGAAACCAGCCAGTCGACACGGTTGTCATATCCGGAGGTCAGCAGCGAGGTATTGAAAACACTGATGCCCAGTTCATGATGGCGCGGTGCTTCCGGTGTTCGCGATTGTAGAAGCAGTATGCCGCTCATGCGGTCGCCGTAGGTGGCCGGGAACCCGCCGGTATAGGCTTCAACCCCGGATATGGAGCGGGCATTGATCGAGCTGAATACATTGTGAAAATCCCTGACATGGAAAGGATCGAGCAACTGCAGCCCATTGAGAAAAATCGCCGATTCATTTTCTTCGCCACCCCGGAAGTGGGCCTGTGACGACCAGCCGCCTGCAGCGGCGCCCGGCAGACGGTGTGTCGCGCGCAAGGGGTCATCACCATTGCCCGGCAGGTTTTCAATGGCCCGTTGATCGACGAAAAACTGCGAATTGGAAAACAACAGGTAACGGCTGGCCGAAACCGAGAGCGCCTCGAGTTCGACCATCGCAGGTTCAAGCTGAAACGTCAGGCTGGTGGTCTGGCCGTGGTAAACCCTTACGTTTCGATGCATTGAAACAAAACCATCGGCCAGCACCGACACGCGGTAATTTCCGCTTTTCAGCCCGGTGGTTTGACTGAGGCCGGGACCGAGGATCTCAACAGCAGGAAACCCGGGGCTGATGGAAACGGCCACGGGTGATTCAAATAACGCTTTACCAGGTCCACGAACGACGACCAGCAGGGCGCCGTTCCCGCTGGCCGGTGGACCGCGTGCGGAGCGAATGACAAGGTAAATGCCGTCTTCATGCCTGACCTCGAGGCCATGCGGAAGCAGGATTTGGCGAAGCACCGCGAGCGGTGTTCCCGGCCCGGGCTCATCCAGCACCAACAGTCCATCCGGAACCAGCCGATCGGAGTAAGCGAGGTCCAGCCCCTGGGATCGAAAATACTCAAGTACCGCGACCACCGGTTTGTGCTGCCATGGTCGCGGCAAGTCCTCCGCAAAGGCCAGCCATGGCATGGCCAGCATGCACAGGGCGCCGAGCTGGCAAACGGGGCCTGGTCGGAATCTCATCAGGATCGTGGCCTTGTGCTCACCTGTATCTCGCCGTTCACAATGACATGCTCCAGGTCACTGGTTTGCAGGATCAGCTCCAGCGCCCGGGCCGGTTCGAGCTGAACAGTACCCCGTAAAATGGTGCCTGCAGCCAGTTCGCGCGTTTGATCGTCAGCAAAACTGACTTCGCGGCCTGTTTGGCGGGCCGCCCATTCCACGAATGCCAGGGCAGTCATGCCGTCGAGTGTGATTTGTGGCGCCACCAGTTCGGTCCAGCTCCATAATGGCCCATACGATTCGATTTCGTTGCGGCCGACCTGACCGCGCTGATCCAAAGTCAGTTGCTGCCCTTGGGCCGCGACCTCGTCAACCACTTTGACGCGGCCTTCGCGGACACTGACGGTCAGCGTACCCTTGTTCACATCGGCGAGGTATTGCGTTCCGATATGGCGAACATCTCCGGCCGGTGTGCGAATGACAAAACCCTTTCCCACGGCACCCTGACTGTCGACGTAGACCGTGCCATTGCGCAACTCCAGCATCCCATCAGAATACAGGGCCAGTTCAGTACGCTGATCGAGGCGAATGGATTCACCATTGTGCCAGGTCAGGCCGGCACGGGAATGATCGTCAGTGATCAGAACCTGCCCGGCGAACAAAGACTTGCCGGTAAATTGAACAGTGGCATTGCGCGGATCATCAATGCCGCGCAACAGCAATTCACCATCAATCCGGGCCACGCTGGCCAGCACCTGGGCCGGAAGTTCGGCGCTACGCTGGGGCAGCAGCACCAGGGCCACTGCCAGGACTACGCTGGCTGCCAGCCCCCAGGCTGCGATTCGTCTGCGCCGGATTCTCGCGGTCATGGCGCGCCATTCCCCGTGCAGCGTACCCCGTACTTCGTGTTCCAGGTCTGCCGGAGGGCGGGGCCGCACATCGGCATGGCGAAACAGCGATTCCAGCGCTTCATCCCCACGATATGCGCCACCCGTTGTATCGAATTTATCTTGCTTGCTCATAATTCAGCTCTGCTGTGCTTCGATCTCGTTTTTAATCGGTTCCGACAATGTCGCGTAAATTTCCTTGAATGAACGCTTGGCCCTTGCCAGCAGGGACTGCGCCGCTTCGTGGCTCAGGCCCATGCGGCCGGCGATTTCCTTCACCGTGTAGCCCTCGATGTACTTCCATTCCAGCGCATCGCCGTACTTGGGGGGCAGCCGGTCCAGCGCCACCTGGATCAGCCGCGCCGCTTCCAGCTTGCGGTAGCGGCTTTCAGGGCTCGCGCCCTGTGGCGCGTCGAGTGACTCGACCACGGCGCGGATGTCCGGGTAATCTTCGGTCAACACAATATGTTGGCGGTACCTGGCGTTACGCCGCATCCAGTCGGTCATTTCATTTCGGCAGATCACGCATAGCCAGGTGAACAGGGCGGATTCGCCGCGGTAGCTGTGCATTTTTCTCAGCGCCTTCGTCATCGCCGTCTGGACCACTTCGCGCGTACTTTCCGGGTCATCCGACAGGCGCGCCAGGGCAAAGCGGTAGAGGCGTGAAAAATTCTCGTCAAAGAACTGCGAAAAGGCCCGCTCATCACCCTTGAGCAGCCGTTTGACCAGTTTTCTGTCTTCCAGGTAAATCGGCACAGTTCCGGCTCCCGGCATCTATATCCATAATAGACGCAAGCAGGACATAAAATCGGTTGCGGTCCGGCTTCGTCCCCGCTGGGGAAATTTCAAATGGTGGTATGCCAGCCGGGCTAGTTTCTGGCCAGCGCGAGGATCTTTCCGGAGCGGGCATCAATTGTGACGAATACAACGCTGCCCCTTGGGTCGGGCTCCGAAGTGTTTCTAAGCATGACCTCCCAGGCCGGAACGCCGTCAAAAGTGGATTGCGCTGTCTCGACGCTTTTCGGCTCAAAACTGATTTCTTTGCGGGCAATCTCGATGGCTTCTTGTCTGCTGATCAGCCCCTGACCGGGAGTCTTACAGGCTTGGGCGGAGAGCGTGACGCTCATCAGCAGGAGAAATAGCTGCATTGTTTTCAATGTGTGTGGCCCTCATACGAACAGGCCGCCCGAAGGCGGCCTGTCGAACTTAATATGCATACAGTATCTCAGTGACCGATAGCCCAGGTTACGTGAGTGAGATGCATGGTGCCGTCCGGGTCAATGCGAATAAATGTTTCTGCATTGCCACGACGACCCAGAGAGGCACCCCAGCCTACCGCGCCAGGCATGTCTGACTTGTTGCAGCCTTTCCCGGGAGGTGCGTTGCAGCCGCCACCGCCGCCACCACCACCGCCGCCGCCGCCGGCGTAGGAGTCGTAGCTGTCAAGGTGGTTGTAAATGGTTTCAAGCTGCTCAAAATCGTGCGCATTGGGTGCCTCGAACGGTGGGTCCTGGTAGTCCATGCAGGTGAACAAAGACTGGTTGTTGAAATCTTCGTCCTGGTGGTCAAGCCCGACATTATGGCCCAACTCCTGGCAGGTCACGCTCTGGCGCCATGTGTAATTATTGTAATAGGAAGTGTTGAAATAGGTATCGTTTAGCTTCGTATAGCCGGTTGTGATGTGACCGTTGGAATCCAGCGAGATGCCGGCGATTCCGAGCCAGCCGGTATTGCCATACTCCAGGTTGCATATACGAATGGTGCCTGTGCCGCCTCTGCATTGCCGGCGCGTTTTCCTGGATGTACTGCCCCCGGTGTCTTCTACCATTTGGAGAACACTGGAGTCGTTCCAATCGGCAATCGCTTCCGAGACCCGGGGATCCCATTCCGATGTCGTGCTGTTAATGATGGTCAGGTCAAAAGAAGCAGTTGTCCTGGCCCAGTGATAGTCACCCCAGCTATGGCTGGCGATGGCCGATGAACCCACGCTAGCCATGGCCAGTGCGGTCAGTGAAAGTAATGTTGCATGCTTAGACTTCATTGTTTTGCAAGCTCCCTACTGTATTGTCGCTGTAAATAATGGACCATGGCGAAACGGCAATAAGCCGACTACCACGACCAACGTGACTGGCGATTTAACTCCCTGTCAATCGGCAGTATAGTAAAATTTTTTAAAAATTGGGTACGCTATTTGTCGTAGTTTGCTGGCGCGAATAATCGAGCGTACCAGGAGCGAAAGTGTGAATATTCGTTTACTCAAAATCCTCGTCGTTGAATTCCTGTGCCTGATGGCTCTACTTTACGCAGCGCAAAACGTGGTCAACATCGAGTCCGCGCGGGCCGTGGTCGGGCTGGTGCTGAGCATGGAGGGCCACGAGTACTACCCGGCACACCTGTTGCCGGCCATTACCAGCAATGCCCTGGTCTGGGCCTGCCTGGTGCTGATCATTGCGCTCGAATTTCTGACCGCATTTTTTCTTGCCTGGGGCGCCTGGGACATGTGGAAGGCGCGCACGGCCGATGCTGCCGTGTTCAACGCGGCGAAAGCGAATGCCTTGAAAGGCGCATTGGTGGGAATGATTGTCTGGCTGGGCCTGTTCGGCGCCATTGGCGGGGCATACTTCCAGATGTGGCAAACCGAGGTGGGCGCCATGTCACTGGGTGATGCGCTGCGGTTTGGCATGATTTACGGCGTGTTGTTCGTGGTGATCCATGCCAGGGATGATTAATCGGCGAGCGCGGTGCCTGCCCGGCCACATCATGACCGCGTTGTTCATGCGCTGCGGGAAAAACCAGGTCTGCTGGGATGTTGACGCCTTGACAAATATTTCCTGCGACAGCTCAGCCATCGGGATATAGGAAAAGCACGCGATGGGCAAATGCGCGTGGCAACGGACCGTGATTCATGGCTTCATATCATGCCTGTTTCAGGGCGCGTATTTTATCTCGGCAAACAGTTCGCGACCGCGGCCCGGAAAATAGCGGAAGTTGCCGAATGCGAAGTCAGCACGGTCTGCGTAGCGCCGGCCAGTGAGGTTGTTCAGGCGCAGCGTGAAACGCGTTCGGTCATTCACCCGCCAACTGCCACGCAGATTCAGCAAGTCATGCCCGCTGTATTCGAAGCGGTTTTCGGCGTCGAGAAAATAGTCGCCCAGGTGTACCCACTGCAATTCGAGGTCCAGGCGGGTGGCCGGTGAGAAGCGCAGCCGCGCGCTTCCCAACCAGCGCGGCGCCGAATCCACGTCGTTGCCGTCGATAAACCGCTCACCGCGTTGCGGGATAAACGTAAAGTCGTAGCGGTGCCGGGCGTAGGTGGCGTCGAGCAATGCTTCGAAGCGCGCATTTGGCCGCCAGGCAAGCGATGCCTCGATGCCGGAATGGCGCGTGCGTGCGCCGCTGACATTGAAGCCCTGCGCGTCACGGAACACGCTGTCACGCTTGCGCATCGCAAACAGCGAAATATCAGAACGCCACGCATCGTGTTCAGTGCGCCAACCGAACTCAAGGCTGTCGAGTTGTTCTGAGTCCAGGTCTGACACGAACTGGCCGTTTTGTAATCGATAAAGCTCCGTCATCTGCGGCGCGCGAAAGCCGCGCGCCAGGCTGGCATATAACAAGGTCTGCTCGTCGAGGCGGTAGCTGGCCGAGAACTTTGGCGCGAGATTGGTGAATTCATCAGACCGGTCTGCCGGTCGTGAGTACAGGCAGCCCCCCGCATCGCACGTTGTACCGTCAGCGCGCGTATTGCCGTCGAGCATGCGGTTGTCATAGTCGTAGCGAATATGCTCGAAACGCGCGCCGGCAGCCAGCGTCCAGGCATCATCCAGGAACCATTCGACCTGAACAAACGGCGCGAGACTGAACTGATCGACCCGGTAGTCGTAGTGCTGGCCCTGGGGCCGGGTCGCGACCTGCTGGGGGGACCCAACGGTCGGACCTTGCTGGAACTGGTCGAGGAAGGCGTCGGCCCATTCGAAGTCGAGACCGGCCGTGACCTGGCGCTTATTGCTGCGCAATGCCACTGAAGCCAGCACCCCGGCGCTGACCTGGCCGTTCTTCTCAAGCGGCGTGCCGGGCGCGAAGTGATGAAGGAAGCTCATGTCGGAATGGCGCAGGTAAGGCCGGACATCCAGGTCCAGCCGTTCGAAACGGCGCGTCCAGATTCCATATAGACGCTGGCTTTCGGCTTTGCGGAAGGCATCGGGATTAAAGTTCATCTGCGACAGCGCCTCGTCCCGGTAGGCCTCGAAACCGTTCACGAATCCCGCCGTGTCCTGGTCGAGATCGGTGGCCGTGAAGCCGAGCAGCAATTCACCACCGGCCAGCGAAGCACGACGCTTGATATGCAGTTTGCCCTGGCGGTGTTCCGAGTCGTCGCGGAATCCACCGTCCCGCCCATACATGAAGGACATGTGCCAGTTCGCGTCGTGGTCTGCGGGCATGGAAATGCGCGTGCGCATGAAATCGTTGGCGCCGTACTCCAGCGCCAGGTATGGACTGCTGCCCGGCCCCGGCATCAAGGCGTTGACCACGCCATGCAGTGCGTTGGAACCATACAGCGCGCTGCCCGGGCCCCGTACGACTTCGATACCCCTGGCCTGCTCGGTAAACAGTTCGAACATCTGGTTGACGTTGCAGAACCCCGATGGGCGAACGGGAATACCGTCCTCGAGCATCAGGAAGCCGCCGCAGGACCCGGCGCCGGACAGCACCGGTGAACGGATCGCCGTCAGGTGTTCCTGGCCTGAACCACGCACAATCCAGGCGCCGGCGACGCGATTCATCAGCTCGTGAACGTGCTGGTGCCCAACCGCCTGGACATCCTGAAAGTCCAGGCGCTCGATATTGCCGCCGTGATCCAGCGTCGATTGCTCGCGGCGCTGCGCGGTGACAACGATTTCGGCAATTTCTGACTGTGGCTCTTTGCTCGTCTCGGCGAAGATCACGGCTGCATGAATTAGCAGCGTCAGGGTCAGGAGGGTTCGAATCGCAATCATGGGTCTTGGCGGCTAATCGGGACAGCCCTCGGATCAACTTCTGCAATGGACCGCCGTATTCTATTAAAGATCGCATGCCATCAATGAAAAATTTCAGGCATCGGCTAAACTGGTATGAACGGTTAAGCACAATAAGAATTACGAGGGAAGGCGATGATCGATAACCCCGATAGTTCAAACAAGAAGAGGGAAAACAGGCAGGAAAAGCAGGCACAAACAGAGGGGTGGGAGCGACGCGATTTTCTGAAACTGAGCGCCACCGGCGTCATTGCGTCGCTGGCGGCTGCATGTTCAGCGCGCATGGTGACACCTGAAGGCATTGCGGCCGAACCGCAGACCGGCTCGGGTGCGCAGGCTGACGGTCCCGCACCTGAATC
The DNA here is from genome assembly GCA_013002505.1 of Lysobacterales bacterium. GTDB lineage: Bacteria > Pseudomonadota > Gammaproteobacteria > Xanthomonadales > SZUA-36 > JABDJL01. Next base: position 2,020 of record JABDJL010000139.1, on the reverse strand, counting down.
GCCCAGAGTTCCCGAGCGCCTGCCGAATCCCGGGGCCTTGCGTACCGAAACCTGGCAGGAGCCCTGGACCTGGCGGCCGCAGCAATGGCCGGAACGGCGATTGCAACTGAATGTCTCGCGCGGTCAAAACCCCGGTTTTTCACCTTCGCCGGCCAACTTCAGTGGCGCCCTTTTTAGCTACGGTGGCATCAGCCCTGGACCTACCATTCGCGTACGCAACGATGATGTATTGCGCCTGACCGTACGCAACCTGCTGGAAATGAACCACGGTATGGTCGAAATCGGGCCATTTCCGGCACCGATAGATGTGCCCCCAAATCTGAAAGCGAAAATTTGTGCCCTGGTCAAGGAGCAGACTGGTTTTCCGGTCCCTGAAGATGACCCTGCCGGTTGCCCGGTATTCATTTTCCCCGAGCAAGCTGCCGAGGCGCTGGGCGCGGACCTGAGGCCAAACTGGCATATTGGCGGACACGTCAACCGCTTCCACGCCGCCCACACCACCAATATTCACACTCATGGCCTGCACGTTCAGCCGCAAGCCAACGAGGACGGCAGTCATTCCGACAATATTTTCCTGCGCGTGATTCCCCACGGAGACTACGACAAGCGCAAGGCTGAGCTCCGCGAAGGCGAAACATTGCTGAACCCACACGAACATGTCGGTGAGCTGGACTATGAGTTCCGGCTGTCAGTCAATCGTAAAAGCGAGTCCATTCCGCACCCGCCCGGCACGCACTGGTATCACCCGCACTCGCATGGCTCCACGCACATCCAGGTCTCCAGCGGCATGGCTGGATTTCTTGTCGTTGAAGGCGACGTAGACCAGTCCATCAACCAGGCGATGACGGGTGAAGACTGGCCGGATCCGGAAACTGCTGCCGGCGACTGGGATTACCGCGAACGCCTGATGATGCTGCAGCGGGTTTTTATAGCCTCGTTCGACACCGACGCGCCGCCCAACAAGCGCCAGCTGAAATTTCCACCCTTTCCCGCAGTCAACGGGCTTAAGGATCCAACCGTCATCAAGCTGCGCCCCGGCGCCGTTGAACGATGGCGGGTTCTCAATGGCAGCGTCGATGGCGCCGGCACCAAGCGCCTGATGGTGCTCGAAGGCCAGTACACGGTGCAGGGAATCAACACATATAAGGTGATCACGGAGACCGTAGGCGAGGGCGACGAGGCGCAAGACAAGCGCAAGCTGGTGCCCGTGACGCCCCGGGAACTGGAAGCCGCCAAGCTCGACCTGCAGCAATTGGCCGTGGACGGCATAACGCTGGTGCGAAAACGTAACGGCAAGGCCGAGCATTACATCCGTGACCTGTCGAAGATCAATCCCGGCACCGCGCATCCGCTCCACGCCGTGCCCGCCAACGGTGAATCGCCGCCGCGGGCGATGCTTCGCGGCTACGAGGACTGTTACCGCAATGGTGATTCGCTGAACCTGGCGTTCAACCGCCCTAATGAAGTGCTGATGACCAATGCCAATCGCACGGACCTGTTCTTTAAGGCGCCACTGGATGCGGCCGGCAAGGTGTTCACCATTTTCGCGGCAGAATCGCGTCTGCATTCCGATACCCACCACAGTAACCTGCAGTTGCTCAATGCCAGCGATGATCCGCCGTTTCGCAGGCCGGCCTTCGACGTGGCGATCGCTTATATTCACGTTGACGGAAAACCTGTTGAAGGTGGCGACTTCGATATCCAGTCGCTGAATAAGAACCTGCCGCCGGTGCCACCACTGCTGCAACCAGTTGGAGAAGATGAGTTGCTGGTGGGCGGTAGTGAAGCCTCGAAAACCGGTGTCAAACCCGGCAGCCGCCGTACGCGCACGCTGGCCTACACCGGTACAGGCGGTACGGATTTCCCGGTCACCTATTGCCCGCCGGGATATACGCAAAAGAACGCGCACATGAAAGACAAGCTGTGGACACGCTGGGATGGCGTGGAGATCATGCTGCCGCAGCTCAGTGGCTCGATGGGAATTCACCCGGATTTCGACCTGCGCTTCAATCCCGAGCCG
>JABDJL010000132.1 GCA_013002505.1 Lysobacterales bacterium | reverse complement strand
CGGCTCGGTGGTATTTGAAGACCTGGTGCGCGGCCATATCAGTATTTCCAACGAAGAGCTGGATGACCTGGTCATCGCGCGCCCCGATGGTGCGCCGACCTATAACTTTACCGTCGTGGTGGATGATATGGACATGAACATCAGTCACGTCATTCGCGGCGACGACCACATCAACAACACGCCGCGCCAGATCAACATTTACCGGGCGCTGGGCGCAGAACCGCCGGTCTTTGCGCATGTGCCGATGATCCTGGGTGACGATGGGGCGCGGCTGTCCAAGCGCCATGGCGCCGTCAGCGTCATGAAGTATCGTGACATGGGCTATCTTCCGCAGGCGTTGCTGAACTACCTGGTGCGGCTGGGCTGGTCATACGGCGACCAGGAAATTTTCAGCCGCCGCGAAATGATCGAGGCATTCGATATCAAGGACGTCAACCGCAAGGCTGCCGCTTTCGACCACGACAAGCTCAACTGGCTGAACCAGCACTACATGCGCTCGCTGTCGCCGCAGGAAGTAGCCGAGCACCTGGCCTGGCAATTCGACGACCTGGGCATCAATACCGAGCAGGGACCACTACTGAGCGACCTGATCAACGTCCAGGCAGAGCGTTGCAACACGCTGCGCGAGATGGCCGAGCAGAGCCGGTTTTTCTACGAGGATTTCGACGAATTCGACGCCGGCGCCGCCAGGAAACACCTGCGACCGGTGGTCGAACAGCCGTTGCGGGCCTTGCGCGAACGCCTGCGCGATCATGCGCACTGGGAGCCTGAAGCGCTGAACGAGGCCATCAAGTTTGTCGCCGCCGAGCTCGAGGTGGGTATGGGCAAGGTCGCCCAGCCACTGCGCGTGGCGCTGACCGGCAGCGGAATATCGCCGTCAATTGACAAGACCCTGTGGCTGGTCGGCCAGCAGAGGGCAGTGCGGCGTATTGATCATGCCCTGGAATACATCGTAGTCCGGGCCGCCGGCGGCTGAAGCCATGTCCAAGGTTGAACGCCTCTACCACCTGCATAACATTCTCAACCAGCGGCGTACGCCGATATCGCGTCACGACCTGATGGACCGCCTGGAATGTTCGCAGGCCACGCTGTACCGGCTGGTGGCGGAACTGCGGGACTTCCTGGGCGCGCCGCTGGAGCAGGACCCGGACACGCGCGGTTTCTATTACGACCGCAGCTACGACCAGCCTTTTGAGCTGCCGGGCATCTGGATCAGCCCCGAGGAGTTGCAGGCACTGCTGACCGCCAGGCAGGTGCTGGGTAACGTTCAGAAGGGCTTGCTGGAGGGTGAGCTCGAATCTTTGCAGGGGCGCATTTCGTCGCTGTTGCGCAAGAAGGGCGTCGAAACCGAAGAGGGCGAGTCGCGCATTCATATCCAGCCGGCCGCGGCGCGCGCGGTTCCGCCGCACCTGTTCCAGGATGTGCTCGGCGCGCTGGTCAAGCGCCGCCAACTGCACATCAACTACCACGGCAGGGAACGCAACGAGGTTTCGGAGCGCGACATCTCGCCGCAACGCCTGACCCAATACCGCAATTCCTGGTACCTCGATGCCTGGTGCCACAAGGCCGAGGGCCTGCGCAGCTTCGCGCTGGAACGCATATCGCAACAGCAGGTGCTGGATGAAGCGGCGCGCGATGTTTCCGAAAAGGACCTGAGCAAGCACTTTGACCGCTCCTATGGCATTTTTTCGGGGCCGGCAAAACACACGGCCGAAATGCGCTTTTCCCCGGAAATGTCGCGCTGGGTGGCCGACGAGCAATGGCACCCCGACCAGCAGGGCGAACTGGACAGCGACGGCGCGTGGACGCTGAAGGTGCCGTTCAGCAACCCCCGTGAACTGGTCATGGATATCCTGCGTTATGGCCCGGAGGTGGAAGTGCTGGCGCCGGATTTCCTGCGCGAAGCGGTTGCCGAATCAGCAAGCAAAACCGCCAAAACCTACCAGGACTAAACCGTTCTCATGATTTGAGAAGCCGCCGTGTTTTCATGGCACCGTGAAGAAGTATCCCCAACACGGAGGCGGCCCGATGCAAACGGTCAAACATGTCAAACATGGCGCTGAACTGGCGCTTGAATCCTGCCCCGAACCCGTGCAGGTCATGCCGCCGCAGTCAGCGCAAAGTCACCTGCCGCTGGCTGTCTCAGTTTCTATCGACGCGCTGGTCGTGGCACTCCTGCTGGGCGGCCTGCTGACCATGCCCGCCTGGATCATGTCCGTCCTCCCCTGACAACGCCACCCGTCGGGCACCCGGCAACCGGTCTCCTCTCCTGCCGCTTGCCGGGTGTTTTTTTTCACGCACGACCTACATGCACGAAGAACATTTCGCACGACTGAAGGTGTCGTGATGCCGAATCACCCGACCATGAGCGGGTGAGATATTCAAGCCTCGTTGTGCCGGAATCTCAACCGGCACTTGTATGAACCACCGGGGCCCGACCCATGACAGCATTGATTAAAGTCAGTTCAAGTTTTCTTCGTCTAATCAGTTTTCTGAGCTTGTCACTGCTGGCGAGTCCTACCTTCGGGGCAGGGCCGGTTGAGACTGCCAATGCGCCAGCCTGGCGTACAGCCACCTCACTGATCTCCGATGATGGACACGCCCAGCTTTCGTGGTCCGTTCCTGCCGGAGAGTTTGCTGACTATTGGGAAGTTCTTGAGTCGAGGCCCGGCAAGGTGGGAACTACTTTTTATGTCGATCAGCCGTCAGTTCACGTATTTCGTATCACGCCGGGCCGTTATGACTTTCGGGTACGTTCTTGCTTGCGTCATTCGGTGGATTCAACCACGTGTGGGCAATCCTCTGCAAAATTGCGGCTTCTGGTTACAGAGAATGCTATTCCGCAGCCTAACAGGGCTGCCGTATCATCGAATCAGTCTGCTGCCGTTGAGAGGTTTGGGGGTCCTGCTCAACTTCGGCCCGGGGGCTGGATCAATCCCGATAAGGACGGACAGGGTTGGTATTTCTACTGGGCGAATCGCCTGCGCTACGACGAAGGTGACCCATTGTTTGGAAACGCTTATGACCTTGTCGGTATCTGGTATACATTTGAAGCGAAGAGCGTCTATTTTGACGACGAGGTCTGTCACTGCAATATCTACGACGACTACCTGCCGGTAACTGCAGAATTGCGCCTGGTGTCGCTCAGCGAGTCCGGCTACACCGGCGGAATTTGGCTCACCCGAAACGGCGAAGAAATTCAGGTTGGGAGTGCAAACCTGTTTTTTGGCCCGAACAACACTAGCGCAACATTGAACTGGTGGGCCAACTTCAAATTCGAAGCCATTCCAGCCACTTCTGAATCGCTCATCAATATTGTCAGTAATGAACCGCTTCAAACTGACAGCAATGCCCATTTCAGTGGCCAATGGCGCCAACCGGGTAATGCCAATTATTTTATTGACGAATTGCTTACCGATACGCTGGAGGTTATCAATATCTCATTTCAAGACAGTGCTGGTGATCAAACGTGGATACAGGCCACCAGTGGCAACCCAGAGACTTCCAGCGTTTCATTCTGCGCGCAATACCTGAATTCAGGCTATCGTCCCGACCTCGTGGCCAATAACGGAAGTATCTATAACCACTGGTATGAGAATGGTTGTGATGTTGATGAGATCGCGCACGATTTCAATCGAAACGGTCGGCGCTATTTTCCAGAATTGGAATCAGGACATTTTTGGGCGACATTTTCGCTTCCGGGAGGTGCTTACAATTCTGGATCAGTGGCGATTGGCACGGAATCTGTGCCCGATGTGCTTCAGAAAACATCGAATTTCCAAAGGGTATTTTATGACCCGTCGCTCGGTTCCAGTTGTCAGCTTCAAACCAATGGCTCATGCACACTTAGCCTGACCTGGTTTACCGACGGAGATCATCCGGACGCGACCGTCTGGGTGCACGACCAGGCCAGCGGCAGCCGCACGAAATTTATGACCTCTACCTCCCCGGTCATGGAGGATCAGCAGCTTGTGTTGACCAGTGCCGGGGAGTATGAGTTCGAGCTTCGCATGGGCGACAGCGTGTCCTCGACGCTGATGGCGCGCTCTACGATATTCACAGTCCTTGATGGGTCACCTAATCTCCCGGACACTGTCGGTGCGCTTCATGGCAGGTGGGTCGACAAGCCGGCACAAGAATTTGACCTGGCCTGGCGCCATTCCGAACCCGCACTGGTTACTCACTATGAAATACAGGAAACGAACCCGGACGGTTCGGTTACCGCGCCCTTAATTCATGTTACGGGCGGCAACGCAATTGCCTGGAATTTCGACAAGACGGGTGAACTCCCGGGTCAATACCAGTACAGGGTTCGCGCTTGCAACGGTCAAGGCTGCAGTGAATATACGTTACCACTCAACTGGTACACGCAGGATCCCGTAAACCAGGCCAGCATCTTTGACGATGACTTCGAAAGCAGCCAGGGGTGGACCACTGACCTGGACGGCACTGATACCGCGTCGACGGGTCAGTGGGAACGCGCAAACCCGTCCACGACTTCACGGTTAGGAACCGATTACCAACTGGGAACGACGGTCAGTGGCTTTCAGGATCTTGTCACTCAGGCGCCGGCCGGATCCAGCTGGGGCAGCTATGACATCGACAGGGGCGTCACCAGCATTACGTCTCCGCTACTCGCGTTGCCAGCAGGTGATGATCCACTGGTTTTAAGATTTCATTACTATTTTGCCCATTCCTCGAGTGCCGGTAGCGGTGACTTCTTCCGGGCGTATATCGAAGCCCCCGGCCAGGATTGGCTACTCTTGGAAGAACTGGGTGATCCCGCCATTGATGGCGGGGCATGGCAGGAAGTCGGGCTTGATCTGACGCCATGGTCAGGGCAGTCGGTGAGAATACGATTCGAGGCAGCCGACGGTGCGGATGCGGGCACGATCGCCGAAGCGGGTATCGATGACGTCAAATTAACCGCTTTCGGGACTCCAAACGCACCCCCAGGCATTACGAATCCAGGCGCCCAGTCCAGTAATCAAAATGAAACCATCACACCATTGAACCTGGCGGTCAGCGATGCCGATGGCGATACGTTGTCGTGCTCGGATGGCGGCACTTTACCGGCTGGATTAGGTGTTGCGATTGATGGCGGTAACGCCAATTGCGTGATCAGCGGCACGCTTACGGCTGCTGCAAGCACTTATGCGGTCATCATTACCGTGGACGACGGCGCCGGCGGCCATGCCAATACTGCGTTTAACTGGACGGTCAACGATTCAGGTTCTTCGACGAACCCGGAAGTGCCGCCAGCTCCAGCCGGGCCACCCAATATGTCCCCTTCACTTTCATCCTCTGAAAGCGGTGCGACACCCGGTCATTTCAGGGTCGATGAGTCAGGTAGCGCCAGGTACAGCATTCCCCTATTGACTGCGCCTGGTTCGGGCGGCCTGGCGCCTCAAATCACCCTTGAGTATTCGTCGCAGTCGGGCAATGGGCCTTTGGG
>JABDJL010000125.1 GCA_013002505.1 Lysobacterales bacterium | reverse complement strand
GGTAGGCACCGATATGCTGCGTGATTCCGCCTGCTTCACCATCCGCCACGCGCGTGGTGCGAATGTAGTCCAGGAGCGAAGTCTTACCGTGGTCCACGTGACCCATAACGGTCACTACCGGGGGCCGGGTCAGGGCTTCGCCACCCTCAACCTCTTCGTCGGAAATCAGTTCCTGCTCAAGGTTCTTTTCTTCGAGCGGCTTGGCAGAGTGCCCCATTTCTTCCACCACCAGGATCGCCGTGTCCTGGTCCAGTGGTTGGTTGATCGTCACCATCATGCCCATGCCCATCAGGGCCTTGATGACTTCGCCCGACTTGATGGCAAGTAACTTGGCCAGGTCGGCAACGGAAATGGTTTCCGGGATTTCTACTTCCCGGACAACTGCCTCGGTAGGCCGGGTAAAACCGTGCTCACCGCTGGCTGCCGGCCGCGAAATACGCCGGGTTGGTTTACGCCTGCGTGCCGCTGCACCTCCCGCAACATGCAGTTGTTCGCGACCGTAGCGCGTCGGCGCCTTGCCCGCTTTTTGTTTCTTGCGTTTGCGTTGTTCTTCGGCCAGTTTCTTGGCCCGCTCTTCTTCCTTGCGACGCTCCGCTTCTTCTGCCTCGCGACGCGCGGCTTCCTGTCGCGCTTTTTCCTCGGCTTCGCGACGCGACATTTCTTCTTCGGATTTCCGTGCCTGCTCTTCGGCCAGCAGGCGTGCCGCCTCTTCTGCTTCCTGGCGCGCCTTTTCTTCCTTCTCGACACGAGCCTTTTCTTCCGCCTCGCGCCGTTCCTGGGCTTCCTTCAGCGCCTGGACGGCCTTTTCACGTTCCGGGTCTTCCTGGCCTTGTTCTTGCAGTGCTTCCCGTTTGACATAAGTGCGGCGCTTTCTAATCTCGACGTTGACGGTCTTGGTCGCTGCACGAGGCCCGCTGCCCGGTATTCTCAACTCACTGACGGACTTGCGTTTGAGGGTCACTTTCCGGGGCGCAGTGGCGTCGCTGGCTGATTTGCCATGACTGGCACGCAGATGAGCCAGCAGCTTCTTCTTGTCGTCATTGGAAACCGGGTCATCACTCGAACCGGCTTCGATCCCGGCCTGGGTCAACTGATCGAGTAATTTCTCGATGCTGACACCCAGGACTTCTGCCAATTGTGAAACTGTGACTTGTGACATAACTCGCTCCTGCAAAATCCCGATGGATTCGCTTTATTCAGTGCCTTCGCTCTGTTCTTCTGCAAACCATGGCGCGCGGGCTGCCATGATCAGTGCCGCTGCTTCTTCATCCTCGATGGAATCTACGTCCGTCAATTCGTCGGTAGACATTTCGGCAAGGTCCTCCTGCGTACGAATACCATGCTCTGCCAGCTTGTACGCCAACCGTTCGGACATGCCATCAAGTTTCAGCAGGTCTTCCGCCGGACGGTTCTCATCGAGCACTTCTTCCTTGGCGATCAACTGCGTCAGCAGTGCGTCCCTTGCCCTGCGGCGAAGTTCGGTGACGATTTCCTCGTCAAATTCCTTGATCTCAAGCAGTTCCGACTCGGGCACATAGGCCACTTCATCGATGTTGCTGAAACCTTCCTGTACCAGGATCATGGCTACGTCCTCCCCGACATCAAGGCGCTCCATGAAGGAGTTCAACACTTTCTGTGCCTCTTCCTCGCTCTTCTTGTCCGCGTCTTCGACGGTCAAAACATTGAGTTCCCAGCCGGTGAGTTCGGATGCGAGCCGTACATTTTGACCGCCGCGACCGATGGCCTGTGAGAGGTTGGTTTCTTCTACCGCAATATCCATCGCATTGCGTTCCTCGTCAACGACGATGGAAGCGACTTCAGCGGGCGCCATGGCATTAATCACGTACTGCGCGGGATTTTCGTCGAACAGGATGATATCAATACGTTCACCGGCCAGTTCGTTGGATACGGCCTGCACGCGTGAACCCCGCATGCCAACGCAGGCCCCGATCGGGTCGGTTCGCGGATCATTTGAGCGAACCGCTATCTTGGCCCGGCGACCCGGGTCACGCGCACCGCCCATGATGGTAATCAGCTCCTGGCCGATCTCGGGCACTTCCAGTTCGAACAGTGCGATCAGGAATTCCTTGATCGTGCGACTGGCGAACAGTTGCGGGCCACGCATTTCAGGCCTGACCTCATACAGGAATGCCCGCAGGCGATCTCCCGGGCGCACGGTTTCACCATGGATCATGTGCCGCTGCGCGACAAAGGCTTCGGCATTGCCGCCAAGGTCCAGGTATACATTTCCACGTTCGATTCGCTTGACAATGCCATTGATCAGCTCGCCTTCACGATCCTGGTAGGCTTCAACGACCTGGGCCCGTTCTGCTTCGCGCACACGTTGCACGATGACCTGCTTGGCCGTTTGTGCGGCGATGCGTCCGAACTCGACATTTTCCATCGGCTCTTCGATAAATTCGCCCACTTCGAGTTCCGCGTTCTGCTCTTGAGCATCCTTCAGCAAGATCTGCGCCTCGGGAAATTCCATCTCGGCATCATCTTCGATCACTTCCCAGCGGCGAAATGTTTCATACTCGCCAGTCTCGCGGTCAATACTGACCCTGACTGCCATCTCGTCATTACTGCGTTTGCGCGCAGCCGAAGCCAGCGCCGCTTCCAGGGCGCCAAAAATAATGTCTTTTTCAACACCTTTCTCGTTCGAAACGGCATCGACGACTAATAGAATCTCTTTACTCATTTTCTGTTACTCCCATCCGGGACCTGTTACCCCGCCCGCTCCGCCTTGTCCTTGTGATCACGGATCAACTGATCGTAATCGGGGACCAGCCTCGCCTTGGCGATATTGCTGAATTCCAGCGCGAACTCCGCGCCACCTGCTTCAATCCGCACCTGACCCTGGTCGCAGCCCAGGATGGCGCCGGTAAATTTCCTGCGGCCCTGCTCGGGTGCAAACAGGTTTATCTGCACTTCGGACCCAATGAACTGTTGGTATTGCTCCGGCGTAAACAGCGGCCTGTCCAGGCCCGGCGATGAAATCTCCAGGTTGTAGTTGCCGGAAATTGGGTCTTCAACGTCCAGCAAGGCTGCCACTTCACGGCTGACACGGCTGCAGTCATCGATGTCCACACCCGGGTCTTTATCGATGTATATCCTTAAAACTGCATTTTTCGGATTGCCACTGTATTCCAGGCCGACAAACTCGTAACCGAGCTCCTCGACTAAAGGTTGTAACAGTTCGGTCAGCTTTACTGAACTCATATCGTCCCGGCTCAATATCCGTTACACGCACAAAAAAAAGGGCGCACGCGCCCCTTGCCCTGGCACCGCCCCGGCGGCGCCAACCCGGGTTTCCCCGGAAACACGAATGCGATGCTTCAATTCATCTCTGGTTCCATTCGTCGCAAGGGACAACCGGTCTTGTCCGGCTTAATAAAAAGGCCCCTGCTGGGGCCTTTTTACAGAAACCGGTACCGGCCTCTCAAATTTGGTAGCGGGGGCAGGATTCGAACCTGCGACCTTCGGGTTATGAGCCCGACGAGCTGCCAGACTGCTCCACCCCGCAACAGCAGGA
>JABDJL010000105.1 GCA_013002505.1 Lysobacterales bacterium | reverse complement strand
GGCCATGAGTCCGGAGAAAGTTTCACTGGGCCTTAAGGAGTACTGGAAGAGCAAGCATTCCGTGAAGCAGGAAGCCATCACGCTGGCACGCAGCATGTTTGATCGCGAAGCTTCATTGACGGGCTTTGGCGACACGGTGGTCGATTTTTCCAAGATGACCAATATGCCGGCCATGGAGGCGATTGGCATGATGAACGCATTGTTCAGAATCGTGACAGGCGATAAGACTAAAGCCTAAGATAGATGGGGGATAAATGGGGTCAGAGTCAAGGGACAGAGTGACGCATTACGTCCCTTTACTCTGAGACCGACTTTCCGGCTCTTATCAAACGCCACAAAAAAGCCCGGCCGCGGCCGGGCTCTTGGTTGCAGGTTTTGTTGCCTCAATCTTTTGCGATCTTAGGCGTGACCCAGCCCAGCACAGCGCCGCTGGGTATGAAGATGACAAACCCTTCAATGGCCCACCACATCCAGATGGTCTCCGGTACATTGAATACGCCATTGAATCCCATGCAAATTGATGCATAGAACAGGCCTGCCAGGAAGCCAAACTTGGCGCCGCTGATGGCCGGACTGCCAGCCAGCGCAGCCCTGATATTGTCATAAATAAAAACACCGATGAATGCCCCGATCAGGCCGGTGACTATCCACAATGGCATCAGGGCGGCCATGTCAGGTGGATCCTGGTTCAGCTCGGGCCGCCAGAATTCAGGTACGGCCATGTAAACCGGGTCAAGAATGCCCTCGTGGATAACCATTCCTGTAACCATGGCAATCACCCATTGGGCCACGTAGTAGGCCAGGCCGCCCAGCAGGATTAACTTGATATTGAATTTCATAGTGGCTCCCTGTTGAATCGTTGCTTTTGTTGATATCGCTCTGAGTATAGGTGCTGTCCAGGAATTTGCAGCCGCCGACGGATTGTCGCGCTGTCAGCATCACCGGACGAATCGCATTTGTAATGTTCAGAGCGGTCGGCACAATACAGGTATGAAACATTCAATCACTCGACGCAGGGTGCTCGCTGCCGGCGCAGGCCTGGCCGCTGCCCTGGCCGTGCCAGGCTGGGCTTCGGAGACCACCGTGGGTTTGCGCCGCCGCGCCATTCCAGGTTCAGGTGCGCGTATTCCTGTGATCGGGCTTGGTAGCTGGCTGACGTTCGATGCCGGTTCCGTACCGCATCGTCGTGACAACGTGCGTGCCGTCATGCAGGCTTTTTTTGACCGCGGTGGTGGCATGATTGATTCGTCGCCGATGTACTCCTCGGCACAGGAAGTGATTGGCGCCGGGCTTTCGAAAATCGACAACAACCAGGGGCTTATCTCTGCAACCAAGGTCTGGATTCCCGGCCGCGGCACCGGCATCTGGCAGATGGAGAGCGCACTGAAGCTGTGGGGCCTGGAGTCCTTCGACCTGTTGTACGTGCATAACCTTCTCGACTGGGAAACGCACTTGCCGTGGATGCGTGAGTGGCAACAGCAGGGCAAGGTGAGTCACATCGGCGTGACGACTTCACATGGCCGTCGTCATGGTGAATTGCTTGACGTGATGCGCAAAGAAAAAATGGACTGTGTGCAATTCACCTACAACATACTGGATCGCGAGGCCGAGCGACGTCTCTTGCCGGTGGCCCAGGAGCGGGGCCTGGCGGTCATCATCAACCGGCCATTTCGGGGGGGTTCCCTGTTCCGGCGGGTCCGCAACCAGGTGCTGCCTGGCTGGGCCGCGGATATCGGGATCGAAAACTGGGCCCAGTATTTCCTTAAATTCATCGTCTCTCACCCGGCCGTGACCTGCGCGATACCAGCGACGTCGCAAGTGGCTCACCTGCATGAAAACATGGGTGCACTGAGCGGGCCTTTGCCCGATGAACGGATGCGCCAGCAGATGATTCGATATTACGAGTCGCTGTAATTGAAACCGCCGGTGGCGAACCACCGGCGGTTCAGTGGACAGCGTTCAGGCTTTTTGAAGGCGCCACTTACCCGGACCGGCGAGCAGTGAAACCACCGTGGTTACTACCAGGAACAGCGGGAATTCCCAACCACCGTTCGGGCTGGAAAAAACCCAGCCGTTGCCGAGGTGTACCCACGTGGCGCCCAGAAGGATCGGGATCATCAGCGCCAGCACCGGCCGGGTTAACAGGCCAACGATCAGCAGCGCGCCACCGATAACCTCGCCAAAAGTGACCGGGTAGGCAAGCCAGCCCGGCAGGCCGATGGATTCAAAAAACTGCACGGTCCCGGCAAGCGTGAACACCAGCAGCTTGAGCAGGCCATGGGCGAGGAAAATGATACCCAGGCTGACGCGCAATATGGTGTTCGAAATGTCTTGGTAGTTGCTGTTCATGTTCAATCTCCGTCGTGTTAATCCGTTCTAATTAGAACTAAAAAGTTAAAAAAACGCCTAGAAGATGGCCCTCAGCGCGGCAAGAGTTGCTTGCGCCTGCTTGCGAACATCGGGGTCCAGCCGCTCAAAACGGGCGCCCAGTGCCTCGACCTGGAGAGGGAATGCCTCGCCGAACACCTTTTCACCTTTGGCGGTCAGGCTGACTTGCACGCAGCGTGCGTCGTGGTTCATACGAGACCGCTTGACCAGCCCTTTCTTGACGAGCCGGTCGATCACGCCGGTCAGCGTGCCCTTGGTGATCAGGGTGCGTTCCCCGATCTCACTGCAGGTCAAACCGTCGGTGTTTCCGAGCGTAAAGATTACGTCAGCCTGGCTGACCGTCAGGCCAAAGCCGGATTCACGGTGCAGCCGCGCATCGTAGCTGGCAAAGGCCTGGTAGGCCCTCACCAGCTCCCGCATCAGCGGCATGAAATCCTGCTTTGCGGCGTTCTTGGCGGTAATCGGTTTCGTCATAATTGGTTCCAGTTAGAACTAAATAATAGTTCTAATACGAACAAATGTCAAAAGCGGCGCTCCCCTTCGTACTGGCATGTCCGCCGCAGTGTGTTAATTTTCCGGGATAACCGGAAAAAACAAGGGTGATGACAGGACAACTAATGACAACGCTGGGCGGCCTGGGCCTCTTCCTGCTTGGCATGGGCGTGATGACCGATGGTCTCAAGGCGCTGGCCGGTGAATCCCTGCACGCCTGGCTGACGCGATTTACCCACAGCCCGTCATCGGGCGCCCTGACCGGCACCGTGGCTACGGCCGTACTGCAGTCATCCAGCGCCACCACGGTGACCACGGTTGGATTTGTCGCGGCCGGATTACTGAGCTTTCCACAGGCCCTGGGCATTATTTTTGGCGCCAATCTCGGCACCACTGTAACCGGCTGGATGGTGGCGCTTTTCGGGTTCAAGCTGAAGATTGGCGCGGCGGCCCTGCCGGTGGTGTTTGCCGGCGCCATGGTACGTACGTTTGGCCGCGGGCGCTGGCAAGAAGCGGGTAAGGCGGTGGCCGGATTTGGCGTCATCTTCCTGGGCATGGATTTCATGCAATCGGGGATGTCTGCCTTCCAGGGGACGGTGACGCCGGACCAGTTTCCACCAGACACGCTGACCGGGCGAATCATCCTGGTAGGCGTGGGAGCACTGATCACGCTGGTGACCCAGTCTTCCAGCGCCGGCGTGGCTATTTCGATGACCGCGCTGAGTGTCGGCGCGATCAATTTTCCACAAGCGGCGGCCATGATTATCGGCATGGATGTCGGCACCACGATCACTGCGGTCATGGCTTCGATCGGCAGCTCCCAGGCAGCTCGTCGCACCGGGTTGTCACATACCCTGTACAACGTGTTTACGGCCATCGGGGCACTGCTGATTTTAAGTCCGTACGTGTGGATGCTGGAACGAACATGGCCTGGCAGCATTGCCGCCTCGCCGGAGTTGGCCCTGGTTGGGTTTCATACCCTTTTTAACCTGCTCGCGCTGGTGGTCGGACTACCGTTGGCACAAACGTTTGCGGTGTTGATGGAAAGGCTGGTGCCGGATCGAACATCCAGCCTGGCGCACCGGCTGGACCGGCGCCTGCTGCAGGAGCCGGCAGCAGCCACGGCGGCGCTCGGAGCGACGCTGGGCGATGAGTTTGCCTACATGCTGGACTGGACCGGCCGGGTGCTGGTGTCAGCGCCGGCCCCCGAGGGAATTCCCGCTGCCGTGGTGACGCAGGATCTTCGTGATACTCGCGATTTTCTCGATGAACTCAACGCGGCCGGTGAACAGGGTCGTTACCAACCGGCCATCGGGGCCGCCATGCATGCGCTGGATCACCTGCAACGATGGAACAGCAGGATGCAAAAGCGGGGCGCCGTCGAAGGCTTGCTGGAAGACGCCGACAGCACGGCCATGGTGATCGAGTTTCGGACGCTGTGTGCCGAATTGCGATCATCCCTGGCACAGGGAATCGACGCATCAAGCTACCAGAAAATCAGCCGTTTCAGCGCGCGCATGAATCAGCTCGCAGATGCGGCTCGTGACCGCGCCATTGAGCATGCCGTTGCGCAGGACCTGAGTGTTGCCGATACCGGCAGGCGGATGGCCGGAACCCGCTGGTTACAAAGGGTGGCTCATCATGCGTGGCGGGTCAGCGCACACCTGAGCGGTTTCGATCTGAAAGAGCAGTTGCCGCCTACGGCTGAGCCTGGATAGGGCTGCTGGGTTTCTCCAGCCGCGCACCGACCGGAACCTGGCAAACATCCAGGACTTCGGGCGGATGATGGTGAAAAAAGGCATCCTGCCGGTTGCGGCGCGCAGCCATGAACTGGGCAAAGCCTGGCGACCGGGTATCCATGACGTACACGGCTTTGCGCATCGGTTCTTCGACTTCGGTTCCCAGCCTGATGTTGCGAATGCGGGTGCGGCGCGTGTCATCTTCGATAATACCGTTTTCCTCGGTCGCGCCGCGACGGATTCGCTGTACGTGGGGCATGCCGTGCACGACCCGGCCGAAAATCGTCAGGTTGCGGTCCAGGTAGCGTGGCGCCTGTCCGATGACGACATAAAAATCGGTGCTGCCGCTGTCAGCCTCGTTACCGCGCGCCATCGCGATGACGCCCGGGCAGTGGGTCAGCCAGGCGGCGTCCTCGTCTCTTGCGGCTGCGAAACCATCGGTGAAACCCGTTTCGGCGCGAAACAGGTCACGTTGTTCCACCGTGACCCAGGGCAGGTCTTCGTCGCGTTCAATTTCAAATTCCGCCGGCAGCAGCGGCTGGTCATTGGGGGACGAGATGTCGCTGCCGTCGCCGCCCTGGGCAACAAAGCCGTCGATCACCCGGTAGAAACTCAGCCCGCGATAAAAACCCTCACTGGCCAGCCGCCGGAACTGCTTGACCGTTTCAGGCGCGAAGCGGGGGTTCAGCTCTATGATCACGGTGCCTGTCTCACCGCCCGCCAGGACCAATTCCATGTAGGCCAGGTTTTCGGGCGCAAGCTCGCGCCAGGTCATATCCGACTGCGCCATCGCGCGATCCGGACCCTGCAGCCAGGCCAGGGTTGAGACCATGGCAATGAAGACCAGACGAGCCATGTTCAGGGCATCTGGATTTTGCCGCCGCCCACAGCGCCCGGATCCATGCCGGCTTTCGGCACGACGATCGACGATGCCGCCTGGCGCTGTAATTCCTTGAGTTCCTCCATTGCGCGGTCGACCGCTTCTTTCGCCGCCTCGCCAAAGCCGGATATGGCTTCAGACAAGTTGGCCGCCGGTATCTCGAAATTCAGCGGCAAGGCACCCGCGGGCGTCATGATCTGGGTAGAACCGATGTACTGGACATCGCGCCCGGAATCCTGCTCCCCATCCGGGGTGACCGGCGTCAGGCGCCGGATCGTACCGATACGGTTGTCGGTAAAGACGTCTTCGCGCGTCAGCGCTGAGGCATCCATTTCGATATCTGAACTGTTGACCGTGTCCTGCATGGTATGGCTCCAAGAAAAATCTACTTCATAGGTAGGGCCTTACTGCGATAAACCCAAGCTTCGCAGCGTTGACAGGTGCGAAGCCTGCATCGCGATGGAGTACCATAACATTATCGAAATCAACCCAACTCAGGAAAAGCAATGAAGCGGTTCTTATTGATGATGATCCTGGTTTCAGGAGCGAGCGCGGTCATGGCAGAGATTCAGACCAAGGAAATTACATACAGCGGCGGCGGGGCAGACATGCAGGGTTTCCTGGCCTGGGACGACGCTATCGAGGGCGAGCGCCCCGGCATCCTGGTGGTGCACGAATGGTGGGGCCACAACGACTATCCCCGCGCGCGGGCGCGGATGCTGGCCGAATTGGGCTACACGGCGCTTTCGCTGGACATGTACGGCGACGGTAAAACGGCAGACCATCCCAAGGATGCGAGTACTTTCATGTCCGCCGTGATCCAGAATATGGAGGCCGGTCGTGAACGGTTTAACGCGGCGCATGAATTGTTGAAAAATCACGAAACCGTGGATGGCAGCAAGACCGGCGCCATCGGTTACTGCTTTGGCGGAGGCGTCGTGCTTCACATGGCGCGCATGGGTGCCGACCTGGACGTGGTCGCCTCGTTCCACGGCAGCCTCGGACTGGCCAAGGCGCCGGGGCCGGACACGATCGACACCCGCGTGGTGGCATACAACGGCGAGGCCGATCCGTTCGTGACAGCCGAAGCAATCGAGGCCTTCAAGGCTGAAATGGACTCGGTCGGGGCCAACTATGAGCTGATCCAGTTTGAAGGGGCGATTCATGGCTTCACAAACCCCGCTGCCACCGGGAACGGTGAAAAATTCGACTTGCCGCTGAAATACGACGTGGTGGCTGACAAGGCTTCATGGGCACATTTACAAACGGTGCTCGAGGCTGCTTTCAAAGACTGATCGGCTGTACTGAACACCGGCCACGGGAGAATGACATGACTGACAAAGGCAGGGCTTTGGGCGTTGGCGGAATATTTTTCCGATCCAGCAATCCGGCGAAACTCGGTGACTGGTATCGCAAGCACCTGGGCCTGGGCATTGAAAGTTGGGGTGACACCCATGGCACCAGCTTCAACCCGGCCGATATGCCGGCCAATTCATTCACGGTCTGGAGTGCTTTTGCCCGCGATACCGAGTACTTCGGACCATCCGGCCAGTCGTTCATGTTTAACCTGGTCGTGGATGACCTGGATGCGGCTCTGAATAACGTGGCAGCTGGTGGCGTCGAGGTGATTGCTGATCGGGAGGAACACGACTTTGGCCGCTTTGGCTGGTTCATCGACCCGGAAGGAAACCGCGTGGAATTGTGGGAGCCACCCGAGCAGTTACCCGAGGAATAAGTGCTTGTCGGAGCATGACCTTGAACGTCGCGTGGAAGAGCTGGAAAGCCAGTTGGCGTTCCAGGATGAGCTACACGCGCAGCTCAACAAGGTCGTGGCCCGGCAGGACCGCGAATTGGCCCTGCTGATAGCCCAGGTAGAGGTCCTGGCGGCCAGGCTCAAGGATCTTGGCGATACGGTATCATCAGGCCCGGGTGATTCGGGCGATGAAGCCCCACCGCATTATTAAGCGGCCACCAGCTGAATCATTTCAATATGGAAGTTCCAGCGCCGGCTCCTGCATGCGACCCAGCTGCTCCCTGAGCATCAACACCAGGTCTTCCCAGTAGCGAGGTTCGCCGAACCACGGAAAGGCAATCGGAAAAGCCGGGTCTTCCCAGCGGCGCGCCAGCCAGGCCGCGTGGTGCAACATGCGCAGGGTGCGCAAGGCCTCGATCAATTGCAATTCAGCCAGGTTGAAGTCGTGGAATTCCCGGTAGCCGTCAAGAATGTCCTTGAACTGCTCCGCCATCTCGAATGATTCACCAGACAACAGCATCCACAAATCCTGGATCGCCGGGCCGGACTGGCAATCATCCATGTCCACGAAAAACGGCCCGTCGCGCCAAAGGATGTTGCCGGGATGGCAGTCGCCGTGCAGGCGAATACTCGTGAACGAACCGGCCCGTTCCCAGGCCTGCCCGACGGTCAGCATCAGGTCGCTTGCCAGTGACTGGAAAGCATCATTTAGGTGGGGCGGCAGCCACTCACCATTGCAAATGGTTTCGATGGATTCATCACCGAATCGTTCTGGCGTCAAGGCCGGGCGATGTTTAAATGTTTTGCTCGCACCGACTGCGTGCAGTCGTCCCAGGAATCGGCCCAGCCACTGGCGGGTATCCTTGCGGTCCAGCTCCGGCGCATGACCGCCACGGCGCTCGAATACCGCGAAGCGAAACCCCTGGTGTGTAAACAGGCTTTGTCCTTCGATCCGGATGGGCGGGATCAGCGGCACCTCGGCGTCGGCGATTTGAAAGGAGAACTGGTGCTCTTCGAGAATCTGCTCGTTGCTCCAGCGCCCAGGGCGGTAAAACTTGGCAATGACCGGCACATCGTCCTCGATTCCGACCTGGTAGACGCGGTTCTCGTAACTGTTCAGCGCCAGCAGGCGGCCATCGCACAGGTATCCCTGCGACTCGATGGCGGAGATAACCGTATCGGGGCCAAGGGAGTAATAGGGTGTGGCGATGTCATTCAAGGCGGCTGCGTCACTCGCTGTGCGGGGCTTGCATGATAGCCGACCGCTGCCCGGCCGGTATCAGATTAGGAAAAAAGGATGAAACGAAGTGTCAAAACCGTCAATTCTGTCAGCGAAGAAAATTGAATTCGCGTAGAATAGGACGTCCTCGCGTGACCCGGCCAACTCACACAGGCATCAAAACTCAAAAAAGCCTCGCAGCCTTTGCTGCGGTTTAGAATATTTGGTGAGTGATGTATTTCAGTCAGAAAGTCATGTGTTCGCAAGGCCGAACCGCGCCCAGCATACAACCCCCTGTTGTCCCGACCTGCCCTGGAAATATCTTATATGAGTAACGGTACGAAAAACCTCGCCCTGTTTTGTGATTTTGAGAACATCGCCCTCGGTGTACGTGACGCACGCTACGCGCGGTTCGATATTGAAGAGGTGCTGGAACGCCTGCTCGTTAAAGGCAATATCGTGGTCAAAAAGGCTTATTGTGACTGGGAACGTTACAAGGCCTTCAAGAAAGACATGCACGAAGCGTCGTTCGAGCTGATCGAGATTCCCCATTTACGACAAAGCGGGAAGAATTCCGCAGATATCCGAATGGTCGTCGATGCCCTGGATCTGTGCTACACCAAGTCTCACGTAGATACTTTCGTTGTCATCAGCGGGGATTCCGACTTCTCGCCGCTGGTGTCCAAACTGCGTGAAAACAACAAGCAGGTGATCGGGATCGGCGTCAAGGAATCCACTTCGGACCTGCTGATCGCTAACTGCGATGAGTTCATTTACTACGAGGATATTGTCCGGCAGACCAAGCGTCGCCAGCCAGGTAAAAAGAAAACCACTGCCCGCAAAGGGCAAAGTGAAGGCAATGGCAACGGAAATGGGAACAATGGCGCCGCGAAGGCCGAAGAGCGCGCGCAACAGGCTTTTGAGCTGGTACTCGAAACCGTTGATGACCTGTTCAGTGAGCGCGGCGACGAATCCCAGATCTGGGGTTCGATGGTCAAGCAGGCACTGAAGCGCCGCAAGCCGAGTTTCAGCGAAAGCTACCATGGCTTCCGCTCCTTCGGCATGCTGCTGGAAAGCATGGAAAAGCAAAAGCTGCTGAAGCTCGAACACGACCAGAAGTCGGGGGGGTACATCATTACAGGGTATTCCGGCGACTGAAGGTCGTTGCAGCTTGGTGCTGCGACAGGGCGCTTCTCTTTTTGCAAGTGACCCAGGGACGGGTCATCTTGCTCACAAATGATTTATGCCGCTAATTTTAATGGCGGCATAAAAGAAAAGACCCGGCATCCGCGGGTCTTTTCCGATGGTGGTTGCCTGATCTTGGCTTCCACTATCCCCCAAAATAAGCCAGTCTGCAGAACCCCTTCGCTTCCTGGCTCGGCCAACCCATGCATCCCCAGCTGGTTGGCTTACCCTGTATAGCCTTGTTTGCACACCCCTCGTCCAAACCTGGCATCTCTCACGGTCGCTTCATTTGAAGCCCCGCCCCTATGCCGGACTCGCCGGCTAATCTTGCAAGTGGCGGTATTCATTCTTGCGTTTACCTGAATATCCGCCTTTAAAAATCCCGGGACCGAAGTCCCGGGCAATATGATTCGGTCTTCGTGAACAGCTCGTTGGATTAATGCTCACTTCCTTGTGAAGACGCGATTCACTACTTTTTCAGCCGGCATTCCCGGCCTTCGGGTAATATATATACAAGAATCGTACCAGTTGAAGCGGTTTGAATAATATCTATAAAAAACATATAGATATAAAATACTAAAGGATTATTCCGATACCCGATTACGAGCTAATCTGCCGTGGGGCGTCAGCAGGCT
Organism: Lysobacterales bacterium; assembly: GCA_013002505.1. Taxonomy (GTDB): domain Bacteria; phylum Pseudomonadota; class Gammaproteobacteria; order Xanthomonadales; family SZUA-36; genus JABDJL01. Next base: position 14,463 of record JABDJL010000105.1, on the reverse strand, counting down.
GACAATTATTGTCACCTGCGATGGTGTTGTGTCACATTTGGGTCACAGTGCTTCGAGCCAGCCCCTGCTGTCTTCAGTACGGCCATCGAACAGGCCAAAAAAAGTATCCTGCAGCTTGCTTGTCAGCGGCCCTTTTTTGCCGTTGCCAATAGCCATGTGGTCTATCTGTATGACCGGTGTGATTTCGACTGCGGTACCGGTGAAGAACACTTCATCTGCGGCGTAGAGCTGTTCCCGCGAGATGCTTTGCTCACGGACCTCGATATCCAGGTCCGCTGCCAGCTTGATTGCTGAATCCCGGGTGATACCACTGAGAATCGAGGTTGAAGACGGCGGGGTCAGGACGACGCCATCGCGAACCATGAAAACATTTTCGCCGGTTCCTTCACTGAGCAGACCGTCGGTTCCCAGCGCAATACCCTCTTCGAATCCGCGGTCGCGGGCTTCCAGGCCAATCAGCTGGCTTGAAAGATAATTGCCGCCCGCCTTGGCCCCGGCCGGAATCGTGTTGGGCGCCACTCGCTGCCAAGACGTGATGCAGGCCTTGATGCCATTTTGTAGGCCATCCTCGCCCAGGTAGGCGCCCCATTGCGTGACGAGGACAGCGATGTCCGAAGCATTCATATCGTTGGGAATAACGCCGAGGCCGCAATCGCCGCGGAAGGCGATGGGCCTCAGGTAAGCACTTTGCAAGCCACTGGCCTTCACGGTCTCCCGGCAGGCGGCATGCAGTTCTTCGAGGCTGTATGGAATATTGATGCGGTAAATGCCCGCAGACCAGTACATGCGCTCAAGGTGATCGGTAAGCCTGAGAATCCGGGTGCCCAGGTGTGTGTCGTAAGCGCGGATGCCCTCGAAAACGGAAGACCCGTAGTGCAACGCGTGCGCACGAACACTGACGGTGCACTCCGCGTGGGGGCGCAATTGGCCATTGAACCAAACCTGGTGTTCCATCCGTTAAGCCTCTTCACATTGATGACAGGGCGGCAAGTATCCTGCCCCGCGCCTTGATGTTCAAGTTAAGCGCAGATGATCTGCAGGTGGCGGCGGCGGTATTGACTGGTCCGCAGTTGCAAATCTGACACGGGGAAGCCATATGGGTATCTTGTAAGCTTGAGAATTTTTACGAGAAATTAATGTTAAGCGTCCGCAAATCCGATGAACGTGGCCATGCCGAACACGGTTGGCTGAAAACCTGGCATACCTTTTCGTTTGCCGACTATTACGACCCGCAACACATGCATTTTGGTCCTTTGCGGGTCATCAATGACGATCGCATCGCTGGCGGCAAGGGGTTTCCCATGCACCCTCACCGCGACATGGAAATCATCACGTATATGCTTGAGGGCGCGCTGGAACACAAGGACTCCATGGGAAATGGGTCTGTCATTCGACCGGGTGATGTACAGAGAATGACCGCTGGAACCGGCGTATTTCACAGTGAAGTCAATCCCTTGCCCGACCAGCCCGCCCATTTACTTCAAATCTGGATCATTCCGGACAAGGACGGATATGAGCCGGGTTATGAACAGAAAGAATTCACGGAGCCAGAAAAGCGTGGCAGGCTTCTTTTGGTGGCGTCCGGCGATGGACGCGAGGGGTCGGTCACGATCAACCAGGACGTCAATATATTTGCCGGCTTGTTCGACGGTGAAGAATCTGCGCAACTGGCACTGGACGAAGGGCGCATGGCCTGGCTGCAGGTCGCCCGGGGGTCCCTGGTACTGAATGGCGTCGAACTGGAGGCCGGGGACGGTGTGGGCGTGAGACGCGAAGAAGCGCTTGAGCTGGATAGCGGAACGGGCGCCGAAATCCTGCTGTTCGAAATGCCCGCCAGCGATGATGGAGAAACAACATGAAGCTTTATTTTTCACCCGGAGCCTGCTCGCTTGCCCCGATGATCCTGGCCGAGTGGACCGGTATGTCTCTGGACCTGGAACGGGTCGACACGCGCGATCCCAGCCCGGAGTTTCTTGATAAAAATCCGCTGGGAGCAGTGCCGGCCCTGGAACTCGATAACGGTGTGGTCCGCAACCAGGTCGACGCGATCCTGCAATACCAATGCGCGCTGGCGCCCGATGCCGGCCTTGACGGCGCGGGGAATACCGATGACCAGTTTGAAATTCATCGCTGGTCGGCATTCCTGACCGGCGATTTCCATCCACCGTTCGGGGTGTGGTTCAACCCCAAACGATTTACAAGCGATCACGGCGAGGAATCTTTAGCGGCGATTAAACAGGCCACTGCGGAGCGCATTGCACGAGTGGCCGCAATACTGGACGAACAAGTCGGTGAAAGCGGGCATGTGGCCCTGGGCCGTCGCACATTTCTCGATGCCTACGCGTTTGCGATGGTGCGCTGGATAAAGAACCTCCAAGGAGGCTTCACGCCATACCCTCACCTTGATGAATTCATGCAAGCCATGAAAGGTGATGATGGCGTTCAACGCGCCCTTTCCAGCGAACGCAATTGACCCATGTGCCGCGCAGCAACGCGGGATTTTCGTAAAATCTAGGCCATGAACCGCCAAACCGACCACCATCATCACCACGCCGTGCCGGATTACAACCGGGCGTTCGCGGTCGGGGTCGGTCTGAACCTGGCGTTTGTTGGGGTTGAGGCATTCTACGGCGTCATGGCTGGTTCGCTCGCCTTGCTCACCGATGCCGGCCACAACCTTTCGGACGTGTTCGGCCTGTTGCTGGCCTGGGGCGCCAACGCCCTGGCCCAGCGCAAGCCTTCCAGCCGAAGAACTTATGGCTATTCGAGAGCAACCATTCTCGCCTCCCTGGCCAGCGGGTTATTGTTGCTGGCAGCTGTTGGCGCAATTACCTGGGAAGCCATAGGCCGCTTCATGGAGCCGGCTTTACCTTCAGGTAAGGTAATGATCGTGGTGGCCGGAATCGGCGTTGTGATCAATACGGTCACTGCTTTGTTCTTTTTTTCTGGCAAAGACAAGGATCTGAATATCCGCGGCGCCTACCTGCACATGGCCGCAGATGCTGCGGTGTCGCTGGGGGTCGTGGTGTCCGGTGTCGTGATCCTGAAGTTTGGTTTTGCCTGGGTCGACCCGGTCATCAGCCTGGTGATTGCAGCCGTGATATTCCTGTCCACATGGGACCTGATGCGCGACTCAGCAAACCTTGCCGTGGACGCTGTTCCGCGAAACGTCGATCCGGACGTGGTGCGCAATTTTCTGCTTGGCCTGCCGGGCGTGGCCGGAGTTCATGATCTTCATATCTGGGCGATGAGCACGACCGATACTGCCCTGACCGCGCACCTGGTCATGCCTGACCCGCCGGGTAATGATGCTTTTCTTCACGAAGTCACGGAAATGCTGCATCATGATCATGGCATCAACCATGCCACCATACAGATCGAGCGTGGTGACGCCGAAACCGATTGTCACCAGGCACGAAACTGTGCCGATTAACGGCGTGTACGCGGGCGGGAACCCCTGAATGTTCACAGAATTCTTCCAACAGGCTTTTATATACCTGCTTGCCGCGGTGATTGCGGTGCCGGTCGCCAAGCGGCTGGGACTGGGTTCGGCCCTCGGTTACCTGCTGGCCGGGTTCATCATTGGCCCTGCCCTGCTGGGGCTGGTCGGAGACGAGGGCCAGGACGTTATGCACTTCGCCGAGTTCGGCGTCGTATTAATGTTGTTCCTGGTAGGCCTGGAACTGGAACCGGCCGTGTTGTGGCGCATGCGGGTGCCTATCATCGGTCTCGGTGGCTTGCAGGTTGGCGTCACGGCGGTGGCCATTGGCGCGATTGCCATGGCATTTGGCCTGCCGTGGCAGACGGCGCTTGCAGCCGGCCTGGTGCTTTCCCTGTCTTCAACGGCGATCGTGCTGCAAACCCTCAGTGAGAAGGGCTGGATGAGGACGCCGGCCGGCAAGCGCAGTTTCTCGGTATTGCTGTTCCAGGATATTGCGGTTATCCCCATACTCGCCGCCTTGCCATTCCTGGCCATCGAAGGCATTGGCGCGGTTGCTGATGCTTCCCACGGCACGACGGCGCACTCGGATTTGGCCGGTTGGATACAGGGGCTGATGGTGATCGGGGTGGTCGTGGGCATCGTACTGGCAGGCCGCTTCCTCGCCCGCCCGGTTTTTCATTACATTGCCAAGACGCGCAGCCGGGAAGTGTTTATTGCCACGGCTTTATTGCTGATTACCGGCATCACGCTGGCCATGAACGCAGTCGGGCTGTCCCCGGCGCTGGGCACCTTCCTGGCCGGCGTGGTGCTGGCCGAAAGTGAATACAAGCACGAACTCGAGTCGAATATCGAACCCTTCAAGGGTCTGTTGCTCGGCCTGTTTTTTATCTCGGTCGGCGCCAGTATCGACCATATGCTGGTGGTGGCCCAGCCGCTGCTGATTGTCAGCCTGGTGGTGCTGCTGATGGCGGTCAAGTTTGTCATTTTGCTGGCCCTGGGCCGGTTCTTCAACCTGGCGCTGGCCGATAACCTGATGTTCGCCTCGGCGCTGGCGCAGGGCGGCGAATTCGCTTTCCTGCTGGTTTCATTCGCGCTGCAGAACCAGGCCATGAGTCTCGAGTTGGCAAACACGCTGATCGTGGTCGTGGTGCTGTCCATGGTGGCCACGCCAGTGCTGATTATCGTTTACGAAAAGTTCATTCGTCCCCGTTTTTCATCCACCGGAGATGCCCGCGAGGCGGATGACTTCGAACGCCAGGAAAACCAGGTCATCATCGCCGGGTACGGTCGCTTCGGACAGATCGTATCGAGGTTACTCAAGGCCAGTGGCTATGAGACTACACTGCTCGACCACGACGCCGGCCAGATCGAACTGGTCGGGCGTTTCGGTAACAAGGTGTTTTACGGAGATGCTTCCCGCGCGGACCTGTTGGAAGCCGCAGGCGCGGAGCATGCCAGGGTGCTGGTCATTGCCATCGACAACCGCAAAAAGGCCGTGCAGATGGTGGAAACGGCCAGGCAGGTGTTTCCGCACCTGAAGATCCTGGCACGGGCTTATGACCGCAGGCATGCCTACGAACTGATGAGCGCCGGTGCCGAATGTATTACCCGCGAGACCTTCAACTCGGCGCTGAGCATGGGTAGTGACGCATTGGAAATGCTCGGTGTTCCATCGGCCCGTGCAGAGCGTATGGCGCGCGTATTCGAAGAGCATGACGTCGCGGGCATGCACAAGTTGTACGAAGTCTGGGGCGACGACCAGGCCTACGGTCTCAGGGTGCGGCAGAATCTCCAGGACCTGGAGAAAGTCCTGCGCGACGACTCCGGCCTGGACGATGACGCCGAGCTAGAGGATGCTCTCACAGAGAAGGAAGTTCCGGAGTGATTTCGCGGCGGTAGTATTGCCAATTCCAAGCGGGGGCCGTGCTAGTATCCGACCATGTTTGCCACTGACCTCAGGGGAATTCTGACGCTGCTTTCCATACTGCTGTGCTGGATACTGGCGGTGTGGTTGTTTCGGGTCAGTGAGAAGGGAAGCACCGCACGAATGTTGTCCGTGCTGTTGTCTGCAGAAGGGTTCACGTTGGCATCCAGTTCCGCATTTCTTTTTCTGTTTTCGGCCGGCATGGCAATGTACGAGCTTTATCCGTGGATCGATCCGCTGCAGCATAAACTTCACTATCTCGGTGACGCCGCGATGATTGCGCTGTATCCGCCATTCCTGGCGGCGGCTTTGAACACCCGCCTGGCACGCCCATTCGGCCGTAAGCCGGTTCGTATTGGCCTGGCGGTGTACGCCGCCACGATCTACATTCTGTCCCAGGTGGTTCCACAGCTCGGGATCACGCTGGTCTACATGTCAATGTCTCTGCTGTTTATCTATGCCCTTGTCGTTGCCATTCATGCGTGGATTGTGTCGTCGGGACAGGCCCGGACACGGGCCAGGATATTTGGCATTGCATTTGGAGTCCGTGATATTTGCTGGGGGTACATCTATTTTCAATCCTTCAGGGCGATGTTGTTCGATGGCGAGGTCGACGCGGACATGGCCTTCTATATTGTTTACATTCTCGGCACGCTGATCGCAGTTCCGATCATCGCCTACGGCATCCTGCGCGCCCACCTGTTCGATATTGACCTGCGTATCAAGTGGACGATCAAGCAATCCACGCTGGCCGGTATTTTCGTAGCCGTCATGTTCCTGATCTCGGAGGGCGCGAGCACATTCCTGTCCGCCGAGCTGGGCAACGTGGCAGGCCTGCTGGCGGCGGCGGTATTGATGTTTTTCCTGGCGCCGCTGCAACGCTTTGCCGAGCAGGTTTCCAGCGCCGCCATGCCGAAGACCAGGAACACGCCCGAATATGAAGCATTTCGAAAGATGCAGGTTTACGAATCGGCCATATCGGAGGCCATGATCGACGGCGGCATCTCGCCCAAGGAACGGGCGCTGCTAGCGCATTTGCGTGAATCGCTGGGGATTTCCGAAACCGATGCCGAAGCCATCGAGCGGGATTTGGAAAATTCGCAACCGGCCTGAGCGCCTAAACGAGGAAACAAGAATGAGAAACATGTTTTGGGTGACGGCGATATTGGGCCTGTCCCTGGGCTTTCCCGCTGCACACGCGGTCGAAATCGAATCCAGCACTACGCAATATCTTTCGTTTCGTGAGTGTGTCGCCGGAGAGACGCCCTGTGACCGGTTCAAGGCCACCAATACGTCAAAAATTGATGGTCTTCCAGGCAGCCGGGATTCACAAGCCAGCCATGATGAAGAGGGATTTGGGTCTGCCTCCGGGCGTACAGAACTTTCGAGACAAGCGTTTGGCAGTGAGCACCATGCACAGGCCGCCAGCGTCGCGGGGACGCGGGTCGGCAGCAATGGATTCATGATTCAGAAGTACAGCAATAACACCGAGCAATCGCAGACCCTGACCTTTAGAGGTACGCTGGTGTTCAAGCAAACGATTCCTGAAAGTGATGCAGAGATTCCGGAGGGCAGCCTGGGCGGGTCCGGCGCCAATGCCGAGTTGGGAGCATTCCGTTACAGCAAGGAAAAGATCGAGGCCGGAGCCACGGCCGAGGACAATTTCAGGTTGCTGTTATCAGGCCCGAAAGACGAAGCGAACCTCACTGACCTGGGATTCAAAGGCAGTGATCAATCGCACAATCAAAGCGGTGATGGAACCCAGGTGGTTTCCGTTTCCGTGACCACGAGCCCTGGCGAAAGCACCTGGTTCTGGGCTGGATTACAGAGCCTGGCCGCCAATGGCGCAGAAGTTACGGCCCACTTTACGACCGAACTTGTTGTAACAGGAGTAGACTGAGCGTCGGAGTATTACCAAGATGAAGGCAGACTTGAAGGGATTTCATTTTGCTCATGGCCCTGAATCCGGCCCACCTGGAGTGGTTCGGTAATGCTGTGCCCCAAGTGCAGGGTCAGGATGGACAAGCGCACCGTCGAAGATATCGAGGTCGATCGCTGCCAGATATGCAAAGGTTTATGGTTCGATGCGGGTGAAGCTGAGGCCTTGCGCAACAGGAGCGCTGCAGGGCGTATCGATACAGGTGACGCATGGGAAGGCAAGCAACTCGACTTTATTCGCAACTATAATTGCCCGCGCTGCGGTGGCAGGATGATTAATTCGGCGGACACGCGTCAAAAACACATCCATTTTGAAACGTGCGAGAACTGCGAAGGGTCATTTTTTGATGCAGGCGAGTTTCTCGACCTTTCTTCGCGCTCCATCTCAGACTTGTTGAAAAAGTTCATCTCCCGGAATCGCGACTGATTTTGGGCCACGGGATACCGTAATGCCCAGCACCTATGAAGTCGGCATCCAGTCCCTCGAAGAGGTCCACAGCCTGCCGGGCATCTGGTCCAATGAAGCCTTGCGCGAGTTACTGGTCCTGGCGGACATGGACGATATCGGGCAGGTGGAGGATTCTGAGTTGCTCGAAATCACCATCATGGCATTGCAGGACCTGGGCAACCAGAAGGCCGCGGAACTCGTGCTGGAGGCCGTGTTCGGAGAATCGATGCGTGCCGGGGTCAGGCAAAACCTGGTTGATGATTTGCAGCAGGATGAACCCTGGGAAGACTTCGCCGAAGTCTCCAAGCAGCGCGGCCTGTTTATCGCGGTTGTCCTGTTGGAAAAGGCCTTTCCAAATCGATATGCCACGCCGGATGCCTTGTTGATGCGCTTTGTCATTCGTGCCGTGTCCAGGAATGCATCTGAAGAAATGAAGGCTTCGGACCCTGCATGGATGATGAGACTGCTGGCATACGGCATGTCCGGGGATGACGTGCTGAATCGCCTCTACGAAGCAGAGCTTGCGAGCGGGCCTTTCGCGGACGCTGCCGGAATCATCTGGTATTTTGAAGCGCTCGCGGATGAAGAGGGCGATGAGAGTCAGCCTGCGATCGCCGGGAAGAGGTTTGTCATCATTGCGCCGCACATGTGGCTTGATCCGCTGAAAAAGGGACAGGTCTTCAGGGCCAATGCAAATTGATCAGACGTGGAAATGCCGATGGACAACAAGACCCAGATTGAACTCGAAGCAGCCGTATTGCGAAAATTGCTGCAGCACCTGGCCAAGCGAAATGACGTTCAGAATATCGAGCTGATGAACCTGGCTGGTTTTTGCCGCAATTGCCTGGGCAAGTGGTACGCGGCTGCGGCCCGGGAGCAGGGGATTGAACTAAGCAAGGACGAAGCCCGCGAATTCGTTTACGGAATGCCTTATGACGACTGGAAAGAACGCTACCAGCGCGAAGCCACCGCAGAGCAGGCGGCGGCGTTTCAAAAAGTCATGGCCGACCCGGACTTGACCAGCTAGAAAGTCAGACGGGGTGGCGCATGGTTTGCTCCTGGGCTGACGCCATCAAGCATCCGGTGCGCCTGTCTGGATGTAACGTATCAAGCGATCAAATGCCTGTTTCTGCACCATGTCTACGATCGGCGCGAGGCCTTTCATCGAGTCCTGCGTGCCATGCCCGTGGGCCGTGTAGGTCCAGCTGATTTTCTGGCCTTCTGCAGCCATCGTGATGGTCCACACCATTGCACCACCCATGCCCATGCCCTGCAGCGGCCCGAGGCCGCCGGTCAGGCGGATTTCCTTGCCCGGGGCAGCATAGGCCAGGTGCAGGTGCTCGGCGAATCCGCCGTTGGCCAGTTTTTCACAAAAGCACCCCCCAACGCGCATGTCCATGTACAGGTTTTCGGCCTTGCCCTCCCAGCTATGGTCGGGGTGCCACCAGGAGCCGATCTCGGTCATTGCCGTGTAGATGTCCTCGGCGGAAGTATCGATGGTCTGTTCGAATGCCAGTGCAAAGCCGGACGCGTTGACGCTGGTTACTTCCGCCTGGATTGGCGAAGCGACAAGCAAGAAAGGGGTCAGAGTAAAAACTCCGAACAAACGATTTAAGTATTTCTTCATGATCTTTCTCCGGAGTTTTTTCTCTGACTCCCACTATTCCAAGTCCAGCGGCTTGCGCCGCCAGGGCACCTCGACCACGCCGTAATTGCGCTCAAGGTATTCCAGGATAATAGGCTCGGCATCACCCAGATCCCACAGGCCTTGCTTTTGCTGCATCCAAAGGATGGTCTCTCGCCAGTTGTCACGGCTCATACGGTTCTGGGCAACCAGCGCCAGCGAATGGCAGGCGCTGCAATGAGCCTGCACCAGCTCAGCACCCTCATCTATTTTAGGAGAGTTGACCGACTGGCCTGGTGTTTCTGCTGCAGGCGGTTCCCCTGCGGCGACGGACAGGCTGAGCGCCAGGAATAATGGGGTCAGAGTACAGGGACAGAGTGCGCCACTGTGTCCCTTTACTCTGACCCCTGGTTGGCTAGACAGCATAAACCGCAATCCGGTGAGTAGCGTTGTTCAAATAGCCTTTCGGATTCCAGCCTGGAAGAACCATTGGCTGGGAGACACCATGGTCGTCGGTTGCGCGCGCCCAAACCTCGTAGTAACCCTTGCCGGGAAAACGTAGATCGACCGACCAATGCTGCCAGGCCAGCCGGTTGACGGGGCTTTCAAGCACCGCCTCCTGCCAGGTTTGACCAAAATCGATCGAGACTTCCATTTTCGATACGCTGCGGTCACCGGCCCAGGCGTGACCGCGAAGTTGCAGCGCTTGCGACAGCGGATGGCGTTTGCCGGTCCGGGGGTGGGTAATCAGCGATTTGACCGGCATCGAGTGAATGATGCACATGTCCTCATCGGCCACTTGTGACCCGGGCGCCACCGGTTCGCAGGGAACACGATACGAGGTGCCCGTCATCTTGGCGCCGTCGTGGATGCGGTCGCGGATCATGATTTCCGTCAGCCACTTGCCCGAGACCGAGCCCGGCCAGCCGCCCATCACGAGCCGTAACGGGTGGCCATTCATCGGGTGCAGATCATGGCCGTTCATGCCCCAGGCGATCATGGATTCATTTTCCATGGCCTTTGCCATTGGGACCCCACGCGAGATCGGCCGCTTTGCAGGGTCACCGCTCAGGTGTGTATCGCCGCCATTAAATGCCACGTAAACCGCATCGTCCGCGACGCCGCAATCTTCCAGCACGTCGCGCAGGCGGATGCCATTCCATTCGGGACAACCGACCGCGCCCAGCGTCCACTGGTTGCCCGCGGCGGGCGGGTAGAACTCGGAACGACCGTTGCCACCGCATTCGAGTACCAGTTGCAGGCTGATCTGCTCGAAGCGCCGCTTCAGCTCTGACAGCGTGTAGCTTTTAGGCTTGATGACGGACTCGCCGGTGATTTTCAGGGTCCAGTTTTGCGGATCTGAAACCACCGGTGGAATGCCGTTGTTGCGAACAAACAGGTGCTCGGCTGGCGTTACGCGATCATCCAGCAGGTGCGGCGGCGTCTCGGCATTTAAAGGCCGGTCATTGAGCACGATCAGGCCGCTTTTGCCCACAATTTCGAAGGGCTCCGGGCTGTCGGCCAGCGCCGCCGGAACCAGGCCAGCCGGCACGTGCTGGTGATAGAAAATGGCCGCGCCGACGGCAGCACCCATCGCGCTCAGTCCCGAAATAAAGCCCCTGCGGCTCAGCGGATCGCTGCGCCGGCCAAAAAGCGCCATGTCGGCCTGGACCGGGTCACGGCGATACAGCGCGTGCAACCCGGTCCGCTTTGACACGCCGCTGCCTCAGCCGCCGCGCTGGCAGTGATCGACCAGCACCTGCGAGACGCAGGTGGTCAGCTTGCGCGCGAAAGGAATGTGCAGGAATTCATTTGGCCCATGGGCATTGGATTTCGGCCCCAGCACCCCGGTAATCATGAATTGCGCCTCAGGGTACGCGTCGCCGAGCATGGCCATGAATGGAATCGTGCCACCCTCGCCCATGTACATGACATCCTGGCCATAGGTGGCCATGGAAGCGTTCTGCAGCGACTGGTGCAACCATGGCGCAACATCCGGTGCATTCCAGCCCGTCGCTGCCTGGTCGGCCTCGAAGCTGACCTTTGCGCCTTGCGGCGGGTTCGCTTCGAGGGTTTGTTTGATGGCCTGTGACGCGGCTTCGCCATCAATGGTCGGCGGCAGGCGCATGGAGAGCTTTAGCGCGGTGTAGGGCCGCAATACGTTACCCGCGTCCTGCAAGGCCGGCAGGCCTTCGATTCCGGTGTATGACAGTGCCGGTCGCCAGGTGCGATTGAGTATGCGGTCAACATTGTTATCGGCCATCGGCTGGGTGCCGTTCACGAACGGGTAGGGCTGCCACACCTCGTCACCCAGCGATTCGGCCACTTTCCTGACCTGGTCGAGGCGCTGCTGCGGAATATCCGCATGCAGGTAGTCAGGGAGCACCTTGCCGCTGTTCTCGTCTTCAAGCCGCGCAACCAGTTGCCTCAACACGCGGAAACTTGACGGCACCACGCCGGAGGCGTAACCGGAATGCACGCCTTCTTCCAATACATCGGCCCGCAGCGTACCGGCCGCCATACCCCGCAGCGACATGGTCAACCAAAGCTGTTCGTAATTGCCCGCGCCCGAGTCCAGGCACACCACCAGTGAAGGCTGGCCAATGCGCTCGCGCAGGTGGTCGATGTAATAGGGAAGGTCATAGCTGCCGGATTCTTCGCAGGCCTCGATGATGACGACACACCGCGCATGGGGCAGGCCTTGTTCCTGCAGGGCCTTGATGGCCGTCAATGAACTGTAGGCTGCATAGCCGTCATCGGCGCCACCGCGGCCATACAACTTGTCATCACGGATCACCGGGATCCAGGGGCCGAGGCCGTCTGCCCAGCCGGTCATTTCCGGCTGCTTGTCAAGGTGACCGTACAGCAGGACCGTGTCCTGGTTTTCTGGATCTGTACCCGGAATTTCCATGAAAATCAGTGGCGTGCGCCCTTCGAGGCGAACGACTTCCATGGTCTTGCCCTTGATGTCCTGAGCGTCACACCAGGCAGCGATCTGCTGTACCGCGTCTTCCATGTAGCCGTGCTCTTCCCAGTCCGGATCGAAGTGCGGGGATTTGTTGGGAATCTTGACGTACTCGACCAGTTCGGGAACGATCGAGTCCATCCATACTTCGTCAATAAATTTTTGCGCGGCTTGCTGGTCCATACAATAAGATCCTTGTTTGTCAGTGGCGTGCGGGGAAACGAATTATCGCATGCGTTCCGCCCAACGTGAAAACCTCTCGCGAGACCATCATGGATAGGTTTTGGCCATTGCGGGGTGGTATGCTTGCTCAAATTTTGGCCAGGCGTGCCTGACCAGTGTCCATAATAAACAGATAAGGACTTTTATTCGGAGGATCAACGTGAGCCAGACTGAACAACCTATCGTACCTGCGCCGCCGCCCCTTCACGGTGGCGAAATCATGGGGCACCCAAAAGCCCTGTGGCAATTATTCAATATCGAGTTGTGGGAACGCTTCGCCTACTACGGCATGCGGGCATTGCTGGCCGTGTACGTGGCCACGGCCTTCTATTCAAACATGGGGCAGGCAGAGGCCAACGCCCAGGCGAGCCTGATCTACGGCGGGTACACGGCACTGGTTTATGCGACGGGTATCGCTGGCGGCTATATCGCTGACAGGGTGCTGGGATACCAGCGGTCGATCCTGCTGGGCGCCATCATCATGGCGGCCGGCCTGTTCGTTCTGCTGATTGAAGACCTGAACTGGTTCCTGATCGGCCTGGCGCTGATCGTTGCAGGCAACGGCCTGTTCAAGCCGAATATCTCGACCATGGTCGGAAAGCTTTACTCCCCCAACGATGTGCGTCGGGACTCGGGCTTCACGATCTTTTACATGGGCATCAACCTTGGCGCGTTTATCGCGCCAATGATCACGGCATCATGGATTGGCGCCAACTATGGCATGAAGTACGGCTTCTTCGCCGCCGGCATCGGCATGATCCTGTCCACGTTGTTCCTGGAATTTGCCAAGAAGTCCCTGGGCAAGGTGGGCCTGCCTGAAGAGGGCAAGGAAGGCTGGGGCCGCTTCTTCATGGTTGGCTTTGGCGCCCTCGGCCTGGCCGTGGTGGTTTATTTCCTGCTTACAGCCAGCACGGTGCTGGGTTACCTCCTGATCGGGATTATGCTCGGCCTGGTGGTGTACTTTATCAGTGCCGGTATTCGGTCTGGCGACAAGGTGCAGATGCACCGCTATATCGCCATGCTGCTGTTGTTCCTGGCCAACGCCTGTTTCTGGGCATTGTTCGAGCAGGCTGGCAGCTCGCTGAACTTCTTCGCGCGCGAATTCTCTACCCCGATGTACGGTGATACCGAGACCTGGATGGCCGGTGGCTTCGGTATTTTCCAGTCGCTTAACCCGCTTTATATCCTGCTGTTCGCGCCGCTGTTCGCAATGATGTGGCCGAAGCTGGAGAAGATGGGCCTGAACCCGTCCATTCCACGCAAGTTTGCCCTCGGGCTGATCCAGGTGGCACTCGGCTTCTACCTGCTGGTGTTTGCCATCAGCAACATGCAGAACGCTGCCGGACTGGTGCCGTGGATATTCCTGGCCCTGTGCTACCTGCTGCACACCACCGGTGAGTTGTGCCTTTCCCCGATCGGCTTGTCCATGGTGACCAAGCTGGCCGATGAAAAGGAAGTGGGCCTGGCCATGGGCGGCTGGTTCCTGTCCATCGCGATGGCCCAGTACGTGGCCGGCCTGATCGCCGCGATTGCTTCAGGAGGCGGGGGACACGGCAGCGCCCTGTCCGGCATAGACCAGTATGCTGACACCTACATGCAGTTGTTCTGGCTTGGCCTGGCCTTCGGTATCGTGTACCTGGTTGCTGCGCCCTTCATCAACAAGCTGATGCATGGCGTGAAGTAGCGTACAACGCTTCAAAATTTCGAAAGGGAACAAAAGCCCCGCCAGTTGGCGGGGCTTTTTGATAAATGAGAAAGATGGCGCATCCCTGCGCCACTTTTGCTGTACTGAAATAGTTGCTTCATACAACTAAATGGGCGTACTATTCACCTATGATTGAAGAAACGCCCATGGTGCGCGAAGCAGCGCGGCAATTGGTCCGCGAGCTGCAAATGCTCG
>JABDJL010000104.1 GCA_013002505.1 Lysobacterales bacterium | reverse complement strand
AGCCCTGTGTACACAATAGGAGTGTTGTAATGAACAGAAAAAATTTGACAGCAGCAGTGCTGGCAGGACTGGCGGGCGCCGCTGGAATTGCTGGTACCGCTCAGGCAGTCAACCTGAACCCGGATGGACTGGGCCAGGTACTGATTTACCCGTACTACACGATTAATGGTGGCAACGCTACGTTGCTGTCCGTGGTTAACACCTCGGAAGACGCCAAGGCCGTGAAAGTACGTTTCCTCGAAGGCCAGAACAGTAAGGAAGTCCTCGACTTCAACCTGTACATGTCTGCATATGACGTGTGGGTTGCGGCGATCGTTGATGGTGGAACCATTGACTTGGACTGCAATATTGATAATGGCCTGTACGATAACCAGTGCGGCGTTCCGCACCTGGTGATCGAAGACACCACCTGTACCGTTCCTTACCTGTTTGAAGCTGCGAGCACTGCTCCTGGCGTACAGGCGTTCCTGACCTTTGGTCTGAACGACGAAGGCCCGGATGACATCAGCCGTACCACGGAAGGCCACTTCGAGATGATCGAAATGGGTACCCTGGTCGGTAGCTCAGCTGACGCTGCAACGCACTCTGGCGGTACCCCGTCTGATTGCCAGCAGCTGGTTGATGCATGGACCCAGGGTCCTGATGACTTCTTCGGTTCTCCGGATGACGGATACTGGATTTACTCAGCTGAAGAAGGCAACCCGGCACTGACGGATATCGAAGATCCTTCAGGCGGCCTGTTCGGTGGCGCGTCCATCGTCAACGGCCAGGCGGGCACCATGTACAGCTACGACGCCATCGCTATCAATGGCTTCTCAGAAGACCGCATGGGCGCCGAGGGCTCTCTGCACTCGTTCCCGGGCACCGAGTTGCCGTCACTGAACAGTGGTGACCAAACTACCGGTTACGTGTTCACCCAAAATGGTGAAGTCGCTTCTGACTCGTTCATCCGGCCTGTTGACGCCGTTTCTTACGTGTTCATGCATGATTCAATGATGAATGAATACGTGACTGGCGGCCTGACCAACGGTGAATCCGAGTGGGTCATCACTTTCCCGACGAAGAATTTCTACGTCAACGCGGAAGAAGGTGACAACGCACCGTTCGTTTCTACCTGGGGCGACACTGGCGAAGGCGTATACGGCGCTTGTGAGCCTGTATTCCTTGACACCATCTGGGATCAGGAAGAAGCAACTCCGACCGAAGAGCCGGGCGACGACCGTCCGCCGATCGTGTCTCCTGCACCGCCTGATCCGGATCCCGATCCTTCGGTTCCGTTCGAACTGTGTTGGGAAACCAGCGTGATTCGCTTCGGTTCTGATCCTGGTGACACCACCGAGATCCTGGGTTCTTCCTTGTTCACCAATATTGACAATGAAGAGCTGGACTTCGAAGCTGGTTGGGCCCGTATCGACCTGGTCGAGTACCCGGTTGACGAACTGCCTGCGCCTGATGGCAATGGTGTGTTTGACGGTACGCGTTTCCGTGATTACCTCGGATTCGATACCGGTGCAGACCCGGATGGCGACCACCAGTTAGGTCTGCCGGTTACCGGTTTCTGGGTATTCAAGGCGAACAACAACTACCTGTTCAACGACGCAAATGAGCAAGTTCTTGCCAACTACGGCGGACTGTTCAATCACAAGTACACGCGTTGTTTCGGTGGCGAAGGTTCAACTTGTGGACGGGACGAAGACTGAGTTGTCAGTCTGAACTCGTGGTAATACGAGACGGGGCCGCAAATGCGGCCCCGTTTTTATTAGGAATTAGTGGATTAACAAATTATTAACGCTGGTCGATGGAATATTGCCTTCGGTCAGGTGATGCATGATATTTTGCTGACTTAACAGGCATTTTCATGCTATTTTTAAACAGGCAAGGCAAATAAAAGAATAAGATGCCCGCCGGAACTGCCGCAGGTTGGAGAGAGACTAAATGAAATATTCAACACGACTGGTGCTGTTAGGACTGATTTTGGTCAACGGAATGACCGTTGGTTCTGCCGATGTAGTGGTAGACGGACAGGTTATCGAATCGGCTGACATCAGCGAAATTTCCATAGACCCGATTTCCGGGGATATTAATATTACGGCCGGTGGCTTATACACGGTCACCAAAGACGGTAATCCGCCCCCGGGACCTAACGTTGTAATCAATTCACTGACCGCAAGTGATACCGTTATCCTGGTCGGAGAGTCCATTACGATTTCATGGAGCACGACCGACGCTGATTCATGCACACCTTCGGGTGGTGATGGCGGATGGGACAGCGAAGTCATCTCCCTGCCCAGTGGCACCAGTTCAAGTCTGACAATGGCCACGTCCGGCAGCTTTAACTTCAGGCTGGACTGCTCCAACGACACGCCATCGCAAACTTTCAGAACGGTAACTGTACAGGTCAATGACGATGTCGATCCGCCGAACCCGAGCAACTGTCCCGACCCAGCCCTGACCGGTGGTACTCGCGACTGGGCTACGCATTTCGGAACAAACTGGCCCGATCCGGCTTACGCGGAAGTGGTCACCGCCATTGGCGATTCAAGCTACCTTGCACTTGAATTCAACACGGGCAATATCGTTGAGGACGGTGGTTTCACAACAATCACCCACACCTCGACCTCCGGTATCCGCCTGGGTGCAATCAGTGAATGCCCGGGAGACTTCGTGGACCACCTTCCTGATGCGGTTGGTGCGTGTACCGAAGAATTCTTTATCGGTGGCAGCGTCAAGTGGAATACGAATTCGGGTTACCAGTTCGGCCAGTGCAACCTGGAACCCAACACCACGTATTACCTGAACCTGACGTTCACAGACGGTTTGGATCCGCAGACCAACAGGTGTGTGAGTTCCTCAGCCTGCCGGACCATATTGAGGGTTTGGCACTGATACTGAACTGTCAACAACAGTCATTGTCATAACGATTCGACGCCCCCAGCAGGGGGCGTCGTTCGTTTAACCCGGAGTGATGAATAAATGAAAACCTTTCTTGTTTCTGTTTCGCTTTTTCTGCTGGTGCCCGGAACTTCGGCTTGGGCACAGGATGAACCTGAGCTGGATGAATCCTTTGCCAGCCGCGGTGGCGTTTCCGTCACTCATCGTGAGTTCGATGCCGCGATTGCGCATGTCCCAGAATCGGATCGCGGAGCCTTCCTGCGGGATGGCCGCCGGCTTGAACGAACCCTGGCCAACCTGCTGACGCAAAAGCAATTGGCCCAAGATGCGATCGAGGCAGGATTTGACCAGGATCCAAAGATCCAGGACCGCATGCAACTGGCCTCTATGCGAGCCCTGGCCGAGGCCTGGCTTCAGAACTATATCGATAACAGCCCCGACGCCCTGTACGAGGAAATGGCCCGTGAACAATATCTGCTGAATCCGGAGCGATTTAAAAGCGAGCGCAGCATCGATGTTTCACACATACTGGTTTCAACCGAGGAACGTACTGCCGAGGAGGCCCTGGCCATTGCCCAGGATGTCCAGGCGCAACTGGCAACAGATCCCCAGTACTGGGATTCCATCGTCATGGACGTTTCCGATGATCCCTCGGTGGTTTCAAACCGTGGCCGCTTCAAGGCCATCAAGCCAGGCGACATGGTCAAGCCATTTGAAGATGCCGCGTTTGCACTGGAGGCCGGGCAAATTTCCGGACCTGTGCAGACACAGTATGGATATCACATCATTCGGCTCGAGGGCATCAACGAGCCCCGGCAACAGGCGTTCGAGGAAGTCAAGGGGCGCCTGGTAGAGAACCAGAAGCAAGCACACAAACGCAGGATTCGCGACGATTACCTGAATCAAATCGGTGAACCGGCGACCGAGTTGCCACCTGAAAATCTGATCAAGATGTTGAGCCGGTATTTTGACGAAGACCAGCTAAACTTGCCAGAAACGGAGTAAAATCGCCAGTTCAGCTATGGATTGATGGTGCGGACCAGCGATGACGGGAGGCAATACAAAGAAGGCAGACCTGGCATTTTTCCGTAACCTCGTTCAAAGACAGATCAGGCAGGACTACCTTGAGAACATCACGGGGTTTGCCTGGCTGGTCCTGCAACCGCTGATACTGCTGGCTGTTTACGCCTTCGTATTCACGACCATATTCAAGTCACGCATACCCGACTCTGAAGTCGGGTTCGTGGCGTACCTGGCCGTTGCCTTCTGGCCCTGGACCGCATTTTCAGAATCTATTCTCAAGGCTACTCATTCCATCACGGGTAACGCGGCACTAATAGGCAAGGTGGCTTTCGCGACCGAACAGTTGCCACTGGCCATGGTGTGCGCCACCTTCCTGATGAACATGATCGGATACGTCGCTGTTTTGTTGGTCTTGCAGCTGATCGGCACCGACATTCACTGGTTGTATTTGCCACTGGCTATCCCGGTATTGGTGCTGTTGTGCCTCCTGGCCTGCTCTATCGCCCTGTTCACGAGCGCGATACAGGTGTTCGTCAAGGATACGGGCCAGATACTGCCGCCACTGATGACACTGTGGTTTTTCATGACACCAATACTGTACAGCCCCGCCCAGCTGCCGGCTGGCCTGGCCAACGTGATGGCCTGGAACCCGATGAACTGGTTTGTCTTCCAATTGCGGGAATTGTTGCTGTTTGGACGTATCAACGCCGGCCTGACCGAAGTGCTTACCTTGTTGGGCGTGGTTGCGCTGGCGGCCTTGTTCCTGGCGTTTTTCCGACGCTTCAGCGGGCATTTCGAGGACTTTTTCTGATGACCACGCTGATCAGTATGAATGGTGTGGGAAAAGTGTATCCGAGGGTTCACCGTCCCTGGGAGCGCATGCGCGCCTTCGCTTCAATCCTTGCCGGCCATGAACCCAAAGACGGTGCCCAGGTGCTGACAGACATAGACCTGGAAGTAGTGCGTGGGCAATCACTGGGCATCATTGGTGAAAACGGGGCGGGAAAATCCACCCTGCTCAAAGTCATGACCGGGGTCATCCAGCCCAGCCGCGGAACGGTCAGGGTCAACACCAGTATTGCGGCCCTGCTCGAACTCGGAGCCGGCTTTCAACCAGAATTCAGCGGGCTCGATAATGTCCGCATGTCCGCCTCGATCATGGGTATGTCGAATACGATGGTCGAACAGCGAATGGACGAGATCCTGGCGTTCGCGGATATCGGCGAATATATCCATGAACCGGTGAAACACTACTCGTCCGGTATGGTTGTTCGGCTTGCGTTCGCGGTGGTGACCGCATCCCGCCCGGAAGTGCTGATTACTGATGAAGTGTTAGCGGTGGGCGATGAGTCTTTTCAGAAAAAGTGCATTCGCTGGATCGAACGATTCCTGGAAGACGGTGGCACGTTATTGATGGTTTCACACAGTATGTATATCGTGCAGAAACTTTGCCAGAGGGCTTTGTGGATCCACCATGGAAAAATCCAGCAATATGGCGAGGTCTTTCCGGTGACCCAATCCTACCTGGCCTGGCACGAAGGACGGGCAACCGAAGAGAAGCGCTTGCGCGATGCCCGGCGTGGGGAAGGTGGCCAATACCGGATACGGAAACTGGAACTTCCCGGGCATGATGACGGCAGCGGTCCTGGTCTTCGGATGGGAGAGGATCTGCATGCCTCGCTAACCTTGTATTCACCTGACGGGCGCCCGCCAGTAGTGCATGTGGGCATTATCAGGATTGATGGAACGCCGGTTTACGGCGTGACCTCGGATACGGACGGAGCACATCCGGTCAAAGTGGACGACCACCACTTTCGCTACACCATCAGGTTCGCGGCTCCGGGCCTGCTGCCGGGCAGTTACCATCTCAGGGGCCTGGCCATGGACCCGGAAGGAATTCGTGTTTTCGATACCCAGGAGCGTTTGTTCCAGGTTAATGGAAACAGTATTGACGTGGGAATCGTGCGACTGGATCATGAGTGGGAAGATCCCGGTTCGTCATGAAACTTCCTGGTATTGTCATACCGGTTTTTAATGCGCATGAGGACGTACAGGCGTGTCTTGCGTCTGTACAGGCGCATTCACCGGCGGCCGAAGTGCTGGTCATTGACGATGCGTCCAGTGATGCGCGCGTCGCACCTATGCTCAAGGCTTGGCAAGACTCTGCCACGCGGCGTCGTGTTATCACCCATGACCGGAACCAGGGTTTCGTGCGCTCCGCCAACCGGGGCATGCAGCAATTCGACGGTGACATCGTGCTGCTCAACTCCGATACGCTGGTGACACCCGGCTGGTTGGAGGCGCTTTCCGACTGCCTTGCCAGTGATCCGGCGATCGCCACAGCGACACCGTGGACCAATAATGGAGAGATAGCCTCTTTTCCCGATTTATGCGTGGCTGCGCCGGTGCCGGAAAACCTGGAGCGCTTCGCTGCGGCAATTGCGCAGGGAGGCCAACCCGTATACCCGGAAATCCCAACAGCCGTTGGATTCTGCATGGCCATTTCAGGGCGGGCCCTGAAAGCGGTCGGTGAGTTCGATGCAGAGCTGTTTGGCCGAGGATACGGGGAGGAAAATGATTTTTCCCTGCGCGCCAAGGCTGCAGGGTTTCGCAATGTCTTATGCGATAACGCCTACGTTGCCCATATCGGGGGCAGGTCATTCAAATCCGTGAACATGGCGCCGGGCCCCGAGTCGATGGATCGACTATTGTCTCGTCATCCGGATTACCAGCAACTGATTGCTGAATTTATAGAGGCAGACCCCCTTGCAGATCGCAGGTTGCAACTGGCCAGGGCTGTGCAGGCTGTAGCCGCCTGAATGCGCTAGAATTTCTCTTCCACCGTGCAGGGCGTGCCATGAAAAGCAAACTCGATTTTACCGGCGAGCGATTCACGCCGGAGTGCGAGCGTGAAATCTGGCACGAACACATGCATCGCTATACCTTCGCCAGGGAGTTCTGTTCGTCGCGAGTAGTATTGGATGCTGCCTGCGGAGAAGGGTTTGGCACTGCATTGCTGTCACAAGTCGCCAGCCACGTGACTGGTGTCGATATATCCGAAACCGCGATCACGCACGCGCGAAGCCGCTACGGCGAAGCGAATAATGTGGCCTTCGAGGTGGCGGATTGTTGCGCTTTGCCTTTCGGCGACAGGCACTTTGATGTGGTGGTTTCGTTCGAAACCCTGGAGCACCTTGAAAACCAGCAACAGTTGTTGTCTGAGTTCAGGCGCGTGCTGCGGGACGACGGCCTGCTGATCCTGTCTTCACCAGACAAGGCTGAATACTCCGACAAGCAAGACTTCGACAATCCTTTCCACGTTCGTGAGCTGTACAGGCATGAACTCGAATCCTTGCTTGCAGCGCACTTCCCTGCGTTCAGACTGCTTGGCCAGGTGTTGGCATTTCATTCGGTCATCTTCGATGAGTCGCCGGCAGCTCAGGCGCGGTCTCATGTGCTCAATCAAAAGGGAGAGCTGACCGAAGGCCGTGTGGCGCAAGCGCCGGTTTACCTGATTGCGCTGTGTGCAGCGAATGAATCCTCGCTGCCAGAGACGCGGGGATCAGTGTGGTTGTTCGACGACGATCAATCATCTGTGTACCGTCATTATCACCATGAAATTCGAAAGAATATGGCTGCCGGGGGCGTGCTGGCCGAAAAACAGGCTGAAATTGACCGCCTGAAGGCGCGCCTGGAGCAAGCACCGGTCTCCTGGTGGCAAAGCTGGTTCAAGCGCCGCTGATGGCTGTTGACGCCATAGTGGTCAATTACAATGCAGGCGAATCATTGCAGGCTTGTGTGCAATCACTTTTCGACAGCACCATCAAGCCCGAGGTCAAGGTGCTGGACAATGCCTCCTCCGATGGCAGCGCCGAGAATCTGCGCAATCTATACGGCAGCTTTCCTGGACTCCAGGTCCTGATGAACCCGGAGAATATCGGCTTTGCCCGGGCCGTCAACAGCGTCGCAAAGGACAGTACGGCCGACTTCCTGCTGGTGATCAATCCGGACTGCATCCTGTCACAAAATGCGCTGGAGTTGATGGTCGGCGCGCTGAATGAAGACCCGGAGGCCGCGCTGGCGGCACCCGCCGTTTATAACACCCGGGGCCGGCTTGAAAAGGCAGCGTTTAGGCATTTTCCGAATCCCTGGAATTCATTGTTGACGATCAGCGGACTGTCACGCCTGGGCCGCTGGGTTCCGGCTTTCGAAGGCGTGGCCATTGACGCTTCAAAGTTGCCGGCTTCCAACACGCGGGCCGAAGCCGTGTCAGGCGCCTGCATGCTGATTCGACGATCTGCAATGCAGCAGCTTGGGTTCCTGGATGAAGCCTATGGGCTGCATTGCGAAGACCTGGACCTGATGTACCGCTTGTCTGAAGCCGGATGGTTCAGCGTGTTGGTGCCGTCAGCCTCCGCGGTGCATGAACAGGGTGTATCAAGCCGCAGCAGACCTGTATGGGTACTCCGTCAAAAGCATCTTGGCATGGCACGGTTCTTTGAAAAGTTCCAGGCGCCACAGCACTCATTTCCCGTCAGGTGGCTGGTGCACGGAGGAATCTGGCTTCATTTCCTGGTGAAACTTCCCATAGTCCTGCTGAGAAAATGAGCAAGCCGACCGTCCTGTTGCCGGGTGCCAGCGGGCAGATCGGGATCTTTGCAATACCTCTGCTCGTGGCGTCTGGGTTCGATGTCTTGGCCATTAGCCGACACGACAAACCGGCCTGGTACCCCGGCTTTGAAGGCGTCGACTGGATAATGCCAGCTGATGTTTCCGAACAGCACTATCTTTCTGCTAGCCACTTGCTATCCTGCGGACCGCTGAAGCTCGCCGGTGTGCTGGTAAAGCGAAGTCGCGGCCTGCGCCGCGTGGTCGCATTCAGCACCAGCAGCGTGTTCAGCAAGCAGGCCTCCGGTGATCGTCGCGAACGTGAGCAAATCCGGGATATCATCAGCGAAGAAAGGGTGCTTGTCCGCCGCTGCGCGGAACAGGGTATTGCACTTTCAATTTTCCGGCCAACCCTGGTCTATGGTTGCGGGCTGGACCAAAACATTTCGATGCTGGCTCGGTGGATCGAGCGGTTCGGCTTTGTGCCGATTTCACGGGGCGCCTCGGGCCTGCGCCAACCCGTCCATGCCCAGGACCTGGCTCGTGCCGCGGTGAAGGCACTGGAGCACGAACCCGCTTTGGCCCTGGATAGCCCCCTGTGTGGAGGTTGCACCATCAGTTACCACGACATGGTTTCAGGCGTTTTCAACGCTCTCGGGCGGGCGCCCCGGTTCGTTCACCTGCCGGAGCGACTGATGGTCGGTTTGACATACCTGTTCCAGCCGATTCCCGGCCTTGGTGCCGTCCGTCCGGAAATGATCAGGCGGCAAGCGCGCGACCTGGTTTTTGATGACAGTACCGCTCGCGAGGCGCTGGATTATTCACCGCGCCCTTTCTCACCCTCGAAAGCTGATTTCTCTTTACCAACCCGGGCTAAGCTGAAGGCCCTTGCGAAACGGTCGGTAAAATCCTGAATGCGCGATATTGGCTGCCTTGGCGGGCTTCAGCAATGGTAAAATGACAGGCTTGTGTGCAGCCGGCGACAACCCTGCCGCTATAACCAGCAGATAAGGAAAATTATGTTTGACGAATCTTACCGGATTGAGGATTTCGACCCGGAACTTGACGCAGCGATTACCGGAGAAGAACGCCGGCAGGAAGCCCATATCGAGTTAATCGCTTCTGAAAATTATGCTAGTCCCAGGGTGCTGCAGGCACAGGGCTCGGTCCTGACCAACAAGTACGCCGAGGGATATCCGGGAAAACGTTATTACGGCGGCTGCGAATTCGTTGACGAGGCTGAACGCCTGGCCCAGGAGCGCGTCAAGAAGCTTTTCGGTGCCGACTACGCCAATGTGCAGCCCCATTCCGGTTCACAGGCCAATGCCGCGGCCTACCTTGCCTTACTCAACCCAGGCGATACTCTGCTGGGAATGAACCTGGAACATGGTGGGCACCTGACGCATGGATCCAAGGTCAATTTTTCGGGCAAGGTTTTCAACGCGATTCAGTACGGTATCAATCCGGACACCGCGCTCATAGATTACGATCAAATGCAGCAACTGGCGGATTTGCACCGGCCAAGAATGTTAATCGGTGGGTTTTCAGCTTATTCACGCGAAGTGGATTGGGGCCGCATGCGAGAAATTGCCGATAGTGTCGGCGCCTGGTTCCTGGTGGATATGGCGCACGTGGCCGGGCTGATTGCTGCCGGCCTGTATCCCAACCCGGTGCCCCACGCCCACGTGGTTACCTCCACTACGCACAAGACACTGCGCGGGCCGCGTGGCGGAATCATACTCGCCCAATCCAACCAGGAGGTTGAAAAGCGGCTCAATTCTCTGGTCTTCCCCGGAACCCAGGGCGGGCCGTTGATGCACGTCATTGCCGCTAAGGCCGTGGCATTCAAAGAAGCCCTGGAGCCTGCATTCAAGGCTTATCAGCAGGCCGTCATCGACAATGCGCGGGTGATGGCCGATACCATGACAGAAAGGGGTTTCAAGGTCGTATCGGGCGGCACCGACAATCACCTGTTCCTGGTAGACCTGATCGGTCATGAATTGACCGGTAAGGATGCAGAGGAAGCGCTCGGTCGCGTTCACATCACGGTCAACAAGAATACGGTCCCGGGCGAGCCGCGCTCACCGTTCGTAACCAGCGGTCTTCGAATCGGCACCCCGGCGGTGACAACAAGGGGCTTCGACGGCGATGATTGCCGCAGCCTGGCCGGCGTGATTTGTGACATCCTCGATGATCCGGCGAACCCGGAGGTCCAGCAAAGTGTCATGGACACGGTCGGTGAGCTATGCCGTCGACACCCGGTATATGGTTGAATCATGTGGTGCCCGCTGTGCAATCATGAAGACACTCGCGTCGTCGATTCAAGGCTGACGCGCGATGGCATGCAGATTCGCCGGCGGCGGGAATGCACCCGTTGCAACAACCGGTTCAACACCTTTGAATCACCGGAACTCAAAGCACCGCGAGTGATCAAGTCTGATGGTACCCGGGATGCATTTTCCGAGGAAAAGCTTCGTAAAGGGATGCTCAAGGCCCTGGAAAAACGTCCGGTTGAAACGCGCGACGTGGAGCGGGCAATACGCAGCCTGGTGCGAGAGATCAGCAGTGTCGAGGACGCTGAAATCCCCAGTGAACTAATCGGTGAATGGGTCATGCGTGAACTGAGCCAACTCGACCAGGTTGCTTATGTGCGCTACGCATCCGTATACAAGCGATTCGAAGATGTGCAGGCGTTCATGGACTTGATTGAGAGACTAGAAAAAGAAAACCCGGGCGAGGTTGATCGAAGGCAGATATCCCTGCTTAAAAACCCCAAAGGCAAACAGGACTGATGGTGGGTTTCAGCACGTTCGACCACGAATGCATGACCAAGGCATTGCGTCTTGCCGAGCGGGGTCTTAGCAGTACCGATCCGAATCCGCGTGTCGGATGTGTCATGGCTTCTGGTGAGCGCATAATTGGCCAGGGCTGGCACCGCCGTGCAGGCCAAGCCCATGCCGAGATTCATGCCTTGCGTGAAGCCGGCAGTGAAGCCAGAGGCAGCACTGCCTACGTGACACTCGAACCGTGTAGCTACCAGGGAAGAACGGCTTCGTGCGCAAACGCTTTGATCAAGGCGGGCGTCAGTCGGGTGGTTGTGGCGACTCGTGACCCCAATCCCAGGGTTGACGGCGCCGGATTCAAAATGCTCGAAGACTCGGGAATCCAGGTTGAAACCGGGTTGCTTGAAAAGGAATCTGAAGAACTTAACCGCGGATTTAGCACGCGCATGCGTCTTGGCCGCCCCTGGGTTCGGGTCAAGCTTGCACTGAGTCTTGATGGCCGAACAGCGCTGGCCGGCGGAGACAGCCAATGGATCAGCAGCGATGCTTCGCGCCAGGACGTCCAGGCCTGGCGCGCCCGAAGCTCGGCAGTGATGACCGGGATCGGGACAGTATTGGCAGATGATCCATCGCTCAACGTCCGTATCGGTGACCAGCAGCGCCAGCCACTGCGGTTGATCGTTGACAGCGCCTGGAGGACGCCCGCACAGGCGAAAACCCTGCAATTGCCGGGTGAAGTTGTCATTGCCGGCTGTGCCAGCAACGAGGTACCCGGATCATTGCGATCGGGTAGTGTGAAATTGCTGGCCCTGGGAGAAGATCCACAAGGGCGCGTAGACTTACACGAATTGATGGCCGCGCTGGCGGCGATGGAGATCAATGAGTTGCAACTTGAAAGTGGTGCAGCCCTGGGCGGCGCTTTGCTTAACGAAGCACTTGTTGATGAGTTGCTGGTCTACCAGGCACCGGTCATCCTCGGCTCGGGCGCCCGGGATGCATTCGCGACGCGCGTGCTGGACGACATGCAAGACCGGATCGAGCTGAATTGCATCGAGAGCATTCGGACCGGGCCGGATCTGAGGTCCATTTTCCGTTTCACGGAGCACGTAAGCTGATGTTCACCGGGATCGTGACTCATTCGGCGCTGCTGGCAGGCATTGAACACAAGGCGGAGGATCGCAGGCTGACCTTTGAAACTGACCCCGCGTTTCTTGACGGTTGCCGTGCAGGCGACAGCATTGCGGTTTCGGGTGTCTGCCTGACCGCCATGGACGTTTCAGAAAAGCGTTTCTGCGCGGATGTTTCCGTCGAGACCCTGCGCTGCACGACCATCGGCGATTGGCAAACGGGTCAGCGCGTGAACCTGGAACGGCCAATGAGGGCTGATGGCCGTTTTGACGGCCACTTGGTCAGTGGTCACGTGGACGGCACCGCGGTGCTCGTGGCCAATACACCGCAAGCCCGCTCGCTGGTGCTTACCTTCGAGGTCGGCCATGAACTGTCCAGGTATATTGCACCGAAGGGCTCTGTATGCCTGGACGGCGTCAGCCTGACGGTCAATGACGTGAGCGGCGACCAGTTCCAGGTGAACATTATTCCCCATACCCGTGACGTGACCGGTTTGGGGGGGTTGCAGCCGGACGAACGGGTGAATATCGAAGTAGATCTTGTCGCGCGTTACCTGCAGCGATTGCTGGACCACGGAGAAGGAAAGACCCGGTGAAATTGAATTCGATTCCAGAACTGATCGCAGAAATTGCCGCCGGCCGCATGGTCGTCATGATGGATGATGAAGACCGCGAGAATGAGGGCGATCTGGTCATGGCCGCCAGCATGGTCCGGCCCGAGGACATCAATTTCATGGCACGCTACGGACGCGGCCTGATTTGCATGCCACTGACCCGGGAGCGCTGCCAACAACTCAGCCTGCCCTTGATGGTGAACAAGAATGAGGCCCGTTTTGCGACCAACTTTACGATTTCGATAGAAGCGGCCGAGGGTATTACCACTGGAATTTCGGCTTATGACCGGGCCCATACAATTCGCACCGCTGCGAGGCCAGATGCCGACAGCGGCGACATTTCCCAGCCCGGTCACGTTTTCCCATTGATGACCCAGCCGGGCGGCGTGCTGGCCAGGGCCGGGCATACCGAGGCGAGTGTTGACCTGGCTTTGCTGGCCGGCGTTGAGCCGGCGGCCGTCCTGGTGGAAATCCTCAACGAGGACGGAAGCATGGCGAGGCGGCCAGAGCTCGAGGCCTTTGCCGAACAGCACGGCCTGAAAATCGGCACCATTGCGTCCTTGATTCGATACCGGCTTGAAAATGAGCGCAAGGTGGAGTGCGTTTCCGTACAGGATGTCATGACGGATCATGGGCCATTCAGTTTGCATGTATACCGGGATCACATCGAGGACCGCCTGCACATGGCCCTGGTGCGTGGTGAACTCAATGCACAGGAGCCAACGCTGGTCCGCGTTCATGTTCAAAACCCGCTCAGTGATGTGCTGGGGATACACCGGTCTGATTTCGGCCTGCCTTTGAATGTCGCAATGAGCGAGATTGACGAGGCCGGGTCGGGCCTGGTCTTGGTCTTGGGTGGGCGCGAGGATGATGAAAGCCTGCTTCGCCGGGTAGAAGCAAGACCGGAACCGGAGGTCACCCGCAGCGGGGATAACCGGAGGTCGCAGGAATTGCGAACCTATGGTATCGGCGCCCAGATTATTTACGACCTCGGGATCCGCAAGATGCGCGTATTAAGCGCGCCGCTGAAATTGACCGGGCTGTCGGGGTTCGGTCTCGAAGTCATCGAATACGTGGAGCCCGGCAAGGACTGAATCATGACATTGAAGGAATTCAAATTGCAGCTTCCTAATATGCCTTGCCGGATTGCGCTGGTGGCGGCGGAATTCAACCGCTTCATCACGACTCAATTGCTGGAGGGTGCGCGCGAAGGCCTGGTGGCGAACGGCGTGAAAGAGCAGGATATCCCCGTGTACTGGGTTCCCGGCGCTTTTGAGCTGCCACTGGCGGCGGACCGTGTCCTGCAAGCGGGCCAGGCCGATGCGGTCATCGCGATGGGTGCGGTTATCCGGGGCGAAACAGCGCACTTCGACTACGTCGCCGGGGAGTGCGCCCGGGGTATCGCAGAGGTTAGCCTGAAACATGGAAAGCCGGTCATTTTTGGCGTCTTGACGACCGATAGTGTCGAGCAGGCCCAGGCCAGGGCCGCCCGAAATAAGGGTAACAAGGGCTTCGATTGCGCCGTTGCCGCACTGAATATGTTGGCCCTGGCCAGCCAGTTGGCGGACCAGGGACAATGACCGCGAAAACGGTAACAGGGTACGAGGCGCGCAGCCGCGCGCGCAGAAGGGCGCTTCAGGCTTTGTATCAATGGCGCCTGAATACCCGTGCCATGGCAGAAATTATCGCTGAGTTTCTCGAAGAGCAGGATTTCTCCAATGTCGACAGCGAGTTTTTCAGCGATCTGTGCAATGGTGTCATCGACCGCCAAAAAGATCTCGACGAGCAGTTGCAGATTCACATAGATCGCCCGATTGGGCGCCTTGATGTCATGGAACGCGTGATCCTTCAGATCGGGCTGCTCGAGTTGGTGACGTTTCCCCAGACTCCAGCCAGGGTCATCATTGATGAGTGCGTGGACCTTGCCCACCGGTTTGGCGCAGACCAGGGCCACGCATTTATCAACGGCGTTCTGGATAAAGTGGCCAGGACGCTGAGGAAGTCCGAGGCGCTACCCGGCAATTCTTCCGCCAACTGAAGTTCCTGCATGACCGAGTTCAACTTGATTGAGAGGCTTCGCCAGTGGGTGTCTATGCCAGCACCGGGTGTGGTGACCGGAATCGGAGATGACGCAGCAGTATTGACGGTCGAACCGGGCTTCGAACTGCTGGCCAGCAGCGACTGGCTGATCGGGGAAGTACATTTTTTCATCACGGACCCGCCGGCGCTGGTCGGGTACAAGGCATTGGCCGTTAACCTCAGCGACATGGCTGCCATGGGCGCCATTCCGCGCTGGGCGCTGTTGAACATATCCGCCCCCGCACAGGAGTTGAAATGGATCGAGGAAGTGGCTGCCGGGGTCGTGGAGCTCGCCGAACAAGAGGGTGTTGTATTGGTCGGGGGTGACACATCTGTTGGCCAGCATGCTGTCTCGGTCACCATGCTCGGACTCGTTGAACAAGGCCGCGCCCTGCTGCGCAGTGGCGCCAAACCCGGTGATCTGGTGGTGGTTTCGGGAAAAACCGGGGAGGCCGCATACGCGCTTGAGGCGATCAGGAAAGGCGACGAGCCGCCTTCCGAAGCACTGCACCGTTTGCAGCAGCCCAGACCGCGCATCGCGCTGGGCAGGGCGCTTGTCGGAAAAGCGAGTGCATGCATAGATATTTCCGACGGCTTATTGGCAGACTTGGGTCATATCGCGACGGCTTCGTCGTGCGGGGCGACGGTCAAATTGAACAAGCTGCCCACATCGTCCCTGCTCGAGACATTGCCGGCACAGCGCCGATGGGAGATGCAGCTTGGTGGCGGTGACGACTACGAGTTGTGTTTTACAGTGCCGCAGGACCGTATGGCTGAGTTGACACATCTGTCGGCTCAGCTGAACCTGGAATTGACGGTCATTGGCGTCATGGACGAGGAACCCGGTGTGAAATGCATCGATCCGGCCGGCCGACGGTGGGAGCCGAGGCGACGCGGTTGGGAGCACTTCGAATGAGCGAAAAGGCGGACCAGGAAGACCGGGCGCAGGGCGAAGATGAACTGTCTACCGAGGCAGGCCCTGGCCATGAAGAGATTGAATTAAGGGCGCGAAAAGCGGCTTTGAGTACTGTTGACGGGTTTATTGCATTTGGTTTCGGCTCCGGCCTGTTGACCAAGGCGCCTGGAACCATGGGCACGCTGGCGGCAGTCCCGGTGGCGATAGTCGTCGATATGCTTGGATTCAGCCTTGCCTGGTTCGCATTTATCACATTCTGGCTTGGCGTCTGGGTGTGCGCACGGGTGACCCGTGCGCTCGATATCGAAGACTACGGTGGAATCGTATGGGATGAGATGGTCGGGTTCTGGCTGGTGGCTGCTTTTATTCCCCAGCACTGGGCGTGGTACATCGGCGCCTTCGTTTTGTTCCGTGGCTTCGATATTCTGAAACCGTGGCCCATCTCCAAGCTGGAGGAAGCGCTTGAGGGCGGTTTGGGCATCATGCTGGATGACGTGTTGGCCGCCGTTTATGCGATCCTGGTACTTGCGTTCATCCACAACATGATTGTAGGCGCGTGATTCACTGAGTCAGTCGGTATAGCTGAACACTTTAACAACCCTGGCAACACCGCCAACATTCCGCACCACCTCTGCCACCGCTTCCCCCTCTTCCCGGCTGACGAGTCCCATCAGGTATACATTGTCCTTGGACGTCACGACCTTGATACGAGTGGCATCGAACCCTGGAACCGGGTTTTCCTTGAGCAGCACGGTGTTGACCTTGGTGGTCAGCCAGGTGTTATCCAGTCTCTCGCCCATCGTAGCTTCGCTGTCGACGGTTAGTTCATTGACCACTCTCGCGACATTGTCCACCTCGGCGGCACGCTCGCCGGCACGCACCCTTTTTTCTTCAGTCGTCACTTCACCCAGCAACAGCACAACGCCCTGGTAGACCTCGACCTTGACGTGGTCCCCGCCTTCGAATCCCGGGGTGGCGTAGATTCTGTCGACAACTCTCACTTCGGTAGTCTGGTCATCCAGTACAGTGCCGGTTGTTCTGCGGTCCGAGGCCACGATCGCCGCTCCTCCGACAACTACCGCGGCGCAACCGCTCAAGGTCAGTAGGGCCAGTGAAAGGCATATTGCACGAGCAGGCGTCGTGATTGGTTTAAACGTTGTTGCAGTCTTTTGCTTAAATGCCATGGTGCGTTCCTTGTTGAACTTCAAAAGCGCCCCTGATCCAGTCAAATTGAATATCGCCACGATGTTCGCATATTGATATTACGTCAAATCGGCACGGCAAATCAGCAAGCCGCGACCTTGATGCCAGGAAAATCCGAGCTGCATTAATTACGCGACCCTGCTTGACCCGGCCCACGGTTTCAGCACCTGAGCCCCTGATTGTGCTTTGCCTAAAGCGAACTTCGACAAACACCAGGTGCTCACCGTCCCGCATGATAAGGTCAATTTCCCCGCGCCGGCAATGGAAGTTGCGTGTCAGTGTTTTCAGACCACGCCGCTGCAGAAAAAATTCCGCTTTCCGCTCCCAGTTGGCCCCGCGCTGCCGGGTGCTCTCAGTCTGCTTGCTGAGCATCCGTCGCGGCCACAGGCCGGCCTCGTGAAAAGACCGCCCAGGCCGGATCTCTCACCAGGCGCCCGTATTGATCAAGACTGAAGTCACCGGCCAGCCCCGGAAAATGCAGGTCCCGGTCTTTCTGCATTAAAGGCAGCCAGCGCAACATGTTCCAGGCATCGGCGCCCAGGGCATGTAACTGGCTCATACTGCCGCCTCGCAAGCTCGCAAACTCCGGGCGTGCACTGTCCTGAAGTGTGAGTTGCCAACGGGTCGTCGGAAACATGATGCCATCCAGATCCTGGTCTGCGCTGCGATCAATCTCGCCGCTGAAAATTCTGCCCATGGCCAATACCGGCTTGGATCCGGCATCGTGGAAGCGCAATTGAGGACGAATCTGGCGTCCCTGGCTGGGTTCAGCGGCCAGGAATACAAAGTCGAAATCATCCCGCCTTGAGGGTTCAAAATTCAGGCTGACACCCAAGGTAGCCTGCAATCGGTCTTTGCGCCTTTGGCTGTCCTCGATTTTCAGCATGGTCTTCAACAGCATGCTGTGATCACTTTCCAGCGTGCTGAACGCGGCATCGGCCGCGATACTGCCGCCTGCCTGGTTAAAAGCATCCTCGAAGGCCGTTTTCATGCGCCGTCCCCACACGGTATCGGCGGTCAGGACCAGCGCCGAGCGCCAGTCGCTTGCGATCGCGTACTCGGCGACCGCTTTTGCTTCCAGTTCCTGGGACAATGACATCTGGAATACGAGCCCCATATCCCGATTACCACGCTGCTGATCTTCAACAGTGTTGAGCATTAATGCCGGTACGCCGAGACCGCCGAGAGCTGCCAGGGCGCTCACCGACTCTCGCCTCAGGGGACCGATAATCCAGTCGCTGCCGTCTGCGATTGCCGAGAAGTAAGCGGAAACTGCAGACTCCGGTTGATCCTCGGTTGCATAAAACCGCAACTTCGTTGAGCCAGGTTCACTCATGAATGCGCTGACAAGCCCATCACGGATTGCCTTGCCCGCTGCAGCAAGCCCACCTTCGAATGGCAGCAAGACGGCGATGTTCGCTGGCAACGCAAACAGGGAGCGGTAGGCTTCGCTCAAATGCTGGTAAGCGGCTTCGTCAACCGCGTGACCCGGGTGGGCCTCAGTCCACTCACGCGCTGCTTCGGAAATCTTCCGTCCGTACACCAGTGACCGCCTGACAGACAGAGCCAGTTCTGGCCAATGCCGCAAACTGCTCGATTGCGCCTCGTTGGAGGACACCTGCTCCAGCAGGCTACTGGGAATGTCCTCCATCAGTTGCAGCAAGGCAACCCCTGCAACCGTCGAGTACGGCCCCATGCGATTCAGGGCCGAGGCAACCGTGGTCATTGCAAAACTGGCCGGATTGGTTTGCAGGCGTAGCAAGCGTCCGCTGGCGTTTTGATAGCGTTCAGCCTGGCTGGCGGCAAGCCCCTGGCTCGCTGCTTCGAGGTAAAACTCGGCACGCTGCGCATCTGCGTCCAGCAACGCGAGTTCGGCATGGAGCAGTGCAAAGCGCGACATTTCGGCCTGCCCAAGCTGGGCCTCTTCAACCAGCATCAACTGGGTATTTGATTTGCCCTGTTCACCAGCCAGTAACCAGGCTTCGGCAGCGCGCAGCCGGAAAATTTGCCGGTCCGGGCCAACAGCGACCAATGCGGCACTTTGCCAGAGCTCTGCAGCCTCGGCGAAGTTTCCAGTCGCCTGCAGTTGCCTGGCTTGCTGGACAGCGACTGGCTCAGTTGGGGCAGGCGGTGGTGCAGATACACAGGCGCTGAGCAGCAGGGCCGGAATGAGGAGTCTGGCTGACGCTAATCTTCGAGACATGGGCGGCCTGTTAGGAATTCTTCGCAATGGGTCATTGGGCAGAATGATAACCTATAGCTATTCAGCAGGCTGGTGACGAGTTTCGTGCCGTCACTGGCCGGAACAGCAGGCCCCATTATGCTCGATCCAGGACTTTATGTTGTCGCCACACCGATCGGAAACCTGCAGGACATTACCTTGCGTGCCCTGCAAGTTCTCGGCGATGTTGAGTTGGTTGCAGCAGAAGACACGCGGCGTAGCGCCCAGCTGTTGAATCATCACGGGCTGAGGGCCGCACTGAAATCTGTACACGAGCACAACGAATCAAAAAGAATTCCTGAACTGCTCAGTCTGATCAGGAATGGCCACGCCGTGGCGCTGATTTCCGATGCCGGCACTCCGCTCGTTTCTGACCCCGGCTTTCGCCTGGTCCAGGCTGTGGTTGAAGAAGGATTTTCCGTATATTCAGTCCCGGGGCCCAGCGCCTTGACGGCCGCCATTTCAGTCAGTGGACTGGCCAGTGACCGTTTTCTGTTTGAAGGGTTTCTGCCCGCAAAGGCCGCTGCCAGGAAGACCCGCTTGGAAGTACTGGCAGCGCAGACAGCCACGCTGGTGTTTTTCGAAAGCAGCCACAGGATACTGGATAGCCTTGAAGCCATGGCCGCGGTTTTTGGTGGGCAACGAAAAGCAGCGGTTTGCCGTGAGCTGACCAAGCAGTTCGAGACGGTTCTCAGGGGTTCCCTGGCAGATGTAATCGAAACGGTCAAATCCGACCGGAATCAGCGTAAAGGGGAGTTTGTCGTTGTGGTGAAGGGCAGTGACGAGACTGACAGCGAGGTGGACGGACTGACACTGGCGCGGGCCTTGCTCGAATACCTGCCGCCGGCCCAGGCAGCCCGCGTGGCTGCCAAGGTCGGTTCCGGCTCTCGCCGCGAAATCTACGCGGCGCTGCAGTCTGAATAGCGGGGTTCCAGAAAATAATCCCTCACAAATTGCACGAATTGCACGAATAAAAAAAGTTGAATTTGGCTGATCTGAAACCCTGAAGGTGCGGCAGTGAGCCGCGATCGCATTGCAAGAGCGAATCAAAAACCGCTCACAAATTTTACCAATATGTCTATCTTGGGTCACGGTGATCTTGAGTCTCAATTCTGCTTTCCGTTGACGAGCCTCCCGGCCCGATTTCAGAAGTTGAAAGTTTGTTCAGGGAGGCATGATCAATCGAGTCAGTTATGGCGTTGAGAATCATCTGCCGTCCAATGAGCTTGGCAATGGTTGTATGGTGAAAGTCTTCAGCGGTTAGGAAACAGAATTATCAAACAAGTTGGAAACTGGCCATTCCGCGAAAATTTGTGAAATTCGTGAAATTTGTGGGCATCTTCTGCTCTTTGAACACTACTAAAAGCTGTCATTCAAAGTCAGAGTGGAGGAAAATAGGCCCCGGAGCCGGCCAGGCAATCGCGTTGCGGTTAAACGCACCGAGGAAAGTCCGGGCTTCGCAGGGCAGGGTGCCAGGTAACGCCTGGGGGGCGTGAGCCCACGGAAAGTGCAACAGAAAAGATACCGCCCGCTCCTCGGAGCAGGTAAGGGTGAAATGGTGCGGTAAGAGCGCACCGCGCAGGTGGCAACACGCTGCGGCAAGGTAAACCCCACCCGAAGCAAGACCAAATAGGAAGGCTTAATCGTGGCCCGCGATGCCTTCGGGTAGGTCGCTCGAGACTGCTGGTGACAGCAGATCCAGATGAATGATTGTCCCAGACAGAACCCGGCTTATCGGCCGGCTCCAACAAAGCGCCCGCATTTGCGGGCGCTTTGTTTTTAGTTAATGAGAAAGATGGCGCATCCCTGCGCCACTTTCATGTCGTTACGCAGAGGTGTGACTCTGCTTCACTCCTGCACTCGCTGTCGCTTCGTGTTCGCAAATCCCTGTGCGAAGTTTGATCATGAGAAAGATGGCGCATCCCTGAGCCACTTTTGCTGTACTGAAATAGTTGCTTCATACAACTAAATGGGCGTACTATTCACCTATGATTGAAGAAACGCCCATGGTGCGCGAAGCAGCGCGGCAATTGGTCCGCGAGCTGCAAATGCTCG
>JABDJL010000097.1 GCA_013002505.1 Lysobacterales bacterium | reverse complement strand
GCCAAGCAGTTCCTCCCACTCAGTCTCATCCGCCCAGTAATACGGATACAGGGTGTAGGTCATGTTGACCCACTCGAAGGCCTGCTCAGCGAAGCGGATTTCACGGGATAATGAAGACAATTTATCGACATCGATCAATGTTTCTCCCTCTTCAAGCGGCGCCTCTCCTTCTTCCATGACGAACGCCGTGCCCCCTTCATGCAGGGGGTCAGCCAGATCAGCTTCCTGCCCCATGAGCTGCAAACACAGGCGTTTGAGCTCGTCCTGTTCGCGCTTGCGAAGTACCTGTGGCGGCAACTCCACGTCCAGTGTCACGGCTGCCGCGTTTGTTTCTTCCTGCAAAGCCGCGTGGTACTCGCTCAGCCTGGAACGGTAATCGTCAATGATTGCGTCGTACACACCGTGTTGCCATTCACGCAGTGATTCGGGCGTGGGCACGCAGGTCACCTCCATTTTGACCTGGACTGTTGAGTCATGCTGGGCGAAAAAGACGTAGCCGATTGATTCGCGCTGATCGCCGAGGTCTGCCAGGTTCATCATGGTCAACGGTGGGTCGCGCCGGATATCATCGTGCCTCGAAGTCCCGGTCTGCCCCGAAAATGAAATCTCCTTCTCGCCCAATACCAGCTCCATCTCAGGGTCGGTGCGGTGCTGGCGCCACGCGATGATGGAGACCTTCGCGCGCTTGGCCATGTAGTCGGCCGGAATGGTCAGTGACCCCTCCTTCAGGAATCTTTGGGCGCCACTATCACCGGTGTCCCTGTTGGAAAAGAACTCAGTCACGACAACTTTTCCGGCAGGCGGTGGCGCAATACCTCCGAGCTGATATTTTTGCAGAATGCCGGGATAGCTGGACGCGGTAATGCTGGTGACCCGTTCACTTGGCTTCCTCGGTTCCTTCAATTGTGTGGTGGGCGCCTGTCGCGCCATTTCGCGTAAAAACGCACCGGGTGTAGGCACGATGAATTCATAGAAAAACCGCACGCCGCGGTTTACCAGTTTCATCTGGTACACCTTGTCCACGTAACGGTAAATGCCGGTGATGTTCTTGGCTTCCGGGCCGGTATTGAC
The DNA here is from genome assembly GCA_013002505.1 of Lysobacterales bacterium. Taxonomy (GTDB): domain Bacteria; phylum Pseudomonadota; class Gammaproteobacteria; order Xanthomonadales; family SZUA-36; genus JABDJL01. Next base: position 7,379 of record JABDJL010000097.1, on the reverse strand, counting down.
AAACTTGTGGGTATTGACATGCTCGGTCGAGGTGCGGCTGCGCTCCTCTCGCTTGCGGGACATCTTTTCCTCGGTGCGGCGGACCGCGTGCTCGGTGACCTCCTGGGCAAAATTGGAAGCACGTTCCCGGGCGGCCTGCCGTGAATTTTCCCGCGAATAATCGAGACTTGCTTCAACCTCTACCGTCGGACCATAGCTCGCCGTCACGTTCAATCCCGCTTCGAGTTTAGAGCGTTGGCTGATTTCGTCACGCGCCGATGTTTGTAACTCGAAACGTTCGGCCGTTTTCAAATCCTGTTCCATGTACTCCGACTGCTCCAGTTCCTCGCTGACCACCAACTCGCGCTCGGTGACCAGCGTGTGCTCCCTGGTGCGTTCCTCGGATTCCAGCACGTTTTCGATATGCGCGATCTCGCCAGGTTCATAACGCAAAAGATGCTGTTCGACGACTTTGAGGTCGCCCACACCGACCGGTCCGAAATGCGGTTTCCTTTCGAGATCTGGCGTCGAGTCAGGCAACACCGATCCCCTTCGGCCGATCAACTCACCCCTGACGATCAGCGGGCCGCCCCGTTCATCCGTCACCGAAACTGCCCCACCTTGTTCCTTCAGGTGCTTCGCCAACTTGTTGAGCAGCGTGGCCGAGCGGCCGAATCGCAACAACGCAACCAGCACGTGACGCGGGTCGTCAGAACCGATCACGCTGGCTATTGAAGCGTCGCTGTCTGCAGATTCGGAATACTTCTTTTCAACCTGCTTTGCCAGTCGACGGGCTTCTTCCTGCCCGCCCAGGTCATCCATCGTTGGCAGGTCAGTGTCGCTTTTAGTGGTAACAGCCTGGGGCGACCTGATAACCGCGAACCTGAATACTTCCGGCGCAATGCTCATATCATCTTCCTTCCTTGTTGATTAGCGATGAATCTCCCATGTCGTCACAAGATTCGTTCGATCGTAATTCTGGGGTAACGCAATCCAGAGTAGTCCATGTATCCACGGTTTTCATGGTCCTCCGCAACGTTGAAATATTTCATGAAGAGCCGGTTGATTGGCCGCTGGGAGGGTGGAAACCACGCACTCTTTTTTGTCACGGGGTGATAGGTTGACCAGGTGCCCGGCGCTGCGGCGATTAACCTGGGCGTGATCCGGTGAAGCACCTTGAAGGCAAACGTTTCCTGCAGGTAAATCTTCATCATTGATTTGCACTCTGCAACGGTAGCCCGGAATTTCAGCTGGGATCCTTTCAGTTTGGTGATGTCAGGAAAGTCCTTGAAATTGGTGTCACAGGTGTTCGCAAAGCTTTGAATGTTTTCCTTACCAGACAGGCGAAGTTCCAGCACTGTTTCGGGTGCCAGGTCTTTTTTTAACATGCCTTTTGCAATCAACTGGCGCAATATGGATTGCAGGGCCGAGTCAGCATTGCAGCCCCAAACCCACCACAGCGATTCAGGGTGAAACGCCTTGTTGAACGTTTCCAGTTCATCCCTGGCAAAGTGTCCATAACTGGGGCCGTCCCCGATATTTCGGCGGGCCCTCAAGTCGGGGTCGAAATCCTCCGGGCGCAAATCCTTGTCCAGCCCATCTCGCAGGTCGCTGTGACCCAACAGGTCGATGGTACGGGCCTTGGGGTAAAGTACGTACTTGTTCCCGACCTTCACTTTTTCGTGCTCGCCCGTAACCCGCAATCCCTTGTAGGTGTTGACCAGGACGGGACCATCTGAGAATCCGTGACCAAAGAAGGACACCTCTTTGAGTCTTCCGGGCTGTTTTCGCCCGATGTCCATGATTTGATCGTAAATGTCTGCGGCGCCGATCAGCCTGGGTGTCCCCGAAAGCTCGGGCACGTGGACAGACTCCCTGACCTCACCGTCCAGATACACCTCGTGATAGTGCTTTCGCTGATCGGCACGATCAAAGATCTTGCTGACAAACTGGAGAGACCCCTTGAGGTCCTTGCTGGAATCAGTGACCCGGATTTCGCCCCTGAGGACATCGATCAAGATGAATTCCTTTTTACCGGGCAGCTTTTCCAGTTGTTTGAGGCGGGAGTGCGCGAGAACGCGAAAGTCCGTTACCCGCACCTGGTTGGATTTGCGACTGGCGAAAAATGGCCGTTCGGCACCGAATTCAATGCCGGAAACAAGCATGTAGATATCGGTAGTCAAGCTCCTGCTCTCCGAGATTCCATTCAGTCAATACAGCTGTTCGACAACAAAGTATAAACCACGGAAATGAGTCAGCGAGGCCAGGCTCGTTTACCCACGCTGCTTAGCGACTCATCTCGAGTAAGCGCAACACGGTGGACGAGGCTTTTTCCTGAGCCCGCATAATAAAAAGCCCCCGCAGAGCAGTCCCTGCAGGAGCCTTTTTCAGACACGAATTTTGCCTTAGTTAATCCTGCGAATCGCGACAAGACCAATTGTTGAAACCAGCAGAATCAGCAACGCCAGCATTCTCGAATCGAGGGTCGGTACAGGCGGGATTACCGGAACTTCTACCTGGGGACCGCCCGGTTCGCAGAGCCATTCCACGGCGTTCAGAAACAGGGTTTCATAGTCAGGATTTGCGTTCCAGTCCATGCCCTGATAGCCCACCGCGGTCGGAAGGTACACGCTTCGGCCCAGGCCATAGTTGGCGGCGATAATCGGGTTGGCATCCGACGTGGCCACTTCAATTGCAGAAGCATTGTTACCCAGGTCGATTGCGGAGGATATCTCCTGCGCTTGGTCTCCAGTCAGGGTAAAGGAAGCCGGAAGCCCGGCCGTTACCGGGTGTGCCACACTGACCGTAATGGTTGGATCCGAGATTGCGTTGTCAAATCCGTTGCTGTCGCCGGAGACACCGGCTACCACGCCCAGGGTAGTCGACCAGTCCTCGCCCTGGCTGGAATTGGAATCGTAAACCAGCGCATTGGATTCACCAATCAACCCGCCACCGCCGTCTATCCACTGCAGAACCAGGTCGATATCATCGATCTGCTCATTTCTCATGCCGTCCCGCCCGAAAAAGATCACGTCGTAGCTGTTCAGCACATCAACATCGATGTCGCCGTTGATAAAGTTGGCCGTGATGCCGCGTCCGGCGAAGGATAAAATCGGCGGAACACCATCATTCGAGACGTAGGGGTACCAGATACCAAAATTGCAGCTGGGTCCGACCTGCGCTTGCAGTTCGTTTGAAGCAGGACTGATGGCCAGGCTCGCCAAAGCGGATAAAACCAGTGTTTTAAGTTTCATTTTGCATTCCCTTGTACATTGTTTTGTTGTCTGACAGGTCTACCAGCGGAGCAGTGTACCTGTGCGAGCACAAAAATTCAGCAATAAACCATTTCCGCAGAAACGCGACCACACAAGAACTCCCAGACGGATTCGAAGTTCTTTTGGGTCGCCGTGGTGTGGCTGTGAGAAATACGTGATCCGTTGGATTCCGTTTTCCATGACGTTTCAGCAGCAACGGAACGGGGGCCCGCACTGGTATCCATCTCCGCCGACATGTTGGCAATCCACTTCTTCGTTGCCGACAGACTCGGCGTGCTTTTCTGCATTCTCTTCGCTGGCGTCTTCATGACTGCTGTCTTCCGAAATCCAGTAAACGAAATACTCGCCATCACCCTGTTCTTCGACACAGTGACCCCCGTCAGAATCCTCCTGGCAGGTAATGCTGCGATGCTGGTTTGACTCCTTGCAGGTCTCCCCGGCAGAACCGTCATCCACGCCATCACAGTCTCCATCGGCCGCATCCTGGCTGATCAACCCGGACTTGTCGAACTCAAAAGTGAACTGCAATGCCTCGCACAGCGGGCCCGCCAAATCGCAATCGAGTTCCGCCTCCAGGTATTCGTCTTCCGGGTCGGGATAGATGTAAGGATCCATGGGGTCCAGCCAGAAACTGCAAGGGTCCGTCTCGCAGTCGGGCTTTTCCAGGTCCCACTTGTTAATCCTGCCGGTATCCCATTGACGCGGATAACATAATCTCGGGTCACAGGTCTGATCAGGCTCCTGCACCGCCAGTTGGCATTCAATTGAGTCTGCTTCAGCGTTCTCACACACAACCGAGTAAGGAGCGACGTGCTCGGGTGGAAAATCGATGTCACCTTCTATCGGCGTCGGCAGGTTTTCCTCGGATGGGCGGCAACTTGGCTGTTCTTCGATCACCAAGCCAAGTAAACCGTCTGCGCTTACGCCGATACCGCCAATCGCCTCAGGGGCAATTCCACCGGGTTCCTGGCAATCAGGGGGAAGCTGTTGCAGCGATCCAGCCCGTTGCATCACGTCTATAACACGCTTGATCCAGTCAACGGTGGCCAGCGATACCGACACCGAACCAGAGAAACCGGAATCACCGACTTCTCCCGCACGGCACTTGTCGATACGCTCACGCTCATGCTCTTCGCACTGGTAAACGATTAACTGGTCCGGTGGCGGACCCTGCGTTTTCTTTAATGCACACGAGCCCAGCGCCAGGGCCAAAAACATCAGTGCAACTCCATCGAAAATCGTCCGACCCATGGCACGCTTCCTTTGCGTTATTTCCTTGCGTACATAAAATTATACCCGACGTAAAAACAAACTGAGTGACGTACAGGGTGGAACCGTTACGTTTCCAAATGGCACAGGAGCCTGGGGAGTTGTTGCTGGCAGCTTTCACCACGGGCACCAATCCTTTTGATGGTAGCGGCGCCACCTTCGGCGTTGCCATGGAGTCAACCTGTTTAGTTAAAGCAGACAGGCCTCTGCTCTGTATTTCCCTCAATTTCTGAAAAATCCTGGTTTGCGTCACGACGCAATCGCTGAACCCCGGCGAACCGCCAATATCCAGTAAATGATCAGACAGAGCATCGCCAGGGATGGCAAGAAGTTGAGACCGGTTTCGTTGAACCACGGTGGAAAGAGTTGTGGATTGGCTACGAACAGCGCGAACAACGCAAATAAAATGGCGGCAATCATTCGCCACAAATGATCGATTAACCGTCGCTGGCCGCGGGCATGTCCGCGCCTGATCAGCCGCCAGTCGAGTACTGCGAAAATGAAAGCATCGAATGCAACCCCGAAAAACAGCGGTGCCGGATCACCAAGATTGTGATCCCGGGATGTCATTCCCCACCAGCCCAGCGCAACTCCAGCGAGACCGCAGACGATGACGACAGTGAACCAGAACCAAACCTTGCGATCGACTGCGCCTTTCGGTCGCGTTAGAGCATTCCGGCCGGTGGCGATCAAATAGATCGACAGTATGGAGATCAGAACAAAAACCGGTCTGTCGCGCATCGCGGCCAGAATTATTCCGCTGCCAGCCATGCCCCACATGGTGTACCAGAATATGGTGCCAAAGCGTATGTGACGCTTTGAACCTTTCACCACACTCATCGCCAGCAGTCCGAACAATATGGCTAAACTGCCTGCGATGATGTGAATGACCAGGGTCGACTCGAACACCAGCATGTATTTCACGCCCCGCGCAATCTCCAGGCAGCCAGTATAAACAGCCAGCCGCCGTTCACGGTCTTATCGAGGCTAAGCCAGTCCCGCACCTGGTGGCACTGTGGCGCCGCATTGACAGGCAATCCTCACGCGCCATCGCCGAACATCAAAAACATGAATTGCAAAGGCTCATCACCGTCATTCCATAGCTGAGCAGGGATGTTGGGCGGCAAAAATACCAGCTCACCGTGGCTGATCATGAAATCATGCGCGCCCACGGTGCCCGTCATGGTGCCGGACATCACCACCAGCACGCGCGGAAAAGGCACGGTCAGGGTTGGCGCCATGTCACGGCCCAATCGCGGCGGAACGTGGTATACCGCGCTGCGGAAATCCTTGTCGTAGTACATGACCACGGCCGGGGCGCCATGAATGGCGCGCGAATGCTGAATGCCAAGCGGAATTGTTTCAGGCAAACCGCGCGTCCAGAAATGAAAAATCAGCGGTCGCAAAATGGCGTCGTAGTCAGCCGGCCTCTGGTAGCCATCGGTGTAGAGCACGTCCAGCGGAGTCGCCTGGTCGGAAGTTGCCGCGCCCATCGCGGTCAGTCCGCTGATGGCGCCCTGGTCGATCTGCTTGAGAATCTCTCCGCTAGCGGTGAAATAGAACACCGGTAATTCGGGGAACCCATTGTGCATCTCGACTGTGGCCGGCGCAGCGCCATCAGCGTCGGACACAACATGCCAGCGCTGACCGTCAATTTCGATACCGAAAGTGATCGAGGTGGCCATCGGATCACGTGCATAATCGTCAACGAAGCGTTGCAGGATGGTTTCAGCCGCGTCGGCGGCCAGGGCGGGCGCGCTGCAGCACAGGCTTAAAATCATCGCGAATAATCTCATTTTCAATTGCTTGGGCATCGCAGTCTCCATGTCATCGGTTGGTACAATGACGAGCCTAGTCAGCATGAAAAATTACAGCTACCAGAAATGAACGAACGGCCAGAAAAATCGCCTGAATTGCAGCCGGGCGCCATTCGTGCAGCACGAACGGCACTGGGTTCCATGGCAGCAAAGCCGCTGGCCACCTGGCTAACCGTGGGTGTAGCGACGGGCTTGTTCCTCGCGCTGGTGGGTGCGCTCGGCAGCTATAACTACTCACTGTTGTTCCGGCTTGGCTTCTGGCAGGCGCTGTCGCTGACCGGCGCGGCGGTGGCAGCCGGCCTCGAATTTTTGATTGGCAAAATTCGCTGGAAAACGGGGCACCGCTACCCCAGGTGGCTGGTATTGATCGGGTTGTTTGCGCTCGTCATGACGCCCGTGGCTTACCTGGCCAATTCCACCGGTGGTCTCAGGCCATGGGGCGATCTTCTGATGTATTTTCAAAACTCCGTCGTTATCAGCAGCGTGTTCGTTGCCATGCGCCTGCTGCTGGGTGAGCTCTACCGGGGCCGCGCTCGGGCCGCGCTGGACCGGGCAGACAGGAATGACACGGCGGCGTTCATGCAGCGTTTGCCGTTATCGCTTCGCAAGGGAAGACTGCACGCCCTGTTCGCCGAGGGGCACTACATCCGGGTATATACCGATCTTGGTAGCGACCTGGTGCTGTTTCGCCTGAAGGACGCGGTGCGCGAACTGCGTTCCCTGCAGGGCATGCAAGTGCACCGGAGCTGGTGGGTGGCGCGCTCGGCCATAAAGGATTCAGGCCGGGAAAACGGCCGATTGTGGCTGACCCTGGAAGGCGACATCCGGGTGCCGGTCAGCCGGCCAAACGTGAAGAAACTGCGCGAGCTGGGTTGGCTGTAAAAAAGAAAGGGGACGTTAGATTCCAATCCCGTAGTGATCCGCTGTTTAGGGCCGAAAGTCAGCGGACACGGCATTAGTAAGCTACTGGCTTATTCGTTTCAACGAAGCAAGTGCGCTCGGTTCTGCTATGTTTAAGTCAGAGAAATCGCATTTCCTA
>JABDJL010000089.1 GCA_013002505.1 Lysobacterales bacterium | reverse complement strand
ACATGACCTACACCCTGTACCCGTATTACTGGGCAGATGAAAAAGAGTGGGATGAGCTGCTTGCCATCGAGAATGATGACTACCAGCATGCTGAGTTCCTGAAGGCCGGTGCGGCGCGCGTGCTCGTGCCGGTACGAAAAAATTTCCACGAAAAGGTCCATTCGTTCCTGGTGCAGGGACCGAGGGCGCTGGAATTCGAATCGGAGATCAAGATTTCGAGCCCCTTGTGGCTGCCTTTGTACCAGGAGATTGAAGAGGCACAAAACCCGTCCAGCCAGAACATCGCGGTTGAAAAATGCTGGGAAACAAAAGTGCCGACCAGTCTGATCCTGCTGCAGGCGGACGACAGCCTGCCAGATGATTTCGAGGTCCCGGACGATTGTCCGGATCCATGACGGCGCATGCCGGGCGAAACAAAATGGATCGGGGTCACCGGCACCAACGGTAAGACTTCCATTACCAGTTTTATCGCCCAGCTTTCCCGCGCGTGTGGGCATCCAGCGGCCGCGGTGGGCCAGCGCGTCGAACTGGAAGGCAAGGCGTTGGATCGCCGAATCATCCGTCGTTTTGGTGGCAGTCTGCCGCGGTTCTTTGGCCACCTGCATCAAAACCTGGGATGCAGGGTGATTGCTTGCGAAGTTTACAGCGCAGCGATCATGCGCGGCGCCCACGCGGGCATTCCGTATGATGCGGCGGTTTTTTCCAACCTTGCATCGGATCACCAGGATGTCCATGGCAGCGACAAAAAGTACCGGCGCGACAAACTGCGGTTTCTCGACGGTCTGCCATCGGGGACGCCGGTGTTCATACCGGATATAGCAGAACGAATTTCACAGATCCACGACACCGCGAGTGCCGCCGGGCTGGACCCGCAAATCGTGGACACCGGGCAGTGCCCACGGCCGTTTCCGGATGATTTCATGAACACAAATCTGGCCTTGGCGCTGGCCGTGTGCCGCTCAATCGGGATGGACGCCGCGGTGCTCGATTCAGCTTGCCAGCACCTTTCGTGCCCCCGGGCCGCATGGTCAGGCGCCGCTTGCCTGCGGGCGGACAGGTGATCGTAGATTTCGCCCATAACCCTCACGGCCTGGAGACGGTGCTTGGCTCATTGCGCGGGCAAGTTGAAAGCGAGCTGGTTTTGATCCTCAGCAGCAAGGGTGGCTGGAGCCGTGAAAAACGCCAGCGGATGGGTGAGGTGGCTGGCCGCTTTGCAGACCGGGTATGCATCACGGATGACGATCCCCGCGACGAGGATCCTGCGCTGATTCGGGCACAACTGCGAACCAGGGCGGATTTTGAGATCGTGCCGGACCGCGCCACCGCGATCCGCAAACTGATGACCAGGCTGGGCTGCGGAGACACCCTGCTAATTGCGGGCAGGGGCGAGGATGACTACTTCGTCACCGCGTTTGGTCGGAAGTTGCACAATGACCTGACCATTGTCGACCGGACGATCAACACGATGAACGCCCCGGTACAAGGCGCCTGACACTTCCGCTTGTTCACCCAGTCTTTCAGTTTCTGCATTGCCCCATCAAGGTGATCTGGCCACCCGGGTGAGGGTGACACTTATCACAGAGTCTGGCCCAAAGGGGCCGCGGTGCAAAATCCACCGGGCCTGCTATGATTAATGTGGATGTGGAATTTGCTTCCGTTCATCCTCAAGCCGCAGAGAGAGTTTTCTTCCAAACCGGTCAGGGCTTCAAGCTGATGACCCGGTCTGCCTCTACGCAATAACCAATGAGAATTCATGAGAGGCGCCGCAACGCCGGTGCCCTTATGACCGAACCCTGCTTCCGCCGGGCAACCGCGGTGACCGGGCAACAGTTTGCGTTGGAGGTTCTGAACATGGCCAAGCGTCTATATCGGTACAAAATTTCAAAAGGGGACATTGACAAGATCGCGCGTTCCGAGGCGCCCCCCGCCGCGGTGATGCCGCCCGAAATAGCCCCCGGGGCCCCTGACAAGTCCAGCAGGGAAACCGCTGCCAGGGCATTTTTGCGGGATTACGTCCAGGCCCAGAATGAACCCCAGTTCTCGGCGCTGGGCGCCGGCCCGATGCCCCTGGGCGATGAGCCCCCGGTCGAGGAGGGGCCACAACTGGTCCTGCGGCAGGAGCGTTCAGAGGCAGTCACCAATACCGAAGTCGTATCGTTTGAACAGGTCAAAGACCAGGTTCCGATATTCGGATCCAAGGTTATCGTTGAAATGGATGCTGCCCAGGACGTGGTCTCTGCATCGATGGACTTCATCGCAACCGATGATGTCGATATCGAAGAGACTGTTTCTCCGGACGCAGCCAAGGCCGCGCTGGCGGAATGGCTGGAAACCGGGGATACCGACCAGCTGCCAGAGCCTGTCAAGACCATTCTTCCCCATCCCGAAGATGAGGAATCGTTATACCTGGCCTGGCATTTTCAGCACGTACCGCTGGCGCCTCCGGACCCCGATCACGATGACGATCACGAACACGCATTCGGTGGTGTGTGCTGTGAGGGCGCCTCGTTCATGGAGCCCGATTTCGATTACTTTATTGATGCCCATGAAGGAAACGTAATCTACCTGTTTCCCAACTCCGCCAGGATCGACATTCCGACGCGCTGCCAGGGTGAAGATGAGGACGGCGTCAACCAGACCTTTTTCGGCCGCCTTGACGGGCCGGATTTCACGATGCAGAACCCTTTTGAAGACATTCGCACGCTGGATTTGCAACTGCAGTCCTTTGAAACCACCCCGGTTCCGACCGATCCGATCAGCAATACCACCAACGACTGGCAGAATACGAATCCCGCCGGGGTTTCAGCGCATGTCAATGCAGCCAGGGTGCTCGATTTCCTGTTTCGCATTCTGAAGCGAGACAGTATCGATGGAAATGGCATGGAGCTGGTCAACATCGTCAACACGGCCAGCAACCGTGCGCCCAACCCGCCCGAATGGGTGAATGCCATGTGGTACCAGGACCGCATGTGGTATGGCCAGGAAAATACCGGCGGCGGCTTCAGAAGCCTGTCGCGCTACCTGGACATTATTGCGCATGAACTGTTCCATGGCGTGACCCAACATACCGCGAACCTGGTCTACCAGGGGCTGCCCGGTGCGCTCAATGAATCGTTCAGCGATATATTCGGCGTCATCATCAGCAACTGGCACCTCGCACAGGCGCCCGGAGATGTGAATTCCTGGGATTGGGATATCGGAATGGGGCTGGGCAGTGGAGGTGGCGCCATGCGCAGCATGTCCGACCCTTCAAGCGTGGGTCGCTGGCGGCGTCCGAACCCGGCGGGTCCCGGATCGCAGATCGTCAATGGGTATCCCGACCACATGAACCAGTATGTGCCTCTGCCGAACTCGCAATTTTATGATTGGGGCGGCGTGCACTGGTACAGCAATATTCATAATTTCGCCGCGCACAAGGTGTTGACCAGCCCGGGAGCCAACGGCAACTTTGTGTTCACGCCGGAAGAGGTTGGCATTCTGTATTACCTGGTGCTTACACGCCTGACGCGCCTGTCAGATTTCCAGGATGCAAGGGCTGAATTGCTGCTGGTTTCAGACACGGTTTATGCCGGCAATGCTGCGCGAGCGCAAGAAGCGCGTACCGCCATTTCAGATGCCTACGATGACGTGGGCATTACCTGACCGATTTTGACAATTCATTGGATTAACGCTTCCGAAAACCAGCTTTAGAAACCCACAGGAGTCCCCGCGATGCCAGATAACACCATTATTCACCCAAGCAGCCAGGACAACGAGCACCTCGTTGACTTGTTTCTTCTCAAGGGCCGCCCGGAAAACAACGATCAGAACCGGCAGGTGCAGGTGTTGGTCAACAGCGGCTATGTCATTGGATATAGCGCCGACCGATTTCAGCCGCTTTGGGCGGCTTACCGGGTCGCGGGATTTGATCGCGACATCGATTTCGACCGTCCGCACCTTTATTACGAAGACACCAGGCTGAATGCCAATGACCGCTTGACTGCCCGCACGTTCGGGACCCATAACAATGTGCAGTACCACGTCGGACACATGGTTCCCAACGAGGTGATCAACCGGCAGTTTGGCCGCCTTGCGCAGATGGAAACCTTTTTCATGTCGAACATGAGTCCCCAGAGGGGCTCGTTGAATACCGGGGTCTGGCTGGACCTTGAAGACAAGATCCGCAATATCGAGGACAAACCCGGCAAGGATCACGTGTGGGCCATTGCCGGGCCGATATTCGACGGCACACCCGACACCATCAACCACGCGAGCGGCAACCAGGTTCCTATACCGACCCACTATTTTTGCATCCTGGCCGACCCATTCCGTTACCCGTGGGACAGGGAGTCCAATGTTGACGTCGCGTACTTCAAAATCCCGCAGGACGCCGCGCGCAATACACCACTGGATACTTTTCTCTCTGACCGCTCAACGATAGAGGGCGACACCAACCTGAGCTTCTTCCCGCAGTGGCCGGCACCGGCGCCCGGGGTTGCACCACCTGCGTTGGCGCCATCCTTGGGTGTGCCGGAAAACCGGCACCGTCTGCTGCGGCAACTGTCGTGAGTGCGGCAAATTGTCATTGCGCTAAAAAAATAAGGGAGATATCAATGAGCCGCTTATTGCTTTTTGCCAGTCTTTCGCTGTTGCTGGTTTCCTGCTCCAGTGTCAAGTCAATACGGGAGCCCGTTAATGCTGAATCAGATGGACTGACCTATTTCATGCCCAAGAGGGATTTCCTGGTCACCATTAACGTGGAAGGCGGCGCCCTGAAAAGCGTTGCCCTGGGTACAACGGCGGCTTATGCGGACTTGTCGAAACAGTATGTATTGAGACACGGCAGCAATGCGTTCGGAAAAAATACACTGGACGTGGGCGTTTCGGCCACCGGTTTGCTGACCTCGGCAAAGTCCACCACTGTCAGCGGCGCGCTGGATGCGTTTAAAAACCTGGCAGCGAGCGCCGGAAGCATACAACCCATGCTGGCGCCGGTCCTGGGGGTGAACACGTGCACCCGGGACGGCGACCACGTATTCCGTTATGAGACGGCAGGCCCGCACGCGCCCTGTGGAATTACCGTCAACATCAGTCGTGCCGTAGCGCCTGGCGTCAAGGGCCACAACAAGGCAGCAGACAAGGCTCATTCGGGCGTTTTTTATCGTCAGAATGAACCCTACGTGATGACTGCAACAGGACAGGGTTTCAATGAGGCGGCTGTTGTCTACTCGCCTTCGAATGCTGAAACGCTTTTCCTGCCCGTGGCTAAAACGTTTTTTGCCAACAACGAGGCGGATTTTTCATTCAGGGATGGTGTACCCACCAAGTACAAGCAGGAAACCGAGGGCGAGGCTGTGGCCCTCCTGAAACTGCCGGCCGAGGTGATTGCCGCTTATTTCAAAGCGGTCGGCGGCGTGTTCGACAGCTTCAAGTCCAATGACCAGAAGGAGGCTGCCGCGTTGAATGCGAGCGTTGCGCTGGAATTGGCCCGGCAAAAATATGCCGCATGTATCGACGCAATCGAGCAAGGGGACGAAGATTTGATCAAATCTCTCGAGTGTAAGGACTGAACATAGACGGGTAGGGGGAGTCGTTAAACGCAGGCGACTCACTCACCGTCACGGGTGAAGTTTGGCGCGAATCCCATCACCGCCAGTCGCTCTGCCAGCGCTTGAGCGTCGCGATGCCTGCCGAGCCGAAAGAGCAGTGCCGACCGAACATCGAGCGCTTCCGGATTTTGCACATCTGCTGACAGCTGCGAAAGCGCGTCGGACCAATATTGTTTTGCGGCGGCCCCTTTACCCGTCGCATCATGGACATCACCCAGCACCAGCCGGGCGGTCATCAAGTGGAGCCTTGTCTGCTGATTGTTTGGTTCAGCCTCCATCAGTTTCTCCAGCGAGGTATTGGCTGAACTGGCCAAATCCAGGGCCTGTTCCGTTTCATCGTGCAACAGGCTCTGTCGTGCGGCTTCGATACGGCCCAGGGCAATGCCAGCTTCCCACCGAGCATTGCTGGCATCCACCTCGCGCAGGCCGGACAAAATCTGTATCGAGTCGCGGATGCGCTGTGCGGCAGACTCCGGGTCGCCGTCCATCCGGTCGAGCGCGGCAAGTTCCCTCAGGCAGGACGCCTTGCGGTTCAGCCAGTCTGAGCGCTCAGGATCAATCATCAGCAGCGCATCCAATGACGCGATTGCGGCAAGATAATGCTGCCTGGCCAGGGCCTTGCTACCCCTTGCAGACGACAGGTGCGCGAGGTGGTAGTGGCTGGCTGCCAGGTAGCGCCGCCAGAGATTATTTTTTGGCTGCTCCGATGACATGTCGGTTTTAATCTGCAGATCCGCCCGGTAATGTTGCTCGGCCTCTTGCAGCCGCCCCAGTGAATGAAGGACTTTGCCGATGTTGTTCTGTGCAAAGCCGACCTCCAACCGGTAATCATCGTTTTCCGGTTCCAGTTCGACCAGCCGCTGGTTGATGCTTTGTACTTCTCGGTAGAGATCCAGCGCTGCTTCATGCCGGCCCTGCAATTCCAGTAAGCGGCCGAGGTTGGTGTAGGCGTAGCCCCTTTCCACCAGCCATTCAGCGCGCTGCGGATCGCGTGCCGAGACACTGTCAACAATCGGGACCACCGCCGTGAACTGGGCTTGTGCTTCATCCAGCTCATTACGCTGCCAATGCACCCAGCCGACATAGAAATGGCTGTTGGCCAGGTCAATCTGCGCATCAGGATCATCCGGGTTGCGCAGCGCGACAGTCAGGGCGATGGCCAGTGCTTCTCGGTACGATTCAAGCGCCAGGTCGCTTTTCCCGCCATCCATGCGCGCGGTACCGATCTGGCGCAGGGCCCTGGCTCTTTCGCCCAGCATGTGGTCACTGGCGTCCTCGTCACGCAGCGATCCAAAATAATCCATCGCCTTGTCTCCGACGCTCTGGTAAACATCCAGGCGGCCGATTTCATGCAGGTTTTCGTACAGGTCACCGAGCATGAAACCCACCAGGTCTTCAGCCTGTGCACGGCGACGATCCGCCTCCAGGCTGGATAAATAGGCCATGATCGCCAGCGCGATGGTGATCGAAGTAACGACCAGGGAGGCAGCAGAGACAGCCAGCATGCGGCGGTGGCGGCGGTGCAGTTCACGCTGACGCAGGTCGTCAAGTCCGACGCCCAGTAAGCCGGCCAGGAGCTTGAGTTTCGCGTCCTTTTTGCCATCACCTTGCGGGCGGGCATCGGCCGCCAGCGGTTCAGGCGGCGGATCTGCCAGACCCTGCTGAAATGATTCGTTGCCGGTTAATGCAGGTGGAAAACACCCGCCATCGTCATTACTGGCAGGGTCGCCGTCAATGATAAAGCAGAAGATACGGTGTGAACGCCCGAGGCGGCGGAAGGCAATGATTTCCTCGTTGACCCAGCGTGAGCGGATCGCTGCCGGGGAACAGATGACAACCAGCGCCTCGGAGTGCGCCAACGCGTCGTTGACCGCGTCAGTCAGGCTGGCGGCCGAAGCCAGCTCTTCGCGGTCACGGAATACCGGGGCCAGCGGTCGGTTTGGATTTTCCGGCCGGGCGTCGGCGGGCAGTTCGATCCCGGCCGGAATCCGGAAGGTTTCGAGTTCGCGGTGCAACCAGCGCGCCCAGCGATGGTCTTCGTGGCTGTAGCTGAGAAATACCCGGTATTTAAACTGCCTGACTGGGGTCCGGGCCATGCAGGCGACTAATTACGGATAACCGGTTTTTCGCCGCCCGGATCGCCCAGCACCTCGGTCGTGGAGCTGTACTCCTTGTCCGAAGCCTTGACCCAGATCGTGTACTCCGACATGTCGTTCTTCTTGAACTTGTTGCGGCAGGTGATCAGGTGTGCATCGACCTTGGGGCTGGGAAACTTTCCGGTATCGAGGTCTGACATGGATTTATCCATAAACTCGAATGTCGAATCCGCCCGGCTCCATTTAACCCGACGGTTCGAGACGTTCACGTCCCTGCCAACCAGCACTGGCGGATTTGCGTTTGTGTCCAGCTTCACCTCGATGGATTTCCATCGCGGAAGCCCGATAATCCGGAACAAAAAATCAAACATGATGCCTCCCGTTCGCTTTGTAGTTGCCCCTTGGTTCTACCCCGAGTATAAGAAAGATTCAGGATTTTGCCGGTCTTCAGGGATTGCAGGGGCCGCAGTCAGACGTTTCCTTACAGTCCCAGTCTTCGGAGAGTGCCCGCTGAGCGTTGATCAACAGGGGGTTCTGCAACAGGCGTTCATTTTCCTCGCTGTTGTTCTGGGGGGTATCGAAAGTGATGCCGCTGGTACACATCAGGGTGCCGGGCGTTGCCGGGCGCATGCAGATCAGCTCGGAATCAGGACACAGGCTTGCAGATGATCCCGGATGCTTCAGTCCCAACACGTGGCCAAGCTCGTGGGCCATCAGCGTTTTGCTTTCCCCGATGCGCTGGCTGCCGTCGCTGATCACGACTTTGGCGGTGCCGGTGCCGCCTCCCTGAGCCCAGCCACCCCCGGCATGGTGGTAGGGATCAAAACCATGCACGAAGAATACTTCGATGCAGCCTTCGACCTCGTTGGGCAGGTAAAGGACGTCGATTTCATCCTCGGTGATGGTGCTTTCAATGACCCAGAAATCTTCGCCGCCGGTGGCTGTCAGCATTTCCTGGAAATCAAAAACCACGTCAACCTTGTCCCACTGCAATTGGGCGGCGGGCGTGCCGAAGCCGTATCCCGTTCCTGATTTCTCGACGAGGTCCGGTGGCTTGGCGACGTTGTAGGGCTGCACGCACAGACTTTTATACGTTTCCTGTTCTTCTGGCGATGCCACGTCAATGCTGACGAAATCCTTGATCATCACCAGCGAATAAGCAGGCACGGTCACGTGCTCCAGCGCCAGCGACTTGACCCTCAGCTGTCCCTTGAATCGGCCAGTCACAACCTTGCTGGTGTTGCCCTTCAGTGAAAGCGTATCGTCGAGTTCCAGCGCTACGGTCAGCGTGGCCTGCTGGGTAGCAGTTTCTACCAGGTCATTCTGCGGACCCTGTAATCCATGAGAACCATTGACCCGGAATCGTGACAGGTAGGCATTGTCAACGTAGCCTGTGAGCTGGCCGGACAGGGTTTTAGAGGCAGCATCGTAATCCAGGGTTGCCGTGGCGTCGGACACGGCGAAGCCGAGCAGACCGCTTTCCGGCTCCGGTTGTTGCTCGGCGGAAACAAATTTCATCGGCACGCCAAACATGGCGACATTCCAGCTTTTTACGCGGACTTCGCCCGAGGCGATCTGCTTGGCGCTGGCGGACAGGCTGATGCTGTTGCGGCCGGCGACCGGGACCACCTGTCCATTCGCATGCAGCTCAGCGCCTGTTTCAAAAGTGCTGGTGGCGATCAGCGGACCGTTGCCCGGCTGTTTGCCCGCCAGGTATACGTAGCCGGCGAGTACGGCAATTGCGACCAGCACGAGATACCAGCGATTCATTGTGAGCTGCCTGTGTCAATGGCTCTTCATAGAGTATAGACACGGCGCATAGCCTTGTCCGGAATGCGGCGAACCAAACAGTCCTGGTCTTTTTCCTAACCGGGCGGCTATTTTTTTCCGGGGTCCTGGACGGGCCCCTTGTTGTCCGTCAGTGGCAACAGCAACATTTGCGAAGGCCGCCCTTCGACCTTGAGGAAATAGGTGCCTTCCTGGAAGTTGCTGAAATCCAGGGTGTGCTGGCGCAGATCCGCGCCTTGCTGCCACCGGCCCTGGTCGCTGTCGGCCATTTCGTAAGGCATCGATGCGGCCTGGGCGACAATTTCCCCGGCCTCGTTGAGCACCGTCAGCAACAGCGCTTCCCTGGCGAACACGGTAAAAGACCGGAACAACGCGTTCGCTGCGAAATCAAAGTAAGAAAGTTCCATGCAGCCCGGCCCGTCTGCAATGCAGGCGCCCAAACCAGGCGTCATCGGGTGCGGCAGAATCAGTCCGGGCCGCATGATGCCAGGCGTTGAAAGGCAGTTTGAAAATCCGCCCGCAAAACCACCCGCAAAACCGGCGCTGAAGTTGTTCATATTACTGCCGAAGTTTATTCCGGTTCCCAGTCCGCGCGGCAAACAGGGCAGGGGGCGCAGGCCGCGGCTGTCGTTGAAATCACGCGCCCAGTCGGGGATTCCGCGGCGAATGGAAGTGATGTAACTGATGTCGAATTCATAGCCTCCGGTGTGCGCGTAGGGGCGCCTGACCGGATCAGAAACGTCCACCTGAAAATACTCAAATGCAAACCTGACGTCGTCCAGGTCATGCACGTCGCGCGGGCAGGAAATGACCCGTGATTGCAACGGCCCGGTGCCCTCGGGATCGGCAACATCGAGAAAACGCAAATGCTCACCGCTGATATTGGCCGGGTCATCGGCCACCGCATTGGCAACCGGCAGGGCAGTGATGACCAATTGTGTACTGATATTGACGTAGATGGAGTTGTCACGGCCCGTCGGGCCGAACGCCTGGCGCTGCACGCTGCCGCATTCCGGCATCGGTTCGGGCTCATAATCCGCCGCCAGTGCACCCCTGATCCGGGTAGACTGCGTGTTGATGTCGTGCAAACCCCAGGCCGGATCGTCAAGCTCAGGCAAATTCAATGAGAAATAATCGCTGTCGTCGCGCGAATGAAAGCTCAGGTCCGGGACCTGCAGGCGCCAAATCTGTTCAGCCCTGCGCGACGCGACATTGGGCGGCGCCCGGCCGTCCTCGAATACATTCAGGCACAGGGCATCGGGATAGGTTTCACCCGTTCTGCGGGTAATGTAGCGCGGGCAGCGATTGCCAAGGAACGTCCATCGTTCGGTCAAAGTAGCCGCGTGCTCATCCCGCTCGTTGTATTCATAGCGGTCGCGCTCGCTGACACAATCAGGGCGCGCGATCATGACCGACCGGGTTGCAATGTTATTGTCCAGCGGCACCTGGGGGATAACATCTCCAATGGGCGTCTCATCGGTGTCATAACGATTCATGTACATGGCGAGCAAGTGATGCTCCTGGCGGCAGTCGCCGGCCTGTTCGAGGCTCGGAGTCCACTTGATCGGGCCGTGAATCCTGGCCTCCATGGGACCCAGTTCTCCAGTGTCGATAAAGGCACCACTCCATCCGGGCGTGTCGTAGGATCCAGCCGCCTCGAGCCCCTGGTTACTCCATTCTTCCGGAAAATCGTACGGGAAACCGCCAATCGTCCACCATGTGCCGATGAATCCGCCGGAAATATTTTCAGCGAGACGATTGCGCAATACGACATAAACAAAATTCTCACGGCCGGCCAGCACCGGGTCGCTTCCGCCCGGGTCGTCGGGGTCGGCCGTCCTCAGGCCCATCGGATGCTGGCGCACGATAATGTCGGGTGACTCGTTGTTGTGCCCAAGACCTGAAGGTTCGCTGCCCACATCACCGGTTCTGTGCGCGATGAAAGCATCGCCAATATTTGCCGGTGGAGTCGTGTCTGTCGCCCGTGCTTGCCAGCGGATCAACGCCTGCCTGCCCGAGTCGTAGACGTACACCGCTCCGTCGCGCCCATATGCCGCGTGCTGCGGGTGGGGCACGATGGCCGAGTCGGCCATCGTGCGCAGGAATGTTCCGCTGGCTGAATACAGCAGCAGGTTCTGGTGAATCCCGTCCGCCACCAGCAGCTGGTTCGTTTCCCGATGATGAGCGATCGCGCGAACTCCGTTAATTGAATAGAAGCCGGCCAGCGATTCACCGATGCGCTGGGCAGGCACCCCGGCGGCCAGCCGCAGGACGTAAGGGGCATCGTTTCCAGCGACAAAATAGGCACCGGGGCCGGACTCCAGCATTGATGTACCGGCAAGTTCCGGTGCAGCAAAGGCTTCACCCCATGCCATGACTGATGCAGGGTCCCAGGCCAGGATCAGTGCCGAATCGGGCGCCAGCGCCAGCAATTCGCCGCTTGAACCGACAGCGAGATCTGCAATGCGGGATGACGCGTCCCACCCGGCAGGTTCAGCGGGCGCGGACCAGCCAGGCTCGACGGACCAGGTTCCGCCGGCCAGTTGCATGCGGTGTAAAGAACCGAGGGCGCTGCCACTGAGATAAATCGTTTCGCCGATGACGGCGACCTGGGCGAAATCTTCAGCCAGTGTTGACAGGTCAATTGGTGTCCATGCCGAGGGGACGGCCAGGCTGGCGGGCGCCACCCAGATTTCCTGCCGTGGACGATCAAGGGCAACCAGCCAATCAGTGCTCACTGCCATGTCTGACACGCTGACCGCCGGGTCGCTGAGCAGGAATTCAGGGGGATGGTATTCGTACTCCGTGGCCAGCAGCGCGGCTGGCAGGAACGCTGCTGACAGGCCTGTCACCCGGAGGTATTGTATGAAATAGCAAAGCACTGTCCGGCCTAGCATCCGTCACCTCCGAGCACTTCCGTGCGCAGGCTGAAGCGGTACGGCGAGTCATCATGCGCCGTGTTGGTCACGACCAGTTCTGTGAATTTGTTGTCCTGCGGCCTGCATGCGGTCAGGTCCTGGTCGGATTCGACGCCATTGCGCCAGCTTGAACTTGCTGTGACGTCCCACAGCGATCCGTCGAGTGGATATTCCGTCGAACTCACCCGGCCCGAGCCGTTGAGATCGCTAACAACGAGACGGTATCGGAACCCGGGTTCCAGGTATAGCCTGATCAACTCGGTGGCAAATGACTGCACTTCATACGTTTTGATACCGCCGGCGAGGGCGACTGCAGGCGCGCTATCGCCAGGGTCGTTATAGGAGAAAGTACCGCCGCCATAGGCCCTTTGTTCATGCATCAATAGCTCGGGAACCGGCCATCGGTCAATCAACGGGCCGATACCGCCGGCGCGCATGGCGCGGGCGAAACGCTGAAATGCAGTATCCAGGCCGGCAATGGGTGAAAGCGCCTCGGACGCCGGCAACGAGGTATCGGCTCCGGCCAGGGTTTCCAGCAGGTCCAGTACGCGGATGATTCCAAATGCCGGATCTGCGCCCAGGGCATAGAAGAATATCGAGGTTCCGTAGCGTGCGTCCTCAACCTGCCGGTACAGCGGCACGCGGTGCAGGTACTCTCCGACGTTTTCGTGTTCGCGGTTGGTTAGCGGGTAAACCATGCTGCTGATCCAGTCGGCAGAACCCTCAACCCACCACCTGGAACTCGCTCCCCGGGCGAAAAAGTTCGCATATTGAACGCAATGCGCGATTTCGTGTGCCATCAGCTGTTTAAACGATTGCCGACCTTCCAGCGAGCCGCCTACCCTCACCATGATCGGGCAAGGTTCGCCGGCGAGCGCCTCATCGCGATAGGCCTGGGCGCTGACATTCTCCACGTCCCGTTGCGTGAGGATCACGTAGAACACCGGCAGTGCCACGCGCCAGCCCGACAGGTAATCCATTGTTTCCATCGACGATTCGATGGCCCAGTCCAGGTATTGCCAGTTCAGCCAGTCCTCGTTCACGAAACCCGGTGAGGCGAATATCCGAACCCTGCTGGCGTGCGCGAACGTGTCAGGAATGTCGTGCTCGACGCAGGGGAATCCGCCCGATACGGTGTCGTCGGGGAACCCCGTGGTCCACAGATCGGCACAGTCGATCACTTCCCCGGCGGCCTCGTCAGGAATGACGATGGCGTTGCTTTCATAGGCTTCGTAAAGTTCTCTGCCTGAAGGCCGCTCTGTCAGGATGACGCGGTAGGAGTAGACGCCGGGTTTAACGTCCCCGTTGCGCCAGCGCCCGGACCATCCGACCCGGACCATCTCGTCTTCTTCAAGATTTGGAATCGGGACATCCAGCGAATTGACGATTTCTGACGGATTTTCCTGCTTAAAAATCACGAGCCTGGCGTAGGGGCGGTTACCCGGCCCCATCAAGGCCCTGGCAGATGAGCCCGTGAGGAATGAAATCACCGCCTGTTTTTCGGTCAGGGCACCGACCACCAGTGGGTCAGTGTTGGTCGGCGCAAGCAGGCAAATGGGCGCGCGGCACGCGGTAATCTGTATGAGCTGATCAACAGATCCCGATTCAACCGGGACGTCCGAATCACGCACCTCGAGGCTGACAGCCCACTCTCCCCAGCAGGATTCGGGCATTTGCACGCCCCTGGAAATGGGCGTCCAGTGAACAAGCGACTCACCCTCCGCATACATTTCAGAAAAATCCGTGCATCCTGCAGGCGGCGCCAGGCGCCAACTAAAGTAAGAAATGCCGTTCCCTTCCGGCAGGGCCTCGCCGGGAGACAGTCCCTGGACCAGGTCGGGATCGTAACTCCCGCTTGCGGACAGGACGAGGTCTGTGCCCATGATCCACCGGCTTTCACGCCAGGTGACGTGGGCAATGGCGGGATTGGCCTGGATGGATGCGACGGGCGCCGTGCCTTCGGCGAGAACCTCCACGGTGACTTCGGCCAGCGCAGTGTCCTCCTCGGCATCCTCGACACTGAGTTGGAATGTCCACGGCCCGGGCGTCAGGTACCCCGGGGGAATATTGAGTATCGAACTGGTGTCATCGAGCGAAAATACTTCGGCCACGCGGGTCGATGGCAGCTGTTCTTCGCGGGTCGGAGGGCGGTCCAGCACTGACCAGGTCCAGGACGTGATCGGGCCGGTAACGTTAACGGGCGGCCCCTCCAGATTTCGGTGGCAGTGGTCCGGCGGCGCACAGGGTGAGTCGGGGTCAAAACTGGCGGAACCGTCAAGGGTGAGCGGCTCGGTGAGGTCTGTGATACGGATCACCTCGGGAGTCACCGTTACTTGCGGCGGGACCGAAAGAAAAACCGGGTGGTCGCTGCTCAGTGATTCGCCCTCGTCGTCGCTGACCGTGACACGAAAGATATAACTTCCGCCATCACTGGCCTGGGAAGGCAGCAAAATCCGGGCATTAGTGCTTACGGCACGTCCAGCGGGCAATGAAGAGCCGTCGGAATCCTGGTCGGGAGACTGTATGACGTCCCAATTTATGGTGGGTGGGTCGCCCCCATCCGGGTCGACAAGGTCCATCACTTCGAGACTCTCTTCTTGATCCACACGAACCGTTTCAGGGCCCCTGACACTGAACTCGGGCGGGCGGTTGAGCACCTCGACAGTAGCGCGTTGTGAAGCCATAACCGCCTCGTTGTCGCGCGCATTGACCTCAAATATCCAGGAATTACCGAGGCGGCTGTCGCCCGTGCTGACCTGCGTGATATCGGCGGAAGTAGTGCCCCAGGAAAACTCCGTCGTGTCCCAGCTATGATCCACCGCGTAGCTGCCGCCATCCGGCGCGCTGTGAATTCGGCCGGCCCACTCCACGTCACCGCCATCCGGATCCACGACTTCGACACGAACGGTGAGCGGATCGCCGGCATTGACAGGCGAAGGCGCGGTGATCGTGATTTGAGGGTCGGATCCAAGGATCTCGAAAGTACTGGTCGCTTCGTGCGAGGCGCGCTCGGCATCGAAAACCCGCACAGAAACGCGCCAGTTTCCCAGGTCAGGTTCATCGAAAACCCTTGTATATCGTGAGCCGCCCGGGCCCCGGCCGGTGTATTCGAGTGACCAGGGCTCTCCGATTCGTGCCACGCGCCACTCGTAGTCCAGCGACGCACGGGAAGTTTCGGCATCGCTACTGGCCGAGGCATCAAACACGACCTGCCGCACGCCGCCTTCGCCGAGCCTCAGCGAATACGTGCTGAGAGACAGGTTGGCCACCGGCCCATGGTTCCTGCACGCACGCTCGGTGATGAGATTGGTGAGCCTCGCCTGGTCGCCGTCACTGGCCGTGAAAAAAGAACTGCCCGTGGCGCCGGCGAACAACTCCAGGGGCAGGCTTCGAACCGGCGAGGGGTAAACAAAAATCTTTTGCGCCGCCAGTGACAACAGGGAGGATTGCGCGGCGGAAGCAAGGGCTGTATCCGAGCCTTCACCATCTGTAATTACAATTAGGATGTTGGTATCGCTGGCCGGCATCGTGGCCAACTCGCCTGCGGCAATGACCAGCGAACTGTAAAGGGGTGAGCCATGCGAAGACAGCACCGCCCGGCTGGTGTCAACCGAGTTTCGCAATGGGTAGATGTTACCCTCGTTAACCGCCCAACTGTAGTAGAGCGCGGAAGGAAAGCCAATGCCGCCGGCGCGTTGCAGGTTGCCGCTCGCAATCAGCGAATCAATCACGCCCAGGCCCACATCGCGCGCCAGGTCTTCAGGCCAGCCCTCCATGGAGCCGCTGTAGTCAATCACCAGGTTGAGGTTGGTAGGGTGGTAGCTGACGCAATGCGAGGCGTGCGAATGGGGAGTCCCAATGGTCATGGCGATGACCAGCAACACGGTGCCAACTGCCGAGCGTCCTTTCATGGCCTGCCAACTTCCCTGTCCATTCTACTTGCAGCTTAGTCCAATTCTTTTCATTTTGCTCGCTGTACCTGGACCTTAAATCCCCGAACTTGCAAAGCTGGCCTATACTTTCCAGGACACCACTAATAAAAACGGGAGATTCCAATGGAATTAAGCATTCTTCAGCTATGGCTACCGGTTGTCGTGGGAACGATCCTGGCCTGGATTGCCAGCGGCCTCATTCACATGGTGATCAAGTATCACAATTCCGACTACCAGCAACTCGAAAACGAAGGCTCGATTCTTGACGCTCTGCGCGCCGGTCAACAAAAACTGGGCCTGCACCAGTTCCCCTACTGTGGCGACATGAAGAACATGCAGGACGAAGCAGTCCAGTCAAAGTTCAACAAGGGGCCGGTTGGCCTGATGGTACTGGTGCCCAACGGCATGCCGCCGATGGGCAAACTGATGGCCCAGCAGATCAGCCATTTTCTGTTCGGTTCCATCCTTATTGCCTACTGTGCCACGCTGGCGCTGGAGCCTGGTGCGGATTACATGACGGTATTTCGCTTTGTCGCAGCGGTTGGATTCCTCGCTTTCGGATGGGCCAGCATTCCATACAGCATCTGGTTCGGGATGCAGTGGTCCATGACGGCCAAGTACTTGTTTGACGCGCTGATTTACGGGCTGGTGGTCGCCGGTGCCTTTGCCTGGCTCTGGCCCCAATAGCGGGATGCTTTTAACTAAACTGGCTGCTCCGACGCCCGGAGACTGGCGTCCTTTGACGCTGACTGGCTTGGACGCCGAACCTGGTATCTGACTGGATGACATTTTCATTAATTCTCGTTGGGGTGATGCTGGCGGCCGGCGCCGAAGCCCCTGGCCCATCCTGTGGCAGCAATGTTCAGGCACGAGCGCTGGCCTTGCTGATCATCGGACACGAGTCACAGCAGCGCGAAGCCTTGTTCTGCAACGAAACCCTGGCCACGGCTGCAGCGCAACGGGCAAAGAACCTGGTCGAAGACCCCAAGGCCGACGAGACCACGCCCAACGAGGTGGTCCGGGAAACGGGTTTTCGGTTCCCGGTGTTCTACCCGCCGGTCGGCAACCAGGTGCAGGCGGTCGCCAATGAAATGGACTCGCCCGAGAGCGCCATCGAGTACCTGGCTGAAAGTTTTGAACACCGTGACCTGGTCCTTGGCGACGGAGAATTTTTCTCGCGCCAGACGGAGCTCGGGGTTGGGTACTACCCGGAAGGAGACGGGCAGGGGAAGTACGTGGTGTTCATCGCTGAGCCCTATTCCAACCCGGGCCTCGTGATCAAGCAGGAGTTCTCACCACCCAAGATGGTTACCGACGAAGTGTGTGGCAAAGCGTGGCGCTCCTCGAGGGACAAGGAATTTCGTAACATGTGCCGCAAGCGGTGGCTGGAGAAAAGAGACGAAAACCCGTGATGCTGATGACGCATTGTTGTCGCGCGGAAACAACTTTATTTCGCAATTGACTGATGCCTGATCCGGCCTCTTTTGAATTTTCTCTGGATGACTCCCTGGTTAAATTGGCAGCCCTCGCCAAAACTGGATTTAGCGCGCTGGCCTGCTATGTTTAGGAGACAAAC
>JABDJL010000087.1 GCA_013002505.1 Lysobacterales bacterium | reverse complement strand
GCTACGGCTCGGTGGACTACAACGGCCAGCGCATGATCGGCCTGAACAACATCGAGCTGATCACCGACCGGCCCCTGGAAGTAAACCTGCGCGAGATCAAGGCAGTTAAAGAGGCCTGGCCAGACCGCGCCATGGTGGTGTCGCTGATGGTGCCGTGCCAGGAAGAAGCCTGGAAAAAGATCCTGCGGCAGGTTGAACAGACCGGCTGCGACGGCGTCGAGCTGAATTTCGGCTGCCCGCATGGCATGTCGGAGCGTGGCATGGGCTCGGCCGTTGGCCAGGTGCCCGAATATATCGAGCAGGTCACACGCTGGTGCAAGCAGTACTGCGACATGCCGGTGTTCGTCAAGCTGACGCCCAATATCGCCGATATCCGCTATCCCGCCCGGGCCGCCAACAGCGGTGGCGCCGACGCGGTATCGCTGATTAATACGATCAACTCCATAGTCTCCATTGACCTCGACATCATGGCGCCGACCCCGACGGTGGCCGGCAAAGGCGTGCACGGCGGCTACTGCGGGCCGGCCGTCAAGCCAATCGCGCTGAGCATGGTTTCGGAGATCGCCCGGGATCCGGAAACTGCCGGATTACCCATATCCGGTATCGGCGGCATCAATACCTGGCGCGACGCGGCAGAGTTTATTTCGCTGGGCTGCGGCAGCGTACAGGTCTGTACCGCGGCAATGCGCTTCGGCTTCAAGATCATTGATGATTACGTGGATGGCCTGAGCAACTGGATGGATGAAAAAGGTTACCAGGACCTCGAAGCATTCCGCGGCAAGGCCATTCCCAATGTTACCGACTGGCAGTACCTCGACCTCAACTACAAGACCGTCGCAGCCATCAACCAGGACTCCTGCATTGAGTGCGGTCTGTGCCATATCACCTGCGAAGACACCTCGCACCAGGCCATCGCCAAGACCAAGGATGAGAATGGCAAACGCACCTACACCGTCATTGATGATGAATGTGTGGGCTGCAACCTGTGCTACCTGGTATGCCCGGTGCCTGATTGCATCACAATGGTCGAGGTGGATACTGGCAAACCGTACATGAACTGGACCCAGCATCCCAATAACCCGATGCGTGAGACCTGATGGCACACCAAAGCCAGCTGGCCGGTTTCATCATTGACTGCAAGACTGACGACCTGGATGCGGCAACGTCATTCTGGTCGCAGGCCCTGGGCCTGGACCCTGAAACACCGCAAGACCCGGAAGAATCCGCTTACCGCTATCTCGAAACCGGTCCTGAGGAGGTTCATATCGAGGTCCAGAAAGTTGATCACCCTTCCCGCGTACACCTGGATATCGAAACCGACGACATCGATGCTGAAGTTGCGCGCCTCGAAGCGTTGGGTGCGAAGCGCATTGACGACATCAAGCGCTGGGTGGTCATGGAAGCTCCGACGGGTCAGCGATTCTGCGTCGTAAAACCGGTACGTGCAAATTTCGTACAGACCGCGAATCACTGGGATTGATTGGAGCCCGCCGTGACCGGAGCTGGCCGCCGATGGTCCGGACCGGGCAACCCAGGTTTGCTCAGTCCAGTGGCGGCCAGTCACTGACATCCAGCATTGCGCGGTAAGCATGCCAGGTGGCATAAGCCAGCCAGGGGATCGTCACGATCAGTCCCAGAAGTGCAGTCGCCAGTCCGATCGAAGTAATACCCACAATCAGCAAGCCCCATACCAACATCGTCCACTTGTTACGCAATACGGCATTGATGCTCGACACCACTGCAGTCACCACGTCCACGTCGCGGTTGGCCAGCATAGGCAACGAGCAGGCTGCGGCCGCAAAAGTGAATCCGGCAAAAACCGAGCCCACCGCTGAGCCCACGGCCAGGAAGGTCAGAACATCCGACAGTTGCGGCCTGCCGTCCATCGGGAAAAATACGTGCACCATGAGGCCGGCACGGGCCCAGACAAGGAATATGACCAGCAGGATCAGGGCAAAAATCGCTGCATTTCCCAGCGGCCTCCGAATCGCGCGCAAGGTCCGGACCAGTTTCGGCTTACGTCCTTCGCACAGCAGCCGACTGACCGAGTAAAGCCCGAATGCGAGCAACGGCGCAATGAAAATAAACCCCGACAAGGCGCTGATCAACAGCACGTAACCGCCCAGTTTCCACGCCAACCAGGCGACAGACGCACTGAGCAGAAAAACGAAGAACCCATATGCCAGGCTGATGGCGGGTGCGCGTTTGAAGTCCGCCCACCCAAGGGCCAGCCATTGAAGCGGCGCGCCGGGCGAAAGGTCCCTGCACGGCGCGACAAAAGGCCGCGCATCGGGGATCGCCCTGTCGCGACGCTCCTGGCTCATGGCGCAATAGATAAATACATCAGGCTTGGCAAGTCACAAAAAGTCAGTCCTTCCATTATAGGCCGTGAACTCGCCACTGCCTTGCTCCCGGTCAATCAACGGGGCATGGGCAAGATCACCTAAAAAAAAACCGCCGGCCGAAGCCGGCGGCAATGGCCGTTCATTGACAGGATTATGAACGGTGGAGGGAGTGATCAGAAACGTGGCTCAGCGAATGACGCACGCCGGCGGAGATGCGTGGAGTGCATTTTGAAACCACGACTTTACGGTCCAGCCAGTAATGCTTCTGGTGGTCCAGCCAGGCCCTGATACGGGGCCCGTAGCGCCATTTTCCGAGCACTGCGAGATTTCCGGCCAGCACCAGTGAAATGCCACAGATGTCGGTCACCGTGATACTGATGCCTTCGAACATGAGGCTCAACACCACGGCCACCACCGGGAACATCACGACCACGTAACCTGCCTTGTGCGGTCCGATACGGCCAACCAGCTTGAGGTAGGCGCCAAACGCCACGATCGAACCAAACACCGACAGGTACAGCAGTGAAGATACGTAAGGGAAACTGAAATCGAAGTTGAATGGAATGTCCCGCCGCCAGGCCACTGCTGCAGTGATCAGGGTGCCATAGAGCATGCCCCAGGCATTGGCCTGGATAATCGGCAGGCCCGACTGCTGTGAACTCTTGGACATCATGTTGCCCAGCGAAGCGAGGAAAGCGCCCGACAGGCTAAGCGCACCCCCCAGAAGCACCTTGTCGGTAAGACTGATATGAGAAATCTGCGGCCAGAACAAGGTGATGATTCCCGCCAGGCCGAGTAGGGCGCCGAACCACAGGCGCGGCTCGATGCGCGTACCAAAAAACACCCTGGAATTGATCACGTTCATCCACATCATGCTTGAAAACGCGACCGCGTTAAGCGCCGATGGAATGTATTGCTGGGCCGAGTAGGTCGCAATGTAATTGAAGCTGAACAGCAACAGCCCGAGCATGAAAAATCTCATGTGCGCATGGAGCGAATAACGAATCTGCAGCCCGCGCGCCAACATCCATGCAAAAAGCAGCGCGGCCGCAATCGCATAGCGGTAAACCACCGATACTTCCGGCGCAACCTCTCCCAGTTGGTAGTTGATGATGAGCCAGGTCGAGCCCCAGACCAGGACCGAAGTTGCATAAAGAGCCAGGTTGTTCATGACAGCGTCTCCGTAATCGATGTTGCGGGACAAACTGTAGCTTGCATACTATTTACTTAACAGATACAATATTTGTTAAATGTAATATAAACAGTTTTTGATCAAATACGAGCGCGGGGTTTTCACATGCTTGCCATTGACCGAAGCGAATCGACCTTCCTGTACAGCCAGGTCATTGACCTGATTGACGAACAACTGCGGGCCGGCACACTGAGGGCCGGCGACCGCCTTCCCTCGCTGAGACGCATGAGCGACAAGCTGGAGATCAGCATTCCGACCGTCCGCCAGGCTTACCTCGAACTGGAGCGACGAGGCCGAATCGAGGCGCGGCCCAAGTCCGGATATTTCATCCAGCCCAAACGCCAGAATCGCCTCGTCAAGGTCGGCTGCAAAACCTGCCAACCGACAGAAGTCAGTTGCCGAAACCTGATTGACCGGGTGTACGCCGGTATTCACAAGCCGGGTGTTCTGCCACTTGGCATTGCCAATCCATGCATGGCCTCACCCGCTACGAAAACGCTGCACCGGGCTATGAAAAGGGTGATGTCGCGCGCCGAGGACCGCTCACTGAATTACGCACCAACCGAGGGCGAACCCGGCCTGAAACGGCAAATTGCCTATCGATACCTGAATCATGGCGGTGCCGTGGACCCGGCCGAAATCATCATCACCAACGGCGGCCAGGAAGCACTGGCGATTGCCTTGCAGGCCGTTGCCCGCCGCGACGATGTGATTGCCCTTGAAAGCCCCGCCTATCCCGGCATGCTGGAATTGATTGAAAGCCTCGGCATGCTGGCGCTGGAAATCGAAACCTGCCCGGTGGACGGTGTCAGTATCGATGCCTTGTCAGAGGCGCTGGAAACACACGACGTGCGCGCCTGCATGTTGTCTTCTTCGGTCAACAACCCGCTGGGCAGCGTCAGCAGCGACGCATCCCGCGAGCGACTGGTCCAGTTGCTCGAAAGCAGGGACATTCCGCTGATCGAAGACGATGTATACGGCGAACTTGTGTACGACGGCCCAAGGCCCAAGCCGGCACAGTTTTTTTCACGCAAGGGCCTGGTCCTGACCTGCGCTTCATTTTCCAAGACCGCCGCACCGGGATACCGCGTGGGCTGGTTGCTGCCGGGCAGGTACTTCGAAGCATCGAGCAAGCTCAAGCGTGCCCTGTCGTGTTCTTCGGGCCTGCTGACGCAAATGACTTTGACCGAATACCTGGCTTCCGGGGATTACGACCGGCACCTGAAGAGGCTGGTCCCGGTCCTGAAACAGAATGCGGCACGCATGACGGCGGCCGTTGAGCAGTATTTTCCCGCCAATACCGGCATTTCGGCACCCAAGGGGGGCTCCGTCCTGTGGCTGGAACTGCCGCGAAAAGTAAATTCGGAGAAACTCTTTGATGCCGCCATCGAGCACGGTATTTCGATCATGCCTGGCGATGTATTTACCGCCGGACGGCGCTACCGGAACTTTATCCGCCTCAGTTACGGACACCCGTGGAGCGAAGCCATTGAACAGGGCATCGAGGTGCTGGGCGGACTGGTACGGGAAATGGCCGACTAAAACAGGCGGGGGCCAGGCTCACTGGGCAGGCTTCGCCTGATCCCCGCCCATCTATCAGTCCAGTTCCATTTGCAACGCAGCGAGGCCGCCGGGCTTACGAAACCTCAGGGTCATGCGGTCACTCTCACCAATCGCCAGGTATTTTTCCCGGTCAACGTCGTCGAGCCGCAGTGAGGGCGGCAGGGTCCAGACGCCTTCAGGATGGTCCTTGGTATCTTTCGGATTGGCATTAAGCTCGGAGCGCGCCACGAATTCGAGCCCCGCCTTCTCGGCCAGGCTGATGACCGTCGCCTCGGTCACGTACCCACCCGCATGGTCAGTCATGACCTCATCTCCGTCAGCACGGTGCTGTACCACGCCCAATATCCCTCCGGGCATCAGCGCTTCGGCCATATCGTTGTAAATGCCCTGAGCGGCGCCATTGCGCAGCCATCCATGCGTATTCCTGAATGTCAGAATCATGTTGAACCGGCCCTGCCCCAGTGATTCGGTGGCCGGGGGAGAATAATGAATCACTTCCACCTTGTCGTAGATTGAAGGATTGGCCTCGAACTTGGCCTGCATCTCCAGCGGCAGGCGATAACGATAGTCCGGCTGTCCCTCGACAGCGGGATCCCAGCTCGCCACTGCGAAGAGGCCCTTGTCACGCAGCACCGGTGCAAGAATCTCGGTATACCAGCCGGAACCGGGCCAGATTTCAAGCACCGACATGCCATCCTCGAGGCCAAAGAACTCGAGCGTAGCGATGGGATGCCGGTGGCGGTTCCTGTCAATCTGGTCATCTGCGCGGTGCTCGCCGTTGGCTGCCCTTTCCAGCTGGGCCACCAGGCTCAGTTCGCCGGCCTGACCCGGAATGGCAGACACCATCCATGCCATCAAAAGTAATACTGTTCGCATCCCTGTTCTCCTCTGATCTGAAGCCCGCGATGATACCCAATAATTGACAATGCTGCTGCGCCGACGAAACCTGCGGCGCTTGCCTATACTTAGGACAATGGAAGGGAGGCATTATTTCGTCCACCGGGACGAGGGAGTAAAGGAGATGAAATATATTGCGGGCAAGTATTTGCGCTGCGCTGCGATGATCGTAATGGCGACATTTCTTGCCACCACCTGCACTGCCGTTGGCGCGCAGGAAACCGAGCTGAAACGCCAGGCCACGACGGTCAAGAAGAAATCACGAGCAGTGACCGCCAGCGTCGCTGTTGATCCCGTGGTACAGCTGACGGCAGATATCCGGCAATGCGGCATGCCCTGCAAGGTAGGCGGCTCTGGCGATATCGCGGCGCCGGGCGGCGGGACGCTCGACTACGACTGCAATGAAGATGGCGACTGCTCCTGCTTTGGCGCCAAGGACTGCGTGGCCATGAGCGGTGTGTGCAAGGAGGGCAGCATGGGCTGCAACAAGCAGGGTTGCGTGTGCGAAGAGGACACCGGCGGCTGAGCCCGGCCGGGTAAGCCGGCAGATTTTCAACCTGGGCACCGGTTCCGTTTTATTCGGAACATGGATTCCGCGCGCCTGCGAACTGGCGGCGGCAATGGCATTGAACAGGCCACCGCCCTGCCCTGATGCACTATCATCAGGGCCTCACGACTCATTTGCAGGAAATCGTCATTGAAAACCAAACTCATGCTTTTGAATATTGCCCTGCTGGCTGCTTTTGCCTTGCCCTGCGTCTCGAAGGCCTCGACCGAGCTCTCGCTGCAGGCCGCGATGCTCGCCGACCGCTTCGATGCCGCGATCAGCAGTGGTGATGAAACCCAAATACGGCAAATTCTGCATCAATCGGTGCTGATCTACGAAGGGGGAAAGATCGAGGCATCGCTTGAAGAATATGCGGCGCACCACATGCAGGCCGACATGGCCTACATGGCCGGGATTGAGAAAGAGATTCTGTCGCGCACCATCATTGAAGACAACGGCATCGCCGTGGTCACCACGCAATACCACATGACCGGCCAGTACAAGGACAGGCCCGTGGACCGCATCAGCCTGGAGACCCTGGTCATGCGTGATATTGGCGAAGGCTGGAAAATCGTCCACGTGCACTGGTCGTAAACACCACCTGAATCATGAATCCACTGTCACCCCAATTTGTCGACAGCTGCCCCGTCGAGCGCGGTTTCCGGATGCGTGGCGAAGCGATGACGAGGATCGAAGTATTCGTGGATGCGGCGTTTGCTTTTGCTGTTACCATGCTAATGATCTCGTTTGACCATATCCCGGGTAATTTCCAGGAAATGGTTGAAGCCATCAAGACCATACCTGCATTCATCCTGGCCGCCACGCAACTGATCTGGATCTGGTACGAACATTCGAAGTGGAGCAAGCTGTACGGCCTGGAGGATGTCCCCACCGTGGTGCTCAGTGCGGCCCTGCTGATCGTCATCCTGGTCTATATCTATCCACTGCGTATCATGCTCTCCGGCATGATGGGCTGGATGAGCAATGGATACTTTCCCTATGCATTCACCATGCGCTCCTACGACGACATGACGGGCATGTTCGTGTTCATGGGCATCGGTTTCACGGCCCTGAGCCTGGTTTTTTACCTGATGTACCGCTACGCCAGGAAGCTGGCCAGCAGCCTGCTACTCAGCAACTTTGAGTTACACGAAACGCGAACCGTCGAGCTGATCTGGCTGGGAATCGCGAGCACTGGCCTGCTGGCCGTTGTATTGGCGCTGATTCTGCCGGATGGCTATATACAATTCTCCGGTTTTGCTTTCATGCTGATCGCAGCATGGATACCGTGGATACGGGTCCGCAAGGGCCGCGAGATGGAGCGCGCCGGTATCAGGCCGCATGAGTCAAGGAGCTGATTCGGAAAACAACGCCGGTTCCAGCACGTCGAGCACATTCTGCAGCAGTACTGGTTGGGCCCTGGCATTGGGGTGTATGCCGTCACCTTGCATCAAATCCGGGTTCAATGCCACGCCTTCCATGAAAAACGGGACCAGCATGATGTCGAATTTTTCCGCCAGTTCACGGAACATATCGCGGAACCGGTCGGTGTAGGCGCTGCCATAGTTGGGCGGCAGCTGTATTCCCGCCAGCAATACCCGGGCGCCGGCCTGAATGCTTTGTTCTATCATGCCGGTCAAGTTATTGCGCGTGACTTGCAGGCCAAGACCGCGCAGGCCGTCGTTACCGCCGAGTTCGATAATGACCAGCCGGGGTTGATGCCTGGACAGCAGTCCCGGCAGGCGATTGAGCCCGCCCTGGGTCGTATCACCGGTAATACTGGCATTCATGACCCGGTACTTTTGGCCCTCGTCATCCAGGTGGCGTTGTAAGAGTCTTGGCCAGGACTGCTCGAGTTTCATGCCATACCCGGCGCTCAGGCTGTCGCCGACGATGAGAATGACCGGCTCTTCCGCGTACAATACCGAGGGAGCCCAAAACAGCAACAGAATCAAAAGGAAGGATCGCATCATTTCTCCAAAAATTGTGCTCAAAGCAGAGCAACTCAGCAAACAGGTTACCAGTCCCGAAGGTTCGCTCACCATCCTTGACCGCGTTGACCTGTCGGTCTCGCAGGGCGAGAGCGTTGCAGTGGTGGGCGTCTCCGGAGCGGGCAAGTCCACCCTGCTCGGACTGCTGGCGGGGCTGGATGTTCCCAGTTCCGGCAAAGTCTGGCTGGATGGCCACGAGCTTTCCGCGCTGGACGAGGACGGACGCGCTGCAATCCGGGCAGACAAGGTCGGGTTCGTGTTCCAGTCATTTCACCTCGTGCCCTCGCTGACGGCGCTGGAAAATGTCATGTTGCCACTGGAATTGGGCAACCACCCCAATGCACGCGTGACGGCCAGGGAAGCCATAGACCGGGTTGGGCTGACCCCCAGGGCTGGCCATTACCCGCGCCAGTTGTCAGGA
Organism: Lysobacterales bacterium; assembly: GCA_013002505.1. Taxonomy (GTDB): domain Bacteria; phylum Pseudomonadota; class Gammaproteobacteria; order Xanthomonadales; family SZUA-36; genus JABDJL01. Next base: position 12,109 of record JABDJL010000087.1, on the reverse strand, counting down.
GGAGAGAAACAGCGGGTGGCGATCGCCCGGGCATTCGTCATCCGCCCAAGCGTCCTGTTTGCCGACGAACCGACCGGCAACCTCGACCACAAGACCGGGGAAAACATCGTGCGGCTCATTTTCCGGCTCAACCACGAAGCTGATACGACGCTAGTGCTGGTGACACACGACCTGAAGCTGGCCCAGCGCTGTGACCGAATTTTGCACATGGACGCCGGCAGCATCACCGGCATCGAAACCCCTGAGCGCAGTTCATCGCCCCGGGAGGCGGCTTCTTGAATACTTTTCGCCTTGCATTGAGATTGCTGGCTCGCGACTGGCGCTCCGGTGAACTGGTGGTGCTTTCCACGGCGCTGGTGGTCGCTGTCACGGCGCTGACAGCGGTCGCTTTCCTGACAGACCGGGTCTCTTACGCGGTCGAATTGCGTGCCGCAGAATCGCTGGCAGCCGACCTGCGCCTCGGTTCACCAAACCCCGTGCCACCCGGCTACTCGGAGCAGGCACACGACGCCGGCCTCGACAGTGCACGGGTGACCTCGATGCCCAGCGTGGTGTTTTCCGGCCAAGGCAACACGCTGGCTGCCATTCGCGCCGTAACCAGGGGCTACCCGCTCAGGGGGCAGGTCAAGACAGCTGCCCGTTTGCTCGGGCAGGCCCAGGCAACGGATGATATCCCGGCGCCTGGAGAGGCGTGGGCGGCACCAAGGCTGCTGGCCCGCCTGGGCGTTGATACCGGTGCCGAAGTCAATGTCGGTAACACGACACTGCGCATCAGCAAAGTGCTGGATTTTCGGCCCGACGAAGGCTGGAGCTTCATCGATTTGGCGCCCACCCTGCTGATCAATGATGCAGACATGGCCGCCACCGGGCTGATTCAGCCCGGCAGCCGTGTACGCTATCGCCTGCTGCTTGCCGGAGAGCGCGGGGCGGTCAGCGCCTTCAAGCCGAGGCTCGAAGCGCAATTGAGCGAGAGTGAGCGCTTGCAGGACATCCAGGACAGCAGCCCCCAGATTCGTTCGGCGATGGACCGTTCAGGACGATTCCTGAACCTGGCATCGCTGGTCAGTGTCCTGTTGGCCGCGGTGGCAGTCGCGATGGCCGCGCGCCGCTACGCCCAGCGCCACCGGGACCGCATCGCGCTGTTCAAGTGCCTGGGTTCGTCACAGGCATTTATTCTGAAGTCGAGCTTGATGCAACTGATATTGCTCGCCCTGACCGGCGGACTGGCCGGCATCGCGCTGGGGTATCTTTCTCATGCCGGCCTGGCCTGGCTGCTACGCGACCTGATCAGCGGCCAATTGCCCCCGCCGGGCTGGTCTCCAGCGGTTCTGGGTATGCTCACCTCTGTCAGCATACTCAGTGGCTTTGCGCTGCCCGACCTGTTCCAGATGGGCAAGACACCACCGCTGCGCGTACTGCGCCACGATGTAGGACCGCCACCCCTGCGCTACGGCATCAGCTGGATTGCCGCGATTGCGGCTGTACTGGCGCTGTTGTTCTGGATGGTGGCTGATTTCAGCCTGGTCATGTATATCTCGATTGGCGCCACGCTGACGTTCCTGGCACTCGGCCTGGCCGGCTGGATACTGGTGCGCGCACTGCAGGGCTTCCGCGGCGCAGCAGGTGTGGCCTGGCGCTACGGACTGGCTAATATCTCGCGGCGCGGGCGGGAAAGCGTGGTCCAGGTCGTTGCTTTCGGGCTGGGCCTGATGGTTCTGCTGTTACTCACACTGGTAAGAAATGACCTGATGAGCAGCTGGCGCGCCAGCTTGCCGGCCAATGCACCGAACCAGTTCCTGATCAATATCCAGCCAGGCGAAGTCGATGCGCTGGGGCAGTATTTCGAGCAGAACGGTTTGCCCTTGCCGCGCTTTACGCCACTGGTGCGGGCGAGAATGACCGAACTGAACGGCGAGGACATTACCCAGATTACGTTTGAAGACCCGCAGGGAGAATCCTGGGCAAGGCGCGAGGCAAACCTGACTTTTTATGACGACATGCAGGCCGATAACCAACTGGTCCGGGGGCAATGGTGGGAACCGGGCACCAGGGCCAACGAGGTATCTGTCGAGCAGGATTTCGGCCGCGAGATGGGCTTGAAACTGGGGGACGAGGTGACCTTTGATGTTGCCGGAGAACCCGTCACAGCCACCGTGACGAGCTTTCGCACGGTTGAGTGGGACTCGTTCCAGCCCAATTTTTTCATGGTATTCACGCCCGCCGCGCTCGAGGGCTACCCGGCTACTTACATCTCCAGCCTGTACGTGGATGAACAATCAGAACGGGTCATCATCGACATGATGCGTGCATTTCCCAGTGTTACGGCCATCGACCTGGACGCCGTACTGGGCCAGGTCAGGGATGTCATGGACAAGGCCGCCCTGGCCGTGCAGGCGGTGTTCATATTCACACTGCTGGCCGGGCTGACCGTGCTGTGGGCAGCCGTGCAGTCAACCCACGATGAGCGGCAATACGAAAGCGCCATGCTGCGTGCGCTGGGCGCCAGCCGGCGCAGGGTACTGGCTGGCGTGGCTGCCGAGTTCCTGGCACTGGGTCTGCTGGCAGGGCTGCTGGCAACCATTGGCGCGACGATTGCCGGTTACTTCCTCGCCACCCGGCTTTATGAACTTGAATACCAGTTCAACCTGCTGCTGACACTGAGCGGACCGCTGGCCGGTATGGTCTTTGTTGGCCTGAGCGGTATTCTTGCGGCGCGCAAGGTGATATCAACCGCCCCTGTTACCGTGCTCCGAGCCGCCTGAGCGGGCGAGTTCGCGAACCACGCCGTACCAGCTCAATGGTACGAGTACGGCAGTCAGCATCAGGAAACGGGAACCCGGCAGGCGGCCCAGCAGGGTAAACCCGGCCAGCAGGCCGGGGACTGTTCCCAGCACACTCCCCCACAACATCATTCTCGTTCCGCGACGCCTGCGCTGGCGACGCTCGCTGCGAATATAGCGGCGCAGAAATGCAATGGTGGTGATCAGCAGGTAAGCGGCCAGCAGCATGCCGATTACAGCCAGCAAGAATGCATTGAGCAGCGGCCATTCCGCGGCATCGAGACGCGTCCTGCCGGTCACCAGTAACCAGCAGATAACCGCCGGAAGATAGACCGGAACGAAACTGGGAGGCTTGATTTTGAGACTGCCCCAGGGGATCAGCAACACCAGGTGCAGCGCCGCGGCGATGGACACGAATATGACACCCGAGCGGGCGAGGCCCGTCAAGGTATCCAGCCACTCAATTCCCGCCCAAGGTGCCGGGCTGAATGCGAGGGTCATACCTGAACAAAACACCGCGTACACGGTGGCCTCAATGGTAGCCATGCGGCTGACGGCCAACCAGCCGCAAACGGCGAATACCAGGCCCGCGATGATCAGCTCCGGGGCCTGGCCGGTTGCGGCAGGAAACAGGCTTGCGACGAGTCCGCCGAGCGCCCAGGCAGTCGAAAATGCCAGTAAGAACCTGGCCATCGAATTTGCTGACCCCGGGCTAATCTGCCGGGACAAAGGCAGCAACACGCAGCGGCGCGCCGCTGCCGTTTTCAATTTTCATGGGCATGGCGACAACAAATGAACCGGTCGCCGGTATTGCGGACAGGTCCGCAAGATTCTCGAAGGCGGGAATATTGGCCTCGAACAACACCCGGTGACTGATGAAATCGCGGGATTGCCCGTAGTCAATACTGGCTGTATCCAGGCCCACTGCCTTGATGCCCCGTTCGACGAGGAGACGTGCGCCCAATTCCTGCAGACCAGGAAAGTGCAGTAGCGGTACTGCTGACTCTCCCCGTTCGGCGGTACCGAGGTAGGCGGCCGCGTCAGGCCAGCGTTGGGCAAAGCCCGTATTGATCAATACGATGCTGCCGCCAGGGATGGGCCCGTGCAACGCTTCCCACAGCTCCAGGTCGCGTGCGCTGACCTGGTAATCGGGGTTTTGGGACACTGCCGCGCGCACGTCGATGACGATAGCCGGGCCGATCAGCTGCGAAACTGCCAGCTGGTCCACCGTTTTGCGTCCTTCAAAGAAATGGATCGGCGCATCGATGTGCGTGCCGCCATGCTCTGCCGTGGTAAAACTGTAGGCGGTGTAGTACCAACCGCCCTCGGTATGCCCTTCAAACACCGTTTCCTTGTGAAACGTGTCTGAAGTAGGCCAGTACAGGGTTTCTTCCGAGTAGGGATGACTCAGATCCTGCCATTGCCCATCCTCAAAATCGATCACCTGGGTAAAAGCCGATTCTACGATCAGCGCGCCCAGTAGTCCCCATAATCCCGCTCGATTCATGTTTTTACTGCCTTTTTTACCGAAGACGCTATCTTATCCTGCCTTGATACTTGCTGGTTATAATGACAGGTCACAATAGACGCTACCGGAGAATCGCATTTGGACCCCAGGGTGATTGATCTGTACAACGACTACATCCACGGCGACATGCCCAGGCGACAGTTCCTGAAACGCCTGGCAGGGATCGCCGGCAGTGCCGCGGCCGCCACTGCCCTGCTGCCCCTGATCGACAGCAATTTTGCCTGGGGACAACAGGTAGACCCCAAGGATGAGCGCCTGCAGACCGGCTATGCCAGCTACGCGGGTTCTCAGGCAAATGTTCGTGCCTATGTCGCCAGGCCCGCCCGCATTAAAACACCCCGGCCGGGGATCCTGGTGATTCATGAGAACCGCGGGCTGAACGCGCATATCGAGGACGTCGCGCGCCGGGCGGCGCTCGAGGGATTCATTGCCGTGGCGCCTGACGGCCTTAGTTACGTCGGGGGCGCACCCGAAGACCAGGAAGCCGCACGTGACCTGTTCAGGCAGTCCGACCAGGAAATCATTACCGCAGACGTGATTCGGGGCCTTGGCTATCTTCAGTCGCGTGATGACTGCAGCGGCAAAATCGGTTCGGTGGGCTTTTGCTACGGTGGTGGCGTGGCGCTTCAGTGCGCCGTGGCTGAACCTGCTGCAGACGCCTGCGTGATGTTCTACGGCAATGCACTGGATGCAGCCCAGGTTGAGCGGGTCAGCGTTCCACTGATGATGAACTACGCCGGTAACGATCCGCGCATCAACGCCGGCATTCCTTCGTTCAGAAAACTTCTGGACGAGCACGAAGTTGCGTACAGCCTGCACATGTACCCGGGTACCGGTCATGGTTTTCACAATGACACCAGCCAGGCCCGTTACAACGGCAAGGCGGCCAAGCTGGCGTGGCGAAGGACCATGAGTTTTTTCGACCATTACCTGAACATTCGAGGTGACGACGATGATTGACTGGCATATCAAGGCCGAGAGTTTTGGCTCCTGCAATTGCGATCACTGGTGTCCCTGCCAGTTCGAAGGCGACCCCACCCACGATGGCTGCGAAGGGCTAGATGCCTACCGGGTGATCGAAGGTCACTTTGGCGACGTGGATTTGGCGGGCGTCGTTGCCGTATCGCTTTATTCATGGCCCGGCCCGGTGTACAAGGGCGGCGGAACCATGCAGACCATCATTGGCGAAGGGGCCAGCCCTGAGCAGATAGATGCCATTGAGCGCATATCACGCGGCGAGGAAACCCGGGAGGCAGCCAACATCTGGTGGGTGTTTCATGCCATGTCTGAACATGTACTCGAAACCCTTGTGTGCCCGATCACGTTCGAGGTGGATATCGAGGCTAGAACCGGGCTGATCGAAATTCCCGGCATGCTGAAATGCGTTGGCGAGCCGATCAGGAATCCGCATGATGGCGGCCCCCACCGTGTCCAGATACGCCACCCCGAGGGCATTGAGTTCGAAGTGGCTGAAATTGGTAATGCGACTACGACTTCCAGCGGCGCCATCAAGCTCGATCTTGAGAACACCTATGGCCAGTTCAACATGCTGGATCATACCGGAGAGGGACCTGTGCACGTCGTCGGGGGCTGAATTGCGGATATGCAAGCGCGCCTTGAAACCGTGTTGCGAAAAGACCGGCAAATAATTGCCGCCAGCCTGCTGCTGGTCAGCGTGGTGTGTTGGGTATACCTGTTCTGGGGTGCGGGCATGGACATGAGCGGTATCGACATGACGCGCCACTCGATGATGGAGATGAATGCTCCTCTCCATCCGTGGACCGCATCCTATGCACTGCTGATGTTCTTCATGTGGTGGGTCATGATGATCGCCATGATGTTGCCCAGCGCCACGCCGGTGATATTGCTGGCGTCGGCATTGAATCGCTTAAGCGAGCCGGGCAAAGAGCCTTTCGGTAGCGCATACGCCTTTGCATCGGGCTACCTGCTTGCGTGGGCCGGGTTCAGCCTGTTGATGGTGGGCCTGCAGTGGCTGTTGTCCGAGGCCGGTATGGTCTCCGGGCTGCTGAAATCATCCAGCCGTGAACTGAGTGCGATATTACTGATGGCTGCCGGGTTGTGGCAATTTTCACCATGGAAACAAACCTGTCTTCGCCATTGCCGGGGCCCGGTGGAGTACCTGACCCGTCATCGCAACCCGGGAAACTCCGGCGCAATGCTCATGGGAATGGGTCACGGCCTGTATTGCCTCGGCTGCTGCTGGTTCCTGATGGTCCTGCTGTTTGTTGGTGGCGTCATGAACCTGCTGTGGATCGCCGCACTGGCCGTTTACGTCTGGGTCGAAAAGGTCGCACCCGGCGGTCAATGGCTGTCACGCGCTATGGGCGTCTTGCTGATCGGCTGGGCGGCGGTCATATTCCTGATCAACTGAACCTGGGAACCACGATGCTGAGCGATACACAAAAAGTCCAATTCCGGAACAACGGCTTCCTGGTGCTGGAAAACCTGTTCAGCACTTCTGAGATCGGTTCGGTGCGCAGCGCCGCCCTGGATATCGTCGCTGATTTCGACGTCAGCAAACACCGCACCGTTTTCACGACCAGCGACCGCGACAGCGGGCGGGACGATTACTTCTTCGATTCCGCCGAAGCTGTTCATTGCTTCCTTGAAGAAGGTGCGCTGGATGACAACGGCGAGCTGAATCGTCCCAAGGAACTGGCGGTTAACAAGATTGGTCACGCGATGCACGACCTCGTGCCGGAATTTTTTGAATTTTGCCGGCTGCCCGTCATCGGCGAGGTACTGCGCGACATCGGTTACAGCGCGCCGCAGTTGTGGCAAACCATGTATATCTTCAAGCAACCCGGTATCGGCGGCGAAGTGCGCTGGCACCAGGACGCCAGTTACCTGATTTCCGGCAAACCGGGGGTGACCGGTATCTGGATCGCCATCGAAGATGCCACGCGCGACAACGGCTGCCTGTGGATGCAGCCTGGCCAGCACCGCACACCGCTGCGCGAGATCTACGAGGTGGACTGGACGACCCGGACCGGCACTCTGAAACCCCTGGATGACACGCCCTGGGTCACCGGTGAACCCGTCCCGCTGGAAGTCGCGGCCGGCAGCGCGGTGATATTCAATGACCACATGCCTCATTACAGTTCACAAAACACCTCGGACTCGTCACGCCATGCGTTCACCCTTCATGTTTCAGAGCGAGATTCGCCGTGGCCGGAAGAAAACTGGATTCAACGCCCCAGGCTGGGATCATTCGAACTTTAATTCCGGTTTTTTATTTCCGATTTCGAAGTTTCAGACAAAAAGGCCAGGTGCAATGAATTTCTTTGTGCGTCAGATATTTGAGCCGCATTTAGGCCCATGGCCGGTGCTGCAACCGCGTATTCATGTTCAATGGTGATATGGCTGATCCCGGGATCATCGGTATTCAGGCAGAATTGAACGCCGGCCTCCGCCAACGCACGTGCCGGGTGCGCTTCATAAGACTCGACCGTGGTGGTGTGCAAATTCGAAGTCGGGCAAATTTCCAAGCCGATCCCGCTCGCGGCCAGATATTCGACCAGCTTTGGGTCTTCGATGGCCCGAATGCCATGACCAATTCGTTCTGCACCGAGGTCATGAATCGCTGACCAGATACTGTGTGGCCCGTCCGCCTCGCCCGCGTGGATCGTGACATGCAGTCCGGCGTCACGGACACGCCTGAAATGATCCTTGAACAAAGCGGCGGGATAGCCTGCTTCATCCCCTGCGAGGTCAACCGCGACCACCTCGTCGCGGTGCGCCAGGATGGCGTCCAGTTCGCGCGCGCAATTCTCGACGCCATAAGTCCGGCTCAGTATGCCGATGATGCCCGCTGCGACACCGGTGTCGCGTTCACCCGCCCTGATGCCGTCGATACAGGCTTCCATCACCGCTTCGGGTTCAAGCCCGTGCCGTTCGGCCATGAACCAGGGGCTGAACCTCAGCTCCACGTAATCGAGCCCTTCGGCCCGGGCGTCCTGCATGTTTTCATAGGCTACCCGGTGGCACGCGTCGTAATCCACCAGCACCTCGACCATGTAGCGAAATTTCTCGAGGAAAGCCAACAAGGTCGGCTCGCGGTCATCGATGTAAACATAGGGCGCCAGCGCGTCCGGGTCGGAAGACGGCAGGGTGATCCCATGCTCCTCGGCCAGTTCAATGATCGTCTGCAGGCGGACTGCGCCGTCCAGGTGACGATGCAACTCACACAGCGGCATTGAACGGTCAATCATGAACGCGCTTTTTGCTGTGCGACCCACTGGCGGATATTGGCTTCAAGCATATCCAGCGGCACGGCGCCACGGCCCAGCACCTGGTCATGAAAGTCACGCACATCAAAGGCGTCACCCAGCTCATTGGCCGCAAATGCGCGCAGTTCCTTGATCTTCAGTTCGCCGATCTTGTACGCCAGGGCCTGGCCGGGCCACACGATATAGCGATCTATCTCGACAATAATGTCATGTTCCTGCTTGGGAGCATTGGCTTTGAAGAAATCAATCGCCTGCTGCCGGCTCCAGCCCAGCTGGTGCATGCCGGTATCGACGACCAGCCGCACAGCGCGCCACATTTCGTAAGTCAGTTGACCAAACTTGGAATACGGGTCGGTATAAAAGCCCATCTCCTCGCCCAGGCTTTCCGAATACAGGCCCCAGCCTTCGACAAAACCGGTGTAACCGCCGGTCTGGCGGAACCAGGGCACATCTTCAAGCTCAGCCTGGATGGATAATTGCAAATGATGTCCGGGAACCGCCTCGTGTAGCGTCAAGGCTTCCATTTCCCAGCGTGGACGGGTGTCCAGGGCATAGGTATTGGCATAGAAGTAACCTGGCCGGCCGGCTTCGATCGAACCGCGCTGGTAATAGGCCGTGGTGGTGGATTTCTCAGCATAGGAAGGCACCGGAATGACACCATACGGCGTGCGAGGCAAATGATTAAAGACCTTCATCAAGGCCGGGTCCGCGCGTTTTGAGATTTCGCGGTACTCTGTCAATAATCCTTCCGGGGTGGTGTGATAGAACTGCGGATCGGTACGCAGGAAATGCATCCATTCTTCGAAGCTGCCTTCGAATCCGGCCGATTCGATGACCCGGTCCATTTCAGCACGAATGCGCTTGACTTCACTCTGGCCCAATTCATGAATGGTGACCGGGTCCAGGTTTGTCGTGGTCATCAGTTTCGTGTTGTAGGCGTACCAGGCTTCACCATCGGGCAACGCGCTCAGACCCACGGCTTCCCTTGCGCCGGGAATGTATTCGTCCTCGACGAACGCCAGCAAGCGTTCATAGGCCGGCGCGATCACGTCGCTGTAGGCCTTGTACGCCTGTTGGCGGAGACTGTCCTGTTGCAAAGGGTCGATACTGCCGGGTAGCTGCGCGAACGCGGTCAGCATTGGACTCTTCGCCGGGTCATCAACCAGTTGATTGCGAATCTGCAGCGGAACATCCCGCAACGTGATCCTGGGTGGCGTGACACCGGCTTCAAGACCCTTGCGCATCCAGGAAATGGCGTCATCAACCTGTTTGTCGGCGCTCTGCAGTCGTGCCACCATGTTGTGGTAGTCGCGTTCCGTTCTTGGCGTGGTCAGGGCCATCAGCCGGGCGATGTTCTGCTGAGGCCCGGCCATCTGGTTGAGTGGCAGAAACTGGTTCGGAAAACGGCGGCCCTCTACCTGCCGGCGTTGCTGGTCCAGCAACAATTCCAGGTTGACGCGCTGTGCGTCACTTAGGGCCGTGGGATCAATCGTGGATAAGGCCTCGAGGAACATGTCGGTTTCCTGCTGGCGGCGCAGGAATGCGGCTTCCGACGAATCCGTCCAGCGATCCTGTCCACGCGGGTCTCCGCGAAAAGTGGCGAACTCCGGAAAGTTCAGCATCGCGTAGTCATAGGAAATCTGCACCAGCTCGTCGAAGCGCGCATTATTGTCCATGCGCCCGGCGTTGGCCTTCAGTTCCTGGACCCGGTCCATCAGGCTGTCAATTTCTTCACGGTAGTCAGCGGACAGGCCTGCCGCCCATAACAACAGCAAAGAGGCCAGTATTGCATTGAAAAATTTCATGGACGATTCCTGCAAGTTATTGCGTTGACGCGCGATTGTAAGTTCAGCTCAGGTGCATTGCCAATCCCGGCCCGGCCGGCCTGAGCTCACCGTGTCGCTGATCAGGCTCTTTCGGTCCCCGGTTGGGCAACGCGGGGCCGCTCATGGTTTATCATTGAACACAGTCCACCAGGGAACTGTTCGATGCGCCTCATCCTCATTGCTGCCCTGACCAGTTTGCTACTGTCTTCATGCACGGCGTTACAGCCACGCCCCGACCGGTCTGAACACCTGAGTTTTATCTGCATTCCCGGCTCGGCCATCAAGCGCAAAGTGCCTGCCGCTGCGGCTTACCCGGCCTGGATGACCCGCGAACGCGGAAGCTGCCTGCACTCCTGAATTCCCGGTACCGCCGCCATTGATGCATTTGCGGCCCAGAGCGGCTATTTTGTGGTTATTCCGTGCAGGACTTCGGCATGAGCGTCAAGGCACACCCTGACATACTTTCAACCGTTGGCAACACGCCAGTTATTCGAATCAACCAGTTGGCCCCGCCGGGCATCAACCTGTTCGTCAAGGTTGAAGCCTTCAACCCGATGGGTTCTGTCAAGGACCGCATGGCCCTTAACACGATCAGGGTTGCGCGGGAAAGTGGCGACCTGGAACCCGGACAAACGGTGATCGAGGCGACCAGTGGCAACACCGGCATCGGCCTTGCCATGGTTTGCGCCGTGCTTGATCACCCACTGGTGCTGACGATGGCGGAAAGTTTCAGCATTGAACGGCGCAAAATTCTACGTTTCCTGGGCGCCAGGGTGGTTCTGACGCCGGCGGAGGCCAAGGGCAGCGGGATGCTGGAAAAAGCCGTCGAGCTGGCCCAGGAGCATGGCTGGTTCCTGGTCAGGCAGTTCGAAAACGAGGCCAATGCACAAGCCCATGAAAATACCACCGCCATCGAGATCCTCGACACATTTCCCGACAACAGCCTGGACTATTTCGTCACCGGTTTTGGCACCGGCGGCACGCTGAAAGGCACCAGCAAAATCCTGCGCGAAAGAAGCCCGGCGACCAGGATCATGGTCTGTGAGCCGGACAACTCGCAATTGCTCGGCAGCGGAATTCCGCAATCCCGTGACAGCAATGGCCAACCGCTTGCGTCACACCCCAATTTCCGACCTCACCTGATGCAGGGCTGGTCGCCGGACTTTATACCCAAGCTGACCGAAGATGCAGTCAATGCAGGCGTCATTGACGAATTGCTTCCAATCGATGGCCACGAAGCCATGCGCATGTCGCGCGAACTGGCACGCAAGGAGGGTATCTTTAGCGGCACCTCCGGCGGTGCGACTTTTGCGGGTGCACTTGCCGTCGCGCGCAAGGCTGAGCCCGGCAGCAATATCCTGTGCATGTTGCCCGATACCGGGGAGCGTTACCTTTCCACGCCATTGTTCGAAGACATCCCTGTCGAAATGTCGGACGAGGAACTTGAAATATCACGCTCAACGCCCGGCTTTCGTTTTGACCAGGCCGCCACCGCCCCGGCAGCAGCCGCACAGGCCGCTGCACCGGAGATCGATGCCGACGCCGTAGTATTTTTCGAAAAGGCCATATCCGACCCGGAAAACCCGATTGCGTTTTTCGCACTGGAATGGTGCGAGTTCTGCTGGTCTGTTCGCAAATTGTTCGCCAAGCTCGAGATTTCTTACCAGTCCTTCGATCTCGACTCGGTCGCGTACCAGCAAGACAAACTTGGTGGCAAACTGCGTG
>JABDJL010000081.1 GCA_013002505.1 Lysobacterales bacterium | reverse complement strand
GCGTACATGCCGGGCGCCAGTTCGACACTCTGCACTTGCGTTGTTGCCGGGTCCATACCAAAACTCTTGAAGAAGGCTTCACCGCTGAGGATTTCCTGTCCTTGGGTGAAGGACGGGATCACCAGCGCCATGACCAGTATGCTGAATGTCTTTTTAATCATTGGTTCCCGTTTCTCTTTGTTGAGCGGTTATTTTTCTGATTGCGTTTTGAGTTCGAAATCAGCGATGACCGGTAAATGATCGAAGTCCCCGGCGTTGCCCTGCCACAGGCTGTCGGCCCAGTTGAGTCCCAGGCGCTCCAAGATGGCATCATTCATCAGCGTCGTGTTTAAAACGAAACCATGTACATATTGTAAAACGCTGTCGGTATACAGGATTCGGTCAAAGCGACCAGGGGGGAAGGGCGTGGAATCCTGGCGCCAGGTGTAGTGATGGACGCCACGATTGTTGTGGCTCGGTTTTGCGTCAGCCAGGCCGCTGCCATCCCAGTCCATGGGGTGATCGGCCCCCCATGTTTCCTCGTCGGCGATATCACCACTGATCAGCGTTTTGAAATGCAGCGCTGGCTCGCCGGCGATGACGTTCATGTCGCCGGCGACGATGACAGGCGTGCCGGGTGGTAAGGATTGTTCCTGTCCCTGCTTGATCCGCTCCCTCACGGCTTTAACGACTGAGTCGGACTGCATTTGCTGCAAGCGGATATTTTCCTCGCCGACGCCACTCTTGTTGTGCATGGCCACCAGGAACAGGTCCTGCGCGGTGAGTTCGTCGGGAAAATCCACCACGGCCACGGCCTGGCCATATTTATACTCCGGGAATGTCGGGAAAGCGTAAGGGGCCACCAACTGCTGCTCCCTTTGCGCAAGTGGATAGCGGCTCAGGACCGCGTTATCAGATGCCCAGTGAAAATACCATCGCTGATCCGGGCCAGGAGGGGCAATATCGTTCATGACGGACATGAGCTTTTCGTATATGCCCGTCACCATCACTTCCTGCAGGACAATGATATCGGGCTGTACGGCCCTGGCAAACCGGGCGATGTCGTCAATGCGGCGTTCGGGTTCGCTGAGCATTAACTGAACACGAACATTCCAGCTCATGATGCGGAACTGAAAGCCATCAGCGGCTTTGTGCTGCAAAAATTCCCCGCCGGGCGGGCTTTCGGAGGATGGTGGCGAGGCGCAGGCGAAAAGCAGCAGGCTGATGGCTGCCAGCAGCGGAATAAACCGCCGCGGTGAACCTGCGAACCGGTTCATGATGGCGGGTCCTCCAGCGTTGCGCCGCCGCCCGGGGCTGCCCTGCGCAGGTACTCTTCCGGGGTGGTGCCGCAGAACTCACGAAAATCGCGGTTCAGGTGCGCCTGGTCATGGTAGCCAAAGTCTTCGGCCAGCATCGCCCACTGGTCGGGGCCGTGACCGGCCAGGTGCGTCATCAGCGCCTCGATGCGGATCACGCGGGCGTAGGTCTTGGGGGTCAAACCCACCTGGTCGCGGAATTTACGGCTCAGCGTGGCGCGGCTGCTGCCAATACCCCGGCACACCTCTGAAATGCGCAGCCGGCCCTGGCTGGCCAGCAGTCGGGCGCTGGCCTCGGTGACGCCAATGTCCTGTTGCCGGCGTTGATCGATGCGCTCGCGTAAAACAGATTCGATGATGTCGAAGCGTTCGAAGGGGTTGGCGGCACTGAGCAGGCGGTCCTTGATGGTGTCGGAAGCCCGTCCCCACAAGTCGCCGATGCGCGGTACCGCGCCGGATACGGCATGCATCGATTCGCGCAATAAACGCCAGGCGCCCCATGGCCTCAGCCGGGCGGCGAGGAAATGTGAACCGTTGACGGTTTCGATCAGCATGAAGCGACGTTGTAAACCGGAAAGCCAGCCGCGGTTCTGATCGTTGTCGACTTCACGGCCGTCCAGTTCCAGGATCCGGTGCTGGCCCTTGAGATTGAACATCAGTTCGACGTTGGCGCGCGGCAGGATTTTCTCGCGCATCGGCGGAATATCACCCCAGCCTTCCCAGTAGCACTCGACCAGCCCGGCCAGGTCCGGCGCTGGTTGCGCCTCGAGCATGTTCCAGCGCCCGATCGGCGTTTCCACCGACAGGTCGCGGCAGGCGCGTGAAAAGGTGCCGCCGTGGGTTCTGAACATGTGTTGCGCCGGGTGCATGAGTGGTTTGTGGGCGGCCTCAAGTTTCTGATTATCTGTTAATCTTAGCGGCAATCCGTGCCGTTGGCGTCACGACAATAAGAATCTGACCGCATTCATGAGCCTGTTCAACGAATTGAAGCGCCGTAATGTGTTCAAGGTGGGCATCGCCTACGTGGTGATGGCGTGGCTGGTGATGCAGGTAGCCGACGTTATTTTGAACAACGTCGAAGCGCCGGGCTGGATATTCCACGTGATCATGCTGGTGCTGGGCATCGGCTTCGTGCTGGCGCTGTTTTTCGCCTGGGAGTTCGAACTCACGCCCGAAGGGCTGAAGAAAGAAAAAGACGTGGACCGCAGCCAGTCCATTACCCACGTTACCTCGCAGAAGCTGAACTACCTGATTATCGGCATGCTGGTGCTGGCGCTGGGCTATTTCGCCTACGACAAGTTCGTGCTCGATGCGAACCGTGATGCGGCGCTGGTCGAGGCCACCACCCAGGCGCTGACCGAGCAGGCTGCGGAAGTTCCTGTTGATGAGTCACCCTCGATCGCGGTGCTGCCCTTCGTCAATATGAGTTCGGATGAAGAGCAGGAGTATTTCTCCGACGGACTGTCGGAAGAACTACTCAACCTGCTGGCCAGGGTTCCGGACCTGCGCGTGACCTCGCGCTCCTCCGCTTTCTACTACAAGGGCAAGGACATCAAGATCAGTGATGTTGGCCGCGAACTGAACGTCGCCAACGTGCTGGAGGGCAGCGTGCGCAAGTCCGGTAATCAGATCCGTGTGACCGCCCAGTTGATCCGCGTCGCCGACGATGTGCACCTGTGGTCGGAATCCTACGACCGGTCGCTGGAGGACATTTTCGCGATCCAGGATGAGATTGCCGCCCATGTCGTGGACCAGCTCAGGGTCGAGTTGCTCGGAGAAGTTCCCACCACCGTTGAGACAGATCCCGAGGCGTATACCCTCTATTTGCAGGGGTACGCAGCATCGCGGCAGCAGTCACACGAAGGCTATGAGAACGCAATCCAGTTGCTGGAGGCCAGTCTGGCCATTGATCCGAATTATGCGCCTTCATGGGCCAGCCTGAGCAGTGTCTATTTCAACCAGGTCACTCGTGGCCTCCTGCCATTTGACGAGGGCTACCAACGGGCATACGAAGCTGCGCAAAGGGCCCTGACTGCCGACCCGGAGTATGCCTATGCTATTGGGCAGATGGGTTGGATTGCCCGGGTTAAAGACCACGACCTGGCTGAAGCGGCCAGGCTGTACGAGCGCGCCTTAGAACTTGAACCTGGCAATTTACGAATCCTTGGCAATGCTGCTGCCCTCGCCTACGACTTGGGGCGGATGGATCAGACAATTTCGATTTTGGAGTTCCTTGCGACCAGGGACCCGGTCAATCCCACGGCCCAATCCAACTTCGGTATTGCCTACTATTCTGCCGGGCGCTACCCAGATGCAATTCGGTCGATCGACAGGGCCCTTCAGCTCTCTCCCGGAATGACGGGCGCCAAGTTAATAAAGGGCCTTGCGCAATTGTTGATGGGCGATGCCGAAACTGCGACGCGAAGCATGCAAGAGGAGCCTAATGATATGTTCCGCCAATACGGCCTGGCACTGACCGAGTATGCCCTGGAGCCGGGACTTGATGCTGATGCTGCATTGGCAGCCTTTATCGAACATTTTGGTGAGGATACACCTGATTATGTCGCCTCAATTTACGCATTCCGGGGGGAGTCAAACCTTGCTTTCGAGTGGATCGACAAGTCGATTGAACACTATGGCGGGCTCAATTCCCTGGTGTACATCGATCCTATATTCAAAGGACTGCATCGAGACCCGCGCTGGTCCGCGTTGCTCGAGCGCGAAGGCGTCTCGCAGTCTTTGCTTGATTCCATCGAGTTCAATATCAGGCTGCCTACGGAGCGCCAACTGACCCAGGCGGCCGATTGAGATATTAAAGGTGTCAGCTTGAATCAGCCTGATTCAAGCTAACCCGTTATCGCGCTGCTTGGTTTGGATCGTAAATCTTGCTGAGACAGGATATTCGTGTATACTTGTGTATATACACAAGAGCATGTAGCACGATGAGCGAACTGAAGCTGCGGAAAGTCGGAAATTCATTGGCCATTACCGTGCCAGTCCACATGGCCGCCAAGATGAAGGTTGCTGAAGGTGACACCTTATACCTGACTGATCTGCCGGGTGGTGGCTATCGACTCACACCACACGATCCAGACCTGGTTGAACAGATGAAGGTCATGGACAGCCTGATGTCCCGGTACCGGAATACATTAAAGGCCCTGAGTGAGTGAGCCAGTCTGGCTGCTGGAGTCGGTGGTCCTGATAGCGCACGAGATTTCGCTGTCCGAGCACGGCGGGGGCAGTGGCATCCGTGATCACGGCTTGCTCGAATCTGCGCTGGCCAGGCCACGAAACCTGTTCGAATACGGTGAACCTGGAATACCGGAATTGGCGGCAGCTTGCATGGCTGGAATCGTAAGGAACCACCCTTTTGTGGATGGAAACAAGCGTGCTGGCTTCCTGGCAGGTGCCGCATTTCTGGAGCTGAATGGCTACCGTCTGGTCGCATCCGAACCGGATGCCACCCAGGCAGTAATGGCTTTGGCTGCGGGACAATTGATGGACGAGGATTTGGCAGAGTGGCTAACAGAAAATAGCGAAATTGCCCGAGAAAACGGGTAATCAGTCCTCCGGCGCTACGTAGCCCTGCGGTTTTTCCGAGCCCCCACCAAACAGGAATTTTTCCATTTCGCCTTCCAGGAACTTGCGGTGCTCGGGGTTGATGGGGCTGAGGCGGTTCTCATTGATCAGCATGGTTTGGTGGGCCAGCCATTGCTGCCAGCCCTCGGCCGAGATCCCCGCGACGATGCGTTTGCCCAGTTCCCCGGGGTAGGGCGGAAAAGCCAGCGCCGGTAGTTCTTTATCCAGTAGTTGGCAATGGACGGTTTTGGACATCAATTGGCTCCAGTGTGTGCCTGCAATAACGCGGCAATAGGCTTGGGTAGGCCCAGGTTTTTCAAATCAGCGTCATCGAACCAGGCCAGGTCATCATTCTCTGCAATGGCATCCGGTACCGCATCAGCATGCGCCACGTGCGGGTGAATGGTCAACGCCAGGTGAGTCAGGCGGTGATTGACGGGCGGCAGCGCGCAGAGCTTTTCAGGCGCGAGGCCGTACCGGTCTGCCAACGTGCTGCTGTCTTCATGCTCGGGCAGCGACCAAAGGCCGCCCCAGATGCCGGCCGGCGGTCGCCTTTCGAGCAGCACTGCACCGGCACCGTCGCGCAATATCAATAAATTCAACTGTTTCTTTCCAACCCTGATCCTCGGCCGGGCAGATGGCAGTTCTGCAACCACGCCCGTTTTCAGTGCCAGGCAGTCACCCGCGACAGGGCAGGCCGGGCAGGATGGATTGCTGCGCGTGCACAGCGTTGCGCCGAGGTCCATGACGGCCTGCGTGTAGTCGGCACCGCGCCCCTGCGGCAGGCGGTCCCGGGCCGCATTCCACATTTTCTCCGCAACTTCACGCTTGCCATACCAGCCTTCGATGGCGCCATGGCGCGCCATTACGCGCCGCACGTTGCCGTCCAGCACCACGGCCGGACGATCATGGGCTTGCGAGATGATGGCGTTGGCCGTGCTGGCGCCAATACCAGGCAGCGCCTCAAGGGCTTCTGCCGAATCCGGCATTTCGCCGTAGTGTCGCTCAGCACAGATTTTCGCCGCCTTGTGCAGGTTGCGACCGCGCGCGTAGTAACCCAGCCCTGCCCACAGCGACAGGACATCATCGAGTTCGGCTGCGGCCAGGGACGCCAGGTCTGGGAAACGTGCCATGAAGCGCTCGAAGTATGGGATTACGGTTGCTACCTGCGTCTGCTGCAACATAATTTCGGAAACCCACACCCGGTAGGGCGTGCGCGGATGCTGCCAGGGCAGGTCCTTGCGGCCGTGATGATCCCACCAGTCCAGCAGACGATCAGAAAATTCCGCCAGGGCCACGACTACTCCAGCGGCAGGATGGCGTGGATGAAGGAGCCGGCATCGAAGGGCCGCAGGTCGAGGGCCGATTCGCCGACCCCGATAAAGCGGATCGGGATGCCCAGTTCACCGGCAATCGCGAACAGCACGCCGCCGCGCGCAGTGCCGTCCAGCTTGGTGATGGTGATGCCGCTGAGCTGCACGGCCTCGTTGAACTGGCGCGCCTGGCTCAACGCGTTCTGGCCGTTGCCGGCATCCACCACCAGCATGACCTCGTGCGGGGCGCTTTCATC
>JABDJL010000080.1 GCA_013002505.1 Lysobacterales bacterium | reverse complement strand
TGAGCCCGACGAGCTGCCAGACTGCTCCACCCCGCAACAGCAGGAAGGCATGATAATGACTCGATTGATGAATTACAAGGGATTTAGGCCCACATTTAACACCAATTCCGAAACCGTCAAAGGTAGCTGAAACTGGCCATGCAAATTGCAATCAATGAACTGGAAAACAGCCCGAGGCCTAGCATCAGGATGCCATTTAGTGAAATGGCGGCGCCAAAGTCTACCGGCGCCTCGATGGCCTTGTCGTTGAGCGGGTCGTCAAAGTACATTAACTTGATGACGCGCAGGTAGTAGAAGGCGCCGATGACCGAAAATACCACGGCAGCGACCGCCAGTACGATCAGGCCTGCGTCGATGGCAGCCTTGATGACCAGCCACTTGGCGAAGAAACCGATAAACACCGGCACACCAGCCATTGAAAACATGACCATGGCCATGATGGCGGCATACCAGGAATTTCTATGGTTCAGGCCCTTGAAGTCGTCCAGGTTTTCAGCTTCCACACCGTCGGCGGACAAAAGGATCAAGACACCGAATGCCGCAGCCGACATCAAGGCGTAGGCAATAACATAAAACATCGCAGCACCGAAACCTTCCGCACTGGCCGGTAACAGCCCAAGTAAAACAAAACCCATGTGTGACACGGTGGAATACGCCAGCATGCGCTTGATGTTGGTTTGCATGATTGCGGCAAAGTTGCCCACTGCCAATGACAGCAGTGCCAACAGCACCAGCATTTGTTGCCAGTCGGCATGCAACGGCCCCATCGCGCTGTGCAGCAACCGGAATGCCATCGCGAACGCGGCCAGCTTGGGCACCGTCGAAATAAACAGGGTCACTGCGGCAGGCGCACCGTGGTAGACGTCTGGCACCCACATGTGGAATGGCGCGAGGCCGAGCTTGAAGGCCACGCCGGCGACCAGGAATACGAGCCCAAAGACCAGCAAAACGTCGCCTTCCCTGCCATTTCGTATCGTCTCACTGATGGTTTGTAATTCGAGACTTCCGGTCGCGCCATAAACCATGGACATGCCATACAGCAACAACCCCGAGGCCATCGAACCCAGCACAAAATATTTCATCGCTGACTCTGAACCACGTTTAGACTCTCGATTGAAAGCAACCAGAGCGTAAGAGGAAAGCGACAACAATTCGAGACCCAGATAGACCGTGATCAGGCTGTTGGCCGAAATCAGGAACATCACGCCGAGTAAAGCAAACAGGGTCAGCGTATAGAAATCCCCCCGGTACAGGCCAAAATGCCGAAGATAATGCTTGGCATAGGTATAGACCAGGGCCATGACCGCGAAACTGAACAGTTTCAGCACATCGCTCATCGGATCCCGGATAAAAGTTTCACTAAACGCGGTAACCGCCCATGTACCCCCAGAGTGGTAGTCACCACGCAGCGTGATGATCGCTGCGAACATCAACGTCAACATGACCAGCAAGTGGATAATTCCCCGCCGTTCCCGGGATGTAAATACATCAACCGTCATGACCACGCAGGCCATCAGTAATACCCACAGTTCGGGCGCCGCGATCAACAACTGCTCTCTCATTCGCTAAGCTCCCTGCACCTTGCTTTGGATGATGTGGCTGAGCAACTGGTCAACAGATGCGTGCATTAACTCGACCAGCGGCTGTGGCCACAAGCCGACGCCCACGACCGCGATTGCAAGCACGCCTAGCACGAATGCCTCCCGGGCATTGATATCACTCAGCGTTTCGACATTGCGATTGGCCACCTCGCCAAATATCACCCGCTTAACCAGCCACAGGCTGTAAGCTGCGCCGAGAATCAGCGTCAGACCGGCGCAGAATGCAAACCAGAAACTGGCCTTAAATGACGCCAGGATGACCATGAATTCGCCCACGAAGCCACTGGTTCCGGGCAAACCGGCATTGGCCATCAGGAACAAAACCGCGAAGAAGGCAAACCACGGCATTGTGTTTGCAACACCACCGTAATCCTTGATCATGCGGCTGTGCACCCGGTCATACAACACGCCGACGCACAGGAACAGTGCTCCCGAGATAAAGCCGTGTGAAATCATTTGCACCATCGCACCCTCGACACCAAGCGCGGCGCCACTGGTACCGCCGGTATCCCTGAATATGGCGAATGCGATAAACAGCCCCAGCGTGACGAATCCCATGTGCGAAATCGATGAGTAGGCAATCAGCTTTTTCATATCCTGCTGAGCCAGCGCAACAAAGCCGATATAGACAATTGCGATCAAGGACAGGGCAATGAGCAGCCAGTCCAGGGCTGAAGATGCATCGGGTGCAATCGGCAGGCTGAACCGGATAAACCCGTAACCGCCGATCTTCAACATGATTGCCGCCAGGATTACCGAGCCGCCGGTCGGCGCCTCGACGTGCGCATCGGGCAACCATGTGTGCACCGGCCACATCGGAATCTTGACGGCGAATGCTGCGAGGAACCCAAGGAACAGCCATTTCTGAACCGCCAGCGACAAAGGCAGCTGGTGCCACGACTGGATGTCCCAGGTCCCCGCCTGGATGTACAGGTAAATCAGGCCGACCAGCATGAAGACCGAGCCGAGAAACGTGTACAGGAAAAACTTGATGGTTGCGTAAACGCGCCGCGGCCCGCCCCACATGCCAATCACGAGAAACATCGGAATCAGCATGGCCTCGAAAAATACGTAGAACAGCAGTGCATCCAGCGCACAGAATACGCCTACCATCAGGCCTTCCATGATCAGGAAAGCGGCCATGTACTGGTGAACTTTCTTCTGGATCACTTCCCAGCCAGCTATGACCACCAGCACGCCAAAAAACGTTGTCAGCAGTATCAGCGGAACCGCGAACCCGTCCACGCCGAGGTGGTAATTGATATCAAATGATTCGATCCAGGGCCGCAGTTCGACAAACTGCATGGCGGCTGAACTGCTGTCAAAATCAAGATACAGCGGAACGCTGAAACCGAGCGCCAAAACAGAAACCAACAAGGCAATTCGCCTCGCCAGGACCGGCCGCTGGTCACCAGCCATCAATACCAATACGCCGCCAATAATCGGAATCCATATCAGGAGGCTGAGTAAAGAGGAGTTCAACATCAGCGCAACACCACCCAGGTTCCGAGAATCGCGATCAATCCGACTATCATGGCAAAGGCATAGTCATAGAGAAAACCTGTCTGCCACCGCCTGACCCTTCCAGCAAGCCAGTTCACGGCCTTGGCGGATCCATTGACCAGCCACCCGTCAATGAGGCCGGCATCGGCCTTGTTCCACAGACCCTGGCCCAGCTTGAGACTGCCATCGGCAAAACTGCGCTGGTACAGTTCATCAAAGTAATACTTGTGCTCAAGCAGGCGATAAATACCAGGGGCCCGCCTGGCCGCCATGTCGGCCAGCGCCGGCCGGAATTGGTACACCAGGGTTGCCACGGCAAAACCGGCCACCATCATCCAGAAGGGAATGGTCTGCACGGCATGCAGCGCCATGGCGGTCGCACCATGGAAATGATGGCCCAGCTCGGCCAGCACATCGTTTCTCTCGAGCACGTAGATCGAATCATCCAGCCAGCCGCCGAACAAGACCGGCTCAATCGTATACCAGCCAATTACTACGGATGGGATGGCCAAAAGCACCAGTGGCATTGTCACCACGAAGGGCGATTCGACCGGCGCATGCGCCACTTGACCATCGGGCAGGTGTTCCTCGTCGCTGTTGACCACTTCGAATCGCTCATTGCCGTGGAACGCCAGGTACAACAACCGGAAACTGTATAGGGCCGTGATGAATACACCGAGCACGACAGCCCAGTACACCACGCCGCTGCCCCAGCGTTCCGACAGGTGGACTGCCTCGATAATGGCGTCCTTGGAATAAAATCCGGAGAAAAACGGGAACCCGATCAGTGCCAGGGTTCCGAGCCAGGCGGTTATCCACGTGACCGGCATGTAACGACGCAGGCCACCCATGTATCTCATGTCCTGCTGATGATGCAGCGCGATGATCACCGAGCCCGCGCCAAGGAACAAGAGTGCCTTGAAGAATGCGTGTGTCATCAGGTGGAATATGGCCGCCGAATATGCCGACACGCCGAGCGCCACGGTCATGTAGCCAAGCTGCGAAAGGGTCGAGTAAGCCACGACGCGCTTGATGTCATTCTGGACAATACCGATCATGCCCATCGCCAGCGCCGTAAACGCACCGATCAGCATGACGAAACTCAGGGCCGCGTCGCTGAGCTCGAACAACGGCGACATTCTCGCGACCATGAAAATACCGGCAGTCACCATCGTCGCGGCATGGATCAGGGCGGAAATCGGCGTCGGACCCTCCATCGAATCAGGCAGCCAGACGTGTAATGGCGCCTGTGCCGATTTGCCCATCGCACCAATGAACAGGCACACGCAGATCACCGTCATCAGGTTCCAGTCCATCCCACCGATGATTGAAATCGTATCGCCCGCCTTACCGGGCGCGGCGGCGAACACCGTCGCGTAATCAAGACTGCCAAACGCCATCACCACCGCGGCTATTCCCAGCAAAAAACCGAAATCGCCCACCCGGTTGACAAGAAACGCCTTGAGGTTGGCGAAAATGGCGCTTTCTTTCTTGAACCAAAACCCAATCAGCAGGTAAGACACCAGGCCGACCGCCTCCCAGCCGAAAAACAGCTGTAGGAAATTATTCGACATCACCAGCATCAGCATGGCGAACGTGAACAGGTTTATATAACTGAAAAATCGCTGGTAGCCAGGATCATCCTGCATGTAACCGATGGTGTAGATATGCACCATCAGGGACACGAAGGTCACCACGCACATCATCAGGGAAGTCAGGTGATCGACCAAGAATCCGATTTCAAACTTAATGCCATCGGAAACCATCCAGGTATACACACTGAGGTTTTCCACCCCGATCAGGCCCTGCATGTGCCAGCCGAGGATCTTGAACGAAAGGCCACATGATGCTGCAACGGCAAAAATCGTGATCCAGTGTGCACCGTTTCGACCAACGACATTTCTACCCAGGCCCGATACGATGGCCCCGGCCAGTGGCAGCAGCGGTATCAACAATAATATCTGTGTCAAGGTCACAGCCGCTTACCCCTTCAGATCGTCCAGTTCGGAGACATTGATGGTGTCCCTGTTGCGGAACAACACGACGAGAATCGCGAGTCCGATTGCTGCTTCGGCTGCAGCAACGGTCAGGATGAAAAATACGAAGACCTGCCCGTCAAGATTCCCAAGGAACCGGGAGAAAGCCACGAAGTTCATATTGACTGAAAGCAGCATCAGTTCGATGCACATCAGCAGGATGATGACGTTTTTCCGGTTGAGGAAGATGCCAGCCACGCTGAGGGAAAACAGGATTGCACCCAAAGTCAGAAAATGCGCAAGCGTAAGCATCAGTCGCTTCTCCCGTCTGGAGATTCTGAAGCGATGTCAACCAGGCGCACACGCTCGTCGCGCTTGACGCGAACCTGGTGCGACGGCGACTGGCTGCGGACACCGCTTCGCTTGCGAAGCGTCAGTGTCACAGCCGAAACGATCGCCACCAGCAGGATGACCCCGGCTATTTCGAATGGAAGCAGAAAATTCGTATATAGCAATTCTCCTAGTGCCGCCGTATTACTTGTGCCCGCTTCTGCGGCGGCCGGTACGGGATAGATTTCGGGGCCAAACCGGTCACGCGTCCATACAACCACCAGCATCTCGGCAGCCATCAGCAAAGCCACGGCAATACCCACGGGAAGGTAACTGACAAACCCCTCTTTCAGCGGTGCGAGATTGATATCGAGCATCATGACCACGAACAGGAACAACACCATGACCGCCCCGACGTAAACCACGACCAGCACGATGGCCAGGAACTCAGCCTCGAGCAACAGCCAGATTGCGGCGGCCGAGAAAAAAGTCAGCACCAGGAACAGCGCCGCATAGACCGGGTTGCGAACAGTGATCACCATGATTGCAGCGGCGACCATGATGAATGAGAAAAGGTAAAAAACAGTTTGTGGAATCGGAATATCCATCATGCCCTCAGCGGTACGCCGCATCCTGTTCCCGGTCAGCGGCGATCTGCGCCTCAAAACGATCGCCGATGGCAAGTAGTTGCTGCTTATCGACAATCCGTTCGGAAGCATTTTCCATGTGATACTCCAGGAACCCGGTTTCCACGATCGAATCGACCGGGCAGGATTCCTCGCAAAAACCGCAATAGATGCACTTGAACAAATCAATGTCGTAGCGCGTGGTGCGCCGCGTGCCATCGTCGCGTTGCGTTGACTCGATGGTGATCGCCAGTGCGGGGCAAACGGCCTCGCATAACTTGCATGCAATGCAGCGTTCCTCGCCGTTCGGGTAGCGTCTCAGTGCGTGCAGGCCCCTGAACCGGTTTGACTTGGGGGTTTTTTCCTCGGGATAGCGAATCGTGAACTTGGGCCTGAAAAAATACCGCATCGTAACGCTCAGACCGGCAAACAATTCCAACAGCATCAAGCTTTTGAAATACCGAACAACCGTGTTCATATCAGCTTCCTCTCACCACGACGCCGAGCATGATCAACAGCGCCGCCACCAGGATCCAGACAATAGTGATCGGCACAAATACCTTCCAGCCCAGTCGCATTACCTGGTCATAGCGATAGCGCGGGAAAGTTGCCCTCAGCCAGAGGAACATGAACATGAAGAACGCTGTCTTGGCCAATAACCAGAAAATTCCGTCAGTTCCGAGGATCGTGTCACCCAGCAGCGGAACACCCGCAAACGGCGATAGCCAACCGCCCACGAATAGCAGCGAGGTCAAGCACGCGATCAGGATCATGTTGGCGTACTCGGCCAGGAAAAATACCGCGAATGCGGCGCCCGAGTACTCCACGTGAAAACCGGCCACAATCTCCGACTCACCCTCGGCCATGTCAAAAGGCGCACGGTTGGTTTCGGCCACCCCCGAAATAAAATAAATGACGAACAAGGGAAGTAACGGCCACCAGAACCAGTCAAACACCCCGCCGCGCTGTGCATTGACAATCTCACTGAGATTCAGCGTGCCCGACATGATCAACACGCCCACCAGTGCAAAACCCATTGCGATCTCGTAGGACACGATTTGCGCCGCCGAGCGCATTGCACCAAGGAATGCATACTTCGAGTTCGACGCCCAACCGGCAATGATGATGCCGTAAACACCCAGCGAGGTCATCGCCAGGATGTAAAGCAGTCCGGCATTGATGTCTGCCAGCACCATCGTGTCGCTGAACGGAACAACAGCCCAAGCTGCAAAAGCTGGTGCAATCGCCATGACCGGCGCCAGCACAAAAAGGAACTTGTTGGCGTTTTCCGGCAGGATGATTTCCTTGAGCAGCAGCTTGACCACGTCCGCGAATGGCTGGCCAAGCCCCAGCAGGTGGAAACGCTTGATGAAGGGCAAAGGAAACCCCACGCGATTGGGCCCCATCCGAACCTGCATGAAGCCAATTACCTTGCGCTCGGCATAGGTGAAATAAGCCACGGTCAGGATCAGCGGCACGCAGATCGCGAGAATTTTGATCACGATCCAGGCCAGCTCCAGCAGCGCATCGAGCATCAGCCTGCGCCCCCGCCTGCCGAAATATTGATCGATCCGAAACTGTCGCCCAAGGCCCTGGACACGCAAGTTGAACTGCGCAACCACGCCGCGCCTTGCGGCACCTCCTCGCTGAGCCGGACTTCCAGTTCGATTGCTTCGCCGCCCTGGTCAACGGCCGTTTTATCGCCGTGCGCCAGGCCCAGGTCTTTTCCGTCTTTCGGGTTGAGCCCGACAAATCCGCTGTCTGCATGGGCGGTCGCCTGCAGTGCGTCGGACCGCCTGCACAATGCGTCCACACCGTACATCGGTGTTTCACCTACACGGTGCAGACCCTTGGCAGACCTGGGCTTGTTGAATTTCGGCCAGCTGTCATCTGCGCCTGGTTTCCGGTCTTCTTCACCGGCCATCTCTGCCTGGACTTCTGCGATATTGACCTGTGAAAAACCCTGCGCATCTATTACTGCACCAATGCGCCTGAGTATTTTCCAGCCCGGGCGCGCCTCGCCACGAACTTTACCTGCGGCTGAGAATGACAATGTTGTTCCATCGAGGTTTTCGAAACTGCCATCCGATTCCGCGATCGGCGCCAGGGGCAAAATCACGTCGGCAACAGACTCCAGTTGCGGGGTCGCATGGGAAGCGACCGCAATGACCGTATCCGCCGCGTCCAGCGCCGCCTGTGCGAGGGCCGGGTTTGCAATGTCAAAATCGGGTTCAATGCCCCACAAGACATAGGTTTTTCGCGCTTGATCGAGCATGGCCCGGACGTCCAGGCCTGCCTCGCCCGGCAAAGCGCCGAAATGGGCGGCACCGGTCGTGTTGGCTCCATGCGGCAGCAGGTTCAGCGCACAGCCCGTTGATTTCGCGATCCAGCGAGCCAACTGGCGTAAAGCAGACGCCGAGGGGTGCGCCATGGCCGCCTGTCCGCAAATCACCAGGCCGTGCTCGCTTTCTTTCAGCTGCTTCGCGATGGACTGGTGCTCGGCGCCGGGTTCGCCACCTGGAATCAACGCCTTCAACTCGTCCGGTATGCTGGCCCTGCCGTCGTTTTCGATAGACTTGGCCACCTTTGCCAGTTCGCTGACCCACTGCTGGGGCGCGCATATGACCGCGCTTTCCAGGTCAAAATGGAAATTCCAGTTCAGCGGATTGACAGCCGAAATCTGCGCTCCTGACTGCCATGCCTTGCGCACACGGTGGCCCAGGATTGGTGCTTCGTGGCGAATATTGCTGCCTACGAGCAGTATCGCGTCGCAATGTTCAATTTCCCCAATTTTCTTCTCAAATACAGCGTATTGCTGGCGTACTGCATGATCAGAAAAATCAATCTCACGCAATCGGTAATCGATGTTTTCGCATTCGAGCGCACGCGCCAGTTTTGCAGCCAGGTAGTACTCTTCGCTGGTGCAGCTGGGCGACATCAGGAAACCGATTTGTTCGCCGCCGTGCGCTTCTCGCGCGGCACCAAGTGCCTCAGCGGTCGCCGAAACGCCCTGCTCCCAGCTGACATCACGCCATTGGCCATCCAGCTTGATACGGGGAGCCATCACGCGGTCTTTTGAATACAGGCCGAAGTGGCTGTAGCGGTCACGATCCGACAGCCACGTTTCGTTGGTCATTTCCGACTCCGCCGGAACGGCGCGCATGATGTCGCCGCGCCGTGTGTGGTAATGCAAAGACGAACCAACGCCGTCGTGAGCGGCCACCGAGCGGTGTGAACGCATTTCCCAGGAACGCGCTGAATAGCGGAATGGTTTGTTGGTCAGCGCCCCGACCGGGCACAGATCAATGATGTTGCCTGACAACTCGGAATCGATGCTGCGCTCAATGCAGGTGCCGATTTCCAGGTTGTCGCCGCGGCCACTGCCACCCATTTCACTGGTGCCCGCAATCTCTTCCAGGAATCGAACGCAACGTGTGCAATGAATGCATCGCGTCATGTCCGTCTGGATCAAAGGTCCGGCATTTTTGTCCTTGACGACCCGCTTGCGTTCTGTGAATCGGGAAACCGAACGCCCGTAACCCATCGCCAGGTCCTGCAGCTCGCATTCCCCACCCTGGTCACAGATCGGACAATCAAGCGGATGGTTGATCAGCAGAAATTCCATCACGCCATGTTGCGCGTCGATCGCGCGGCGTGATTGCGTGTAGACCTTCATACCATCCATCACGGGCGTGGCACATGCCGGCAAAGGCTTTGGCGCTTTCTCGACGTCCACCAGGCACATGCGGCAGTTCGCCGCGATGCTGAGCTTGCGGTGATAGCAAAAGCGGGGTACGTCGATCCCGGCCTTGTCGGTGGCCTCAATGATCATCGAATTCCGGGGCACCTCCATGGAAATCCCGTCAACTTCGATGTTGACCATTTCCACGGCGTCTTTTTTGACCTTGTCAGCGGGTGCGCTCATGCGGCTTTACCCGGATGCTCATCAACCATCGAGCGGCCATGCTCGATGTAATATTCGAATTCATGGAAGAAGTGCCGCAACATGCCCTGCACAGGCCAGGCGGCGGCCTCGCCGAACGCGCAGATGGTGTGGCCTTCGATTTGTCCGGCCGCCGAGCGCAGCAATTCAAGGTCTTCCTTGCGCCCCTTCCCATCGACGATTCTCTGCAGCACACGGTGCATCCAACCGGTGCCTTCGCGGCAGGGGGTGCATTGCCCACAGGATTCCATGTGGTAAAACCGTGCGATCCGGGTCAAGGCCCTGACCATGCAGGTGGTTTCGTCCATAACGATCACGGCGCCTGATCCGAGGCCGGAACCGGCCTTGCTTAGCGCATCGTAGTCCATCGTGATTTCCATCATCACATCTGCCGGGAGCACCGGCATTGAAGAACCCCCGGGAATGACACCTTTAAGCGCGTTGCCGTTTCGCATACCTCCCGCCATTTCCAGCAATTCACTGAAGGGAGTTCCGAGCGGAATTTCAAAATTTCCCGGTTTATTGACATGGCCTGAGACCGAAAACACCTTGGGGCCGCCGTTGTTGGGCTTACCGATTTCCAGGAACCACTCCGCACCGTTTCGCATGATGGCCGGCACGGAGGCCAGCGTTTCGGTGTTATTAATCGTGCTCGGTTTGCCGTATAGCCCGAAATTGGCCGGAAACGGCGGCTTGTAGCGGGGCTGCCCTTTTTTACCTTCCAGCGACTCCATCAG
>JABDJL010000069.1 GCA_013002505.1 Lysobacterales bacterium | reverse complement strand
TGCCCCAGGCACTGGTGCCGCGAAGCGACATTCCGGTGTTGCTCGACATGCCTTTCGTCGCTCGCAGTGCGGTCATTCTCGATCACCTGACACAGGGAGAAATCGATCCCGCCGTGTTGCGCGGCATGGTCAAGGCGGCATTCAATTTCAAGGTTCCGCTGGTAAAGATCGGTGAGCGTACCCATGCCCTGGAGCTGTTTCACGGTACCTCGCTGGCATTCAAGGATTTCGGTGCGCGCTTCATGGCCGAGGTGTTGGCGTGGGCCAATCGCGAGTCTGGTACTCGAAATCGCAACACCATTCTGACCGCGACTTCCGGTGATACCGGTGCGGCCGTGGCACAGGCGTTCTACCGCCAGCAAGGCATAGATGTTGTCATCCTTTATCCCAAGGGGCGGGTGAGCGGACTGCAGGAAAAACTGTTTTGCACGCTCGGTGAAAACATCAGGACCCTGGCCGTCGAGGATGACTTTGATGCCTGCCAGGCCCTGGTCAAACAAGCTTTTGATGACCCGGAGCTGGTGCGCTCGCTGGGTCTGAATTCGGCCAACTCGATCAATATCGCGCGCCTGCTGGCCCAGGTCTGTTACTACTTCGAGGCGGTGGCGCAACTGCCGCGCGGCGCCAGGCCCGTGTTCAGCGTACCTTCCGGAAATTTCGGCAATGTAACGGCCGGCCTGATCGCCTGCGCCATCGGCTTGCCGGCAAAGCGCATCATTGCAGCCACCAACAGCAACGACACGGTGCCGCGTTTCATCGCAACCGGCGAGTGGGATCCACGACCAACAGTTGCCACGATGACCAACGCGATGGACATTTCGAAGCCCAACAATTTTTCGCGCGTTTTGGCATTGCATGCCATGTATGGTTTGGACGTGGAGTCCCTGCTGGTGTCCAGCGCGCTGGATGACGACGCAACCGCGCAGGCGATCCGCGACCTCGAAAAACTTGGTTACCTGGCTGACCCGCACAGTGCGCTGGGCTGGCGCGTGCTCGCCGATCAACTGAATCCGGATGAAACCGGCGTATTTTTGTGTACCGCCCACCCGGCCAAGTTTCGCGAGCACATCGAGGCAGTCACCGGCAAGCCCGTTGAGTTGCCGGCCGCCCTTGCCAAAGTGGCCGACAAGAAAATCCTGTCGCAGACCATCTCCAGTGACTTCCAGGAACTACGGTCGCAGCTCTTACAGTGAAAATCGGCTTTGCTGGTTATACGCAGGCCTGCAGAGCTGGCCCACCTCACGGCCCGCTGCGAACCCACAGCAAGGTATAGCGTAGTGCAGGTTTAAGGACCCTGAGAAACAGGGATGTTTCGATGGAGCCCACAGGGAAGTGTTCACGGCGTGCCCTTCAAGCTGCACTACGCTGTGCCTTGTCTGAAAAATTTAACCAGTCGGTTAAAGCTTGTCTCCGATGGGCCGCCGGCTTACACGTGCAACCGAATACAAGCTTGCTGGTCGAAACATCGGGGTCACTGGTCCGGTCAACTCTGCGTTAGCATAAGGCCGGCTTCAAGGGCCAAACCAGCCGTCAATTTCAAGGAATGAGTCTGCAACAGGATGCAGTTGAAAAGAACCATACGTGAGCTGTTGATGACGGGGTGCCTGGCTTGTCCATTGGCTGCCGGTGCAGACCTGGTCTTTTCCGGCCTGGCGCCGGAGTTGGAGGCCAATGCGCGCGCGCTGATGCCGCTTGCCGCGGCTAGCTGTGATGCGTCGCCGAGCCGCATACAGCGCCTGTACCGGGATGCGGGTGACAGCCTGCAGCGCTCCCTGAGGGCGATGGGTTATTACAACGCCCGCTTCAAGGCAGATATCGAGTGGCCCGAAGGGTGCTGGGTCGCACGATTCGATGTTGACCCGGGTGAGCCGGTCCGCCTGGCAGAGGTCAGGATCGATGCCGCGATTGAGCAGGCCACAGCCGGGAAACCGGAGCCGGCACTGGCGCCGCTGGTTTCCGGCGAAATTCTCAACCACGGCCGCTACGAGGCTTACAAGGCGGCCCTGCTGAATGATGCGATCAGCCGTGGATACTTTGACGCCCGCTATAAGCACGCCGAAGTGCTGGTTGACCGGCAGGCCAACACGGCGAGCGTGGTGCTGGAGCTCGATGCTGGCGAACAGTACCGCTTCGGCGAAGTGATTTTTACGCAGGGCATCATCAAGGACAGCCTGTTACGTGGATACAGCGATATTCGCAGTGGTGAAACTTACCAGTCGGCGGCGATTGATGATTTATACGAGTCCCTGCGCGACAGCAGCTATTTTTCCTCGATATCCATCAGCACCGAGCCGCTCGACAAGCAGGCTAAGACCGTACCGGTCCAGGTGGAGCTCGAGCCCGGCCCGCGAAGGGTTTACTCGGTCGGGGCCGGTTTCGCGACTGACACCGGTCCGCAGGGCAAAATCAGCTTCGTCAACCGGCGGGTCAATGACAAGGGCCACCAGCTTGAAAGCCGGCTGTTCGGGTCGGAGATCAAATCTGAGTTCAGCACCACGTACCGGTGGCCGCGCTCGGATCCGCGAAGTGAGTGGTACAGCCTTTCCGGCGGGTTTTTACACGAGGAGACGGACACCAGTGAAAACGACACTTCCAAGCTCGGCCTGACCTACTCAAAGGCAAGGTCCGGTTCGTGGCTGGAGACGCGCTATATCGACTTCCTGTCGGAAGATTTCATCATTGGCGATGAGGCTGGCTCCAGTGACTTGTTGTTGCTCGGATTCAACTGGGAGTCGGTCAGGGGTCGCGAGCTGAGCAGGACGCGCAACGGCCGTCGCCTGAGCCTTGATGTTCGGGGCGCCAGCGACTCGGCAGGGTCGGACACCAGTTTTGTTCAGCTGCGCGCCAATGCCAAGTGGATTCACTCATTCAGTGACTTCACGCGCGTACTCGTTCGCGCCCGCGTCGGCATGACTTTTGAAGACAGCCTGGAAGAGCTGCCGGCCTCGGTACGATTCCTGGCCGGTGGCGACCAGAGTATCCGTGGTTACGATTTTGAGGAGCTGGGGCCGGTTGGCGCCAGCGGCAGGATCATCGGTGGTGAAAACCTGCTCGAAGCCAGTATCGAAATTGAAAAACTGGTTCGTGACCAATGGGCGGTAGCTGGCTTTGTAGACACGGGCAGTGCGTTTATCGGTTCGGATTTTGAAGCCAGCACCGGCGTCGGTGTCGGTGTTCGCTGGTACTCTCCCATCGGCCCGGTGCGGCTGGATTTTGCCCACCCGCTGGATGACCCCGATCGCAGTTGGCGCATCCACATTACGCTGGGACCCGACCTGTGAAGCGGGGCTTGTTGAAGAAGATCGCGCTGGTGCTGCTGCTGCCTGTGCTGCTGATCATCGCGGTATTGATTTTTGTGATGAACAGCCGTGCAGGTGCGCAATGGGCGGTCGAGCGGCTGGTGGTCATGAGCGGCTCAGATATTCGCATCCCGGAAGTGAATGGCAGCCTGGCGAAAGGCATGTCTTTGCCTGCATTGCGATACCAGGACGATGACCACGTGGCACAACTTGAAGGGCTTGAGCTGGAGGTCAACTGGTCGTCGCTGATGGCCGGAAAGCTGATGCTGGAATCAGTATCCGTGCGCAATGTCAGCCACCAGCAGACCGATGCTGAGCCGGATGCCAGCGGCCTGCAAATCGAACTGCCGCAATGGCCTTTTACGCTTTGCGTGGAAAAACTGCGGATTCATGAAGTTCGCAGCGGTGAGGGCGATGCGCTGGTACTTCTCGAGAACATCAAAGTCAATGGCGCCTGCATTGAAGGTGACGAACACCGCCTGGCGGTCACCAGCGCAAGCCTGGCGACCCTGGGTGTCGCGCTGGAGTTGCGGCAGGTGGCAGCTGAAGTCCGCGGGCCGGTTCCATTGACAGCCGAGCTGTCATGGCACTACCCCGAGCACGGCTGGAGCGGGACCGGGCCGGTCTCCGGAACGCTGGAACTGCTCGAGCTGAACCAGCAGGTTTCAGGGCCGTTTCCATTCGCGCTGGAAGGTACCGTGGCGCCTTTCGATGGTCCGGCGCCGCTGCTCAATCTTCATATCGGCTGGCAGGAATGGCAATCCGAGGAAATCTACTTGCGTGCGGGAACCGCGCATCTGTCCGGTGTGCTTGATAAGTACAGCCTTGCTTATCAATTCGAGGTCGAGGCACCCGAAATTCCGTTGCAGCAAGTGTCGGGTAACGGCCAGGGCAACCTCGAAGGCCTTGATATTGTGGACGCGACGTCTATCAGCGACATGGGTGATGTCCGTTACCAGGGGTTCCTGGACTGGTCGGAAGCGATCCGCTCTGAGGGAACCGTCAGCGTCAGTGGATTCGATCCATCCTGGCTGCACGAAAGCCTGTCGGGCAGCCTGCAGGGAGAGGCCCTGTTCATCCTCGATGAAAGCGACGAAGTTCGCTTCGACGGGTTCAGGGTTGATGGCGAGTTGAACGGAAGACCGTTGGACCTGCGCGGTAATGCACAGGCCGGCCCCGACATTTTTCGCTGCGATTCCTGCCGATTACTGGCCGGAGACAACGAAATTCAATTTGACGGCTTCATTGATGGTCAACAAATTGATGCACAGCTGGCAATCAGGGCGCCGTCACTGCAGAGTGTCTGGCCCGGACTCAGCGGCCGCATCAACGCCGAGGGCAGCCTTGGCGGGCCCGTCGATTCCCCGATCTTTTCCGGGCGTGCCGGTGGAACCGACCTGGCCTACGCGGGCTGGACCCTGGCCAGGCTAAACATCAACAGCGGCTCGGTTGGCAACCAGGGAATCAGTTTTTCACTGGTCGCACAGGACTTGAGTTACGACAACGCACCCCCGGCGCTCGTCACCGCCGAAGGCTCCGGGCAGTTTGACGCGCTTAACCTGATGCTCAACTGGGAATCTGACTTGTTTAGCGCAACGCTTCAGTCGGTGCTAAACCTCGACGATGAACAGATCACCGGCATCCTTGAGGAGGTAAATTTCAGCGGACCACAGGTCGGAACATGGGTGCTGGACGAGCCCTTCACGATTCGCTCGGATGCAACGGGTGTTTCAGCGTCCGCCAGCCGCTGGCGCAACGAGGACAGCGAGGTCACGATAACGACGTTCGAAAAGGTTGATCAGGTCACGGTCTTCAAGGCTGCACTGAGCAACTGGGCCCTGGAGAATCTTCAGCCACTGATTCCCGAGAACCAGCAGCTGCGCGGGACGGCCGATGCGGAGGTGGATGTCAGTTATCGTGATGGCGCCTGGTCGGGCTCGGTGGAATGGCGCCAGGCCGACACGGTCCTGGTAGCCAGCATTCCCGGTAACGAGCAAGCCGAAATCAGCATTCCACGCGCACGGCTGCAGCTGCTCCTGGCCGGCGGCGGCGCCACGGCATCGGCACAGCTGAGTATCGAGCCCGATGTCAGCGCAGAACTGCAGCTGAGCGTGGACCGGGTCTCGCGGGATGCCGTTATCGAGGGCAACATCGAGCTTACCGGCAATGACTGGAGCTGGGTATCAGCGGTGGTGCCCGAGCTGGACCGGCTCGACGGCAAGATCTCTGCCAGCATCTTCCTGGCGGGGCCGGCGATGGCGCCCAACATCAGGGGAAGCCTGGACTGGAAACAGGGCCGTATCATGATCCCGGCCCTGAACATCATGCTGGACGATGTGGACTTGTCGCTGGCCGGTGAGCCGAGCGGAGCGGCGTCACTGACAGGTACGGCCCGCGCGGGCGAGGGTACGCTGGCGATAAGCGGACGTTTTGAACGAATCATGACATCGGAGCGAAGTGCGCAGATCAGTATCACCGGAGACACGGCAGAGCTGCTTAACTGGCCCGAATACCATGTTTGGGTGTCGCCGGAAATCGACATTCAGTCCAGCGATGAAGGCTGGGAGCTGCGTGGCAAACTGGGGCTGCCCAAGGCCGAGGTGCAGATTCGCGAGTTGCCGGAGGGTGCTGTGACCATCTCGGAAGACGTCCGGGTGCTGGGTGCAGAAGAGCCGGCGCTGCGCCCCACGCGCTATTTCGGCGAGGCCCGCCTGTCGCTCGGTGACCAGGTTCGCGTGCAGTTGTTCGGGCTCGATACCCGCCTGGCCGGTGACCTGCTGATTCGGGTGCCAAGGGGCCGCCCGCCCACTGCCACGGGCGAAGTCAGCCTGGTTGGCGGAACCTTTGAGGCTTATGGACAGAAGCTGCAGATAGAGCAGGGCACGTTGTTATTCACCGGCCCGTTTGATAATCCGGTGGTCGATGTGCGTGCAATCCGCATCATCGAGACTTTTGATGGCCCGGTGACGGCCGGCATTCACCTGAAGGGCCGCGCCCTGAGCCTTTCCTCAGAGGTGTATTCGGTTCCGGCCATGGCCGAGGCGGACGCACTGTCCTACCTGGTGATTGGCCGGCCACTGAGCCAGGCCAGTGATGCCGAGGGCGCTGATGTCTCTAACGCCGCCATTGCGCTGGGCCTTGGACAGGCCTCGAGGATCACCCAGCAAATTGGAGCACGGCTGGGCCTGGACCAGCTGAACCTGGTCGGTGACGGCGGACAGGGCACCGCGCTGGTGGCCGGCAAGCAACTGAACAAGCGGCTTTATGCGCGCTATGCCTACGGGGTTTTCAGCCGCCTCGGCACACTTTTGCTTCGCTACAAGCTGTCCAGAAGGCTGGCCATCGAAGCCGCTTCCGGCGAGCGCCAGTCGCTCGACATTCTCTACACTGTTGAGAAGCAGTAAGAACCGACCAAACCCCTTCAAGCAAGACGCTCTGCGCTGCGGACCCTGGTTCGAGGCAGGCCTGCCCATGTTTTACGGACACGCGGTAAATACGTCCCTGTACGCTCGAAAGCAAACATCCCTGTTTGCTACGGTCCGAAAAACAGGACATGGCCCCCCTCGAACCTGCGCGGTGTTGCACGAGAAGGTATGTGCCGAGGCTGTTCGAAGGGTCCAGAGAAACAGGGATGTGTTCACGGCGTGCCCTGCGAATAGCCCGGTCATATGCCTTCATCGCACTTACGGGCCTGCCTAAATCGAAAATGTCACCAGCAAAGATGAAAACGCGCAGTACCTTTGGCACAACCTTTTCGCAGTCCACTACGGGATAATGCGCAGCTACGAAAAGTACGGCACAACAGTGCAGAGAGGTATGAAATGAGAGGATTTCTGATCATGTTGCTAGCAGCGTCCGTCAACAACGCGGTGCAGGCCGAGGATGTCAAGGACACCTGGGACCTGGGCCATATTTTCCCGACCGTTGAAGACTGGTCGGCAGCCAAGGACGCCATAGCGGCGCGTTTCGATGACATTGACGACTGCAAGGGCCACCTGGGTGACAGTGCGGAAAAGCTGCTCGAGTGCGCCGAAATGTTAAACGACATGTTCAAGGAGTGGGCGCGGATTTCATCCTATGCGGCCATGTCATCCGATGCCGATACCCGCGATGCAGCGGCACAGCAACGGCGTACCGAGGTTCGTATTCTTGGCAGCCAGTTCTCTGAAAAGCTGTCCTTTGTTTCACCGGAAATTCTCGAAATCGGGGAAGAAACCCTGAAATCCTATATCAACGAACTGCCGGCGCTGGAACCCTACGCGCTGGACATCCTGGACACCCTGCGCCAGGCAGAGCACGTATTGTCCCCCGAAGCCGAGCAGATGATGGCGGCCACGTCGCTGATGAGCGGCGCATCTGCAAACACCTATCGCACGCTGGCCAACGCCGATATGCCGTGGCCGGCCATTACGCTTTCCAGCGGCGAAGAAGTGGTGCTGGACCAGTCGGCCTACTCAAAATACCGCGCGGTCAACAACCGCGAAGACCGCAAAGCGGTGTTTGATGCATTCTGGGGCACGTGGAAGGATTTCGAACGCACCTTTGGCACGACCCTGGCCGGGCAGGTCAACGCGCACGTGTTCAGTCATCGGCAACGCAATTATCCGAACTCACTGACGGCGGCGCTGGACAGCAACAACATTCCCGAGGACATCTACCGCACCTTGGTCCGTGAGACCGGTGAAAACCTTGACACGCTGCACCGCTATTTTCGCCTGCGCGGAAGAATGCTCGGCGTCGATGACCTGGGTTATTACGACATCTATCCGTCGCTGGTCGAGACCGACAAGGAATTCCCCCTCGCAGTGGGCAAACAGCTGACGCTCGAGTCTTCGAAACCGCTGGGTGGCGCGTATATCGAGGTCATGGCCAGCGGATTCGAAAACCGCTGGATGGACGCCTACCCCCGCCCGGGAAAGCGCTCGGGCGCGTACATGAATGGCAGCATTTACGATGAGCACCCGTTCGTGCTGATGAATTACAACGACGACTATGAGTCCGTTTCGACGCTGGCCCACGAGTGGGGCCATGCCATGCACTCCTACCTTGCCAGCAAGAACCAGCCGTACCCGACGGCCAGCTACTCGATCTTCACT